>CASEFP010000135.1 GCA_949287225.1 uncultured Lentisphaeria bacterium
CAGGATTCGCACAACTATAATCCAACTTAACGGAAAGGAAAAACCGGAAATGGGTAATTTTAGAAAACAACCGACGCAACCTCAAATAGGGTGCTAAAAATGGCTATTTCAAAGAATTATGGGACGGCACTGAATTTTTTTAATGAAAACTTTCGACCGTCTGAATATTTTCCTGCGATTCAATCGTTTCATACAACATTCCGCTCTGATCGAAATTGTGTCAGCATATCATTTTTCAAAAAAAAACGATGTATTATATTGACAGCATTCGATGTATGCTTTATAATCTTCTTAAAAGAGATAAAAAATAAAACATCAATGTGGTTTATGCATACTTTGAAAGAGAAGATATATCAGAAAATCTATGAGATGATTTTCTCTCAGAATCTTGCTCCCGGCAGCCGGCTGCCGGGGGAAATGGAACTGTGCAGAATGATGGGGGTTTCCCGGGTTACATTGCGCAATGCACTGTCCATGCTGGAAAAAGACGGGATGATTTCCCGCTCCCGTCAGAAAGGAACGGTTGTCAAAATACCGGAACAGCAGCCTCGGAAGATTCTTGTCGTAGTAAAAGAGGATCATAATCAGACTGGTTCTCCTGAGCTGGAGATGATTTCCGGAATATCCGCCCGCTGCTGTGAACTGGGGATGAAAAAGGATGTGCTGGAATATGGCGAACTGACACGAGGGGGAAATTTGAATGAACAGTATGTCGGCATTATTCAGTCAGGCTGTGCGTTTCATGGCGGAGAAAAAATATTGGAAACGTTGAAACAAAGCGGTCTGCCACTTGTCAACGCGATGCCATTTGAAAGTGATCTGAGAATCACGGGCCAGACGACGGTGCTGACGAATTCTTATGAGGCATGGATCAACGGCTTGAAATTTCTTCTTCAATTCGGGCACACCAGGATCGCATTTTTATTGAATGAACAGAGTATCATCGAAAAACGTTTCAACCGGTCTTTCGAAGATTTTCGTGAAGCACTCGGCCAATATTGTTCCAGAGACGGAATGTTTTTCCTTTTCCCGGAGTCCAACGGCCATTTTTACCGCAATATTTCAGCCCTGCTGGAACAACCGGAGCCGCCCAGCGCATTCTACTGTTATAAAGACGCCTATGTGCTTGATGTCTATCAGATGGCAAAGGAGAAGCAGAGGAACATTCCCGAAGATATTGCAGTCCTCGGTTTTTCCGGAGGGGCCGGAGGCGCCTTGCTACGCCCCTCGCTATCTTCTGTTGATTTCGGATATCAGCGTCTGGGGCGTATTGCCGTGGATGTGCTGCTGGATCATGAAAAATGGGAGACAGGAAAAGAGAAACCTGTCATCTATGCGCCTTATTCCGTAATCGCCAGGGAGAGTACGGATTATTTTATTATCAATTATCATTCAGAACCTCCCAGATATAATGCACAAGGAGCAGGAAGAAAATGAGTAAGATTCGTTATGTGCACGTCGGAACCGGTCAACGTGCCTGGATGTACATCAACGCGCTGATGAAAGATTTTTCCGATACGGGAGAACTCTGCGCTCTTTGCGACAGCAATCAGCACCGGATGGATTTTTACAACAGATACATTGCAGAACATTACAGTCATGCACCGTTGCCGACCTACAAGGCTGTCGAATTCGATCGCATGATCTCCGAAATCAAACCGGATAAAGTCATTGTGACATCCATTGACCGCACGCATCACAAGTATATCTGCCGTGCCATGGAGCTCGGATGCGATGTCATCACGGAAAAACCCATGACCATTGATGCGGAAAAATGTCAGCAGATCCTTGATACACAGAAGAAAACCGGACGCAATATCACCGTCACATTCAATTACCGCTACTCGCCCCGCAATACCAGGATCAAGGAGATCCTCCGAAGCGGACTCGTCGGACAGGTTGCCAGCGTTCATTTCGAGTGGCTTTTGAATACCAATCACGGTGCGGACTATTTCCGCAGATGGCATCGCGACAAGAAAAACAGCGGCGGTCTGCTGGTCCACAAATCCACCCACCATTTCGATCTGGTCAACTGGTGGCTGGACTCTGAACCGGAACTAGTGTTTGCCATGGGAACTCTCGCCTTCTACGGCAAGGAAAATGCGGAATCCCGCGGAATCACTGATTTTTATTTCCGCTGCCGAGATAACGCAACGGCGCAGCAGGATCCTTTCCGGTATGAAAAACCGTCGGGCAGCTGGGGGAAGATCTACGACGGGCTCTACTTCGATTCCGAAGTCGAGGATAATTATTACCGGGACAAAAGCGTTTTCGGTGACGGAATCAATATCGAAGACAACATGGGGGTGATGGTCCGTTACAGAAACAAAGCGATCATGACCTATTCTCTGAATGCACATGCCCCCTGGGAAGGCTATCGCGTCTGTTTCAACGGAACTAGAGGGCGTCTGGAATTCAATATCGTGGAGGTATCCGACTCTCCAAACAAGGTGGCCGGTGATTATTCTGCGGTTCAGTTTGACGGGGCAACTCCGCTGGGAGTTCCGCGTGCACAAATGCTTCCGGAGATTCTCTTCCAGCCGCATTGGGGCAAACCCTATGTAATTTCTTATCCGGAGGTTCCCGGAGATGCGGATCATGGCGGCGGTGATGTGCTGCTGCTGAATCATGTTTTCCGCGGAGTGGGAAACGATCCACTCGGGCTTGCGGCAAACTACGTCGACGGAGCGAAATCCATTCTGACCGGTATAGCCGCCAACAGGGCGATGGCGACTGGACTTCCCGTTATGATCAAAGATCTGATCCATTTTTGACAGCAAGAAAAAAACGTGCCGTTGCGCAGCTTGAAATTTCAAAGAACGCAACGGCATTGCAGGGCAATCAATAATACACAGGAAAAAGAGGAGGTAATATGAAAGTATTGGAACGATCTGAAAAACGCCTCGATATGGCAATTTTCACATTGATAGAACTTCTCGTCGTAGTTGCGATCATCGCAATTCTGGCCTCCCTGCTTCTGCCCGCTTTGAGTTCCGCCCGCGAACGTGCGAAAGCAATCCAATGTACCGCGAATCTGAAGCAGATTGGAACTGGTTTCCTGATGTATTTCAATGACAATAGAGAGATTTTTCCATATTACGCTGTCGATGAAAAGCCGAATTGGACTGCCCGGATTGCGGAGCAGATCTATACGTCAGGAAAAAGGATCAATATTGAAACTGTGAGAAAAACAGTATACCATTGTCCTTCTGACACCGATGACTGTCAGATTGCCGGAAAAGGTGCCATCTCTTATGGATACAATGCTCATATCGGAGAAAATTATGTCAATGAGGGGGCGGCCGCCGCATGGGGTTTTGCCTATCGAAATCCGTTCCGCCTTCGCGACATTCCCAAACCGTCCGCGCATCTGCTTGTCAGTGATATTAATACGAATCGGTGCGACAAGGTGAACGGTCATTATATTCTCAGCGTCAGCCCGAACCGCGCAGAAAGTGCCTTAAACCGTCATCACGCATCCAATATTTCTGTTTTGTGCGTGGAAGGCAATGTAAGAAGCTTTCCGAAAGTCAATGTTGTCGAACCGACTTATACATTTCAGAAAAAACTGCCGTGGAATGTTCTGCTTTCTCCGAATGCAGTTGAATAAAAAGAGGGAGTTATTTTTATGAAACGAACCGTATTTCTATTGAGTTTTGTGTGTTGTTTTTCATGTGTCCGTGCGGAGAACCTTCTAGTCGGGGATCCTGACGTGGAAACCGAATACCGGAGCATGACCTACGGGACATGGAACTCCAACGTCCAGGGAGTTTTCCGGGAACGGAATTACACGCATGATGCAACAGGCGCTTATTCCGGAAAATACGCGATCCGCATGATACGGCCGGGAGAACTCAGCACTTTGGAAACAGCCGTCCTCCCGGAAGGAGAATATGTCTTTTCCTTTATGGCGAAAAGCGACAGAAATGGTTCGGAGGCATTCATCGGCGTTACGCCGTTTCTCCGATCGACATGGGGAAAACGTCTCAGCAACAGAAAATCTGTGACACTGACAACGGAATGGAAACGTTATTTCTACACTTTCAAGGCGGACGGTGCACACTCCTATGTTCCAAATTACGGATTGAAAACAGTGGGAGTTTCCGCTTTTTTTGACGCTTTTGTTTTGAACCGGGGGAATACGCCGGAAGATTTCAAACCTGTGAATTGTGTTGGAATCATACTGCCGGAAATGGAAGGATATGTGTTCCTTGCCGGGGAACGGATTCCCGTTACAGTCAAAGCCGCACCCGAAAAAAAAGTCGATGTAACGGTTGTGGATTATGAGGGTAAAACCATTCTGAAAAAGAGCGGAACAGCGCCATTGGCCTTTGAACTTCCGAATCATAAAAAAGGATGGTTCGGTATCACGGCAGAAAGCGGAAATGCCAAAGATTTTCAATCTGTTGTGATCGTGAGCCCTCCCCGGAAACTGAGTGGGAAAATACCTCCGTTCGCAGGATTGTGCGGCGCACAGGAGCTGCCGGAAGCATCCCGGAGAATCGGTGTTCGCTGGATTGAAGCGGCTGTGATCTGGAATCATGCTGAAAAACAGCAAGGAGTCTTTGATTTTGAGTATCTTTTGAAGTATGCGAAAGCGAAAGCTCTCCGGGATCAGGGATTCGCGCTCAAGACATTCTTTGTTCTCAATCCGCCTCCCTGGGCGCAGTCTGAGGAAAACCGGAGAGCGGCAGCGGAAAACAACATCAATAGTGCGCGTTTCCTGCCGCCGCCGGAGTCCGACGACTTGTGGAGACGTTTCATTCGTGCGTTCCTGAAACAGTATGGCAATGATTTTGATCTTCTTGAAACCGGAGGGGAACTCGACGCGGCCAATGGGTTGAATCTGTACTATAAAAGGAAATATACAAAGGACATTGTGGCGAACTTTGCAGCCGGCCCCGTAGCGGAGCGATGTGCCGCTTTGATTGATATTGTGAATGACGAGGTGCGCAAAATCAGGCCGGATGCCAAACTCGCTGCGGTTCGGCCCAGTGATGTCGATTCGAGATATGCCTATGCATTCACCGGGGAGGTCGTGAAACGATGCCGGACACGGCTGAATCGGATGGGGATTGACTGTTATCCTCAGCCTCGCTGGATTGGCCCCGGTCAGCCTGCTGTCGGCCTTGAGCGTGATTTGAAAAAGAATTATGAGAATATTTCCCGGGTGATGAAAAAGCATACCCCCGACTGTGGGATCTATGTTTCCGAGTATGGCTATTTCATTGACCGGAATCACATTTATGATCCGAAATATCAGGTGATTCAGGCAAATCGCCTAGCCCGCTCATTTCTGTTTGGGAGGGCGATCGGCCTTGATGCGTTCTTCTATTATGCGGCATATTATCCGGATAACCTGATGGAAGCAAACCGTTTTACGATGCATCTCTGGCGTCATGGCAATCCGTTGAGTGCAGTGGCGGCCTTCAGCGTGGCTTCTGATGTTGTGGAAGATGTTACCAATGTGCATTTTACGGATCTTTCGGACAAATTGACGGTCATTACTTTTTCCCGCGTGGACGGTTCCGCTGTCACGGCGATGTGGAGTATCGATCCTGACTATGCTCCGGAAATCGAGTTCGGAAAGGGGGATTTTCAGTTTCAGGATATGATGGGGAATCCGCTGTCTGGCAAATCGCTGCTGCTAGGAGAGAATCCCATCTATGTCCGTGGAGGTGATTTCATACGCCAGAAACGGGCTGCGGAAGCGATTGTTGTGAAAGAAGATATTCCCGCAGAGCTCTTTTTCCGTCCCGCATCGGAAAGTCGTCTGAAATGTTATGTGCTCAACAAATCGAACAGAAAAACACAATCCGGCCGACTTGAATACCGTTTGCGCGGGAAACATGGCTCCGCTGACCGTTTTGCGGTGATCCGGGGCGATAAGACGATTGTGGATCTGCCTATGCCCGGCAGGGGGGAAACTCTTGAGATGATATGGCATTTTGACGGAGGCTATCAGCCATACCGGTGTGAATACAAGCCTCCTGTAATTCATGAGATCGGCAGAACGCCATATTCTGTGACAGTTTCCGGAAAAGACAGCATCCTTCCCGCGGATCATACCACATGGGACGGTGCAGAAGATCTTTCGATGAAACTCTACTGGTCGCATGACGCGGGAATTCTTCACTTCAGGGCGGTTGTCACGGATGATTTGCATTTCAACCGTTATACGGGAGAGAATATATGGCGTGGCGACTGTCTTCAGATCGGAATGGATCCGAGAACCAATTTCATCGGTTCAAAAAGCGGAATCGGAACCGATGATTTCATTCTGACGCTTGCCCTCGATGGAAATCAGCGTCCCGCTCTGACCGTTCACAACAAGCCTGCGGGAAGCTCCCTCGAAAAACATGTCCGATATCATGTTGTACGGGATGAAAAGAAGAAGGAGACAGTATATACCATGAGCGTTCCCCTGAAAGAAATAGATCCGCTGCTTGAACACGGTCGCATTTTCGGTTTCAGCTGTGTCGTCATGGAGGACGATTCCGGCACTGGCGCCGATCACTGGATGTTCCTGTCGCCCGGACTGGCGGGAGAGAGACGTCCGGATCTGTTTTCTCTTTTTATGGTAAAATAACAATATAATAAAGGAGTATCCGAAATGAATAAATCCCGATTGGCTGCCGCAGTATTTTTTCTGCCGTTTATGGTGATGGCTGAAAACATTTTGAAAAATGCGGATTTTTCGCAGTTGAATACGGATGGCAAACCTGTTTTCTGGAGTATATCTCAAGGAACTGCGATGGTAGAAAAGGGCGGAAAGGATTTTCCCGCAGTTCTTACTCTCGCGAGCAGTGCGGTTCAAAAAAATTACAAAGCGGGATTTTACCAGATTCTGCCAGGCATGGTCAGGGGAGAATATATCCTGAGCGGCTATTTCTCCGGGAGTATGACAGCCCTCTGGATTGTCATGAATGCAGGAACCAAGCCTTTCCGTTTATGGCTTAACAAAAACAAATTTGAAAAATCTGAAAAAGAGGGCTGGTATCGGTTTACAGTAAAAATCTGTGTGAATGTTCCTCCAGAGAATGGGAAGGGACTGCTTGCGATTGAGACTTTTACCAGTTCTGCTGGACAGAAAACTTCTTTCGCGGAAATCCGTCTGGATTCGCAAAGAGACTGAAATTCATCAATGACAGGGGAACCATCCTGCCGGCGGCACCTGGATGGGAAAACAGATTGGAACCTTTCAGTAAGGCATGCGCCAGGTCATTGAAATTGCGACAGCGATACAGTTCTTAGCCCCAATACGACTTACTTTAGCCGATTATGCAAAAGCCAGATGCGAGAAGGAAAAACCTTTTGAGGAAAGGTTCTTTCCTTTTCGCGCTCTTCCTGAGCATCTGCAAAGAACGGCTCCTGTTTTTTTGTAAAGAGCTTTGCCTTCCGGAGTGTCCTGCCAGATATGGTAAAATTCTTTGTAGGTTCTGCGAATCCGCTTCGCATCTTCCTCAAATTTTTCGGAGGAGTCATGAATCAGCATGGTATTGTGAGCGACTGAAGACTGGTGATATTTGATGGGAGCATACCAAGTGTCCTCGCGATAACCGGCATCAATAGCCAGATACCCTTTACGAAAAATCGTGAAATGATTTTCGTCGCCGCGGGTTTTGTGAGAAACCAGCGAGGTAAGCGCCCAGCCAGCTCCATGGTGATGGTGGATCGAGGGGAGATTTTTTCGAAGGGGAAAATGGCCACAAAATGAATGCCGTCAGACGACGATGACCGCCCGACGACATTTCCTCTTCATAATACGAGCCCGAGC
>CASEFP010000136.1 GCA_949287225.1 uncultured Lentisphaeria bacterium
TGACGTAATTCCAGGCCATTGCCTTGTTGATGACGGCGACACGGCTGATCGTGTCCGCCTGAACCAGCGCCCCGGAATACGCGGCGGCGTCTGCCGCGTTTTGCAGTTCGATTCTCTGACGCACGGTTTCCCCGCAGGCGTGAATGGCGAAACCGAACAGGAAAATGATCAGCGATACCGTGACGGTGAAGGCGAACGCCACCCCGCTTTCGTCCCGCATGAGATCCGTCATTTTCTGTTTCAGAACCGCTGTCATTTTTCACTTCTTCACAATATAAGGTTTGGGTATGCTCATCCGTTCATGAAAGATCAGATGCGGCCCGGTGAATTCGTCGCCGAATTTCTTCTTGGAAACATGCTCTCCCGCCTCGCCCCGCGTGTAATCCGCCGGATTGAACCGATAGGCGATGATCTGCGCCGCAAGCGGCATGACCAGCGGAAACGCGAACTTCAGCTCCACTTCGTTGTTCCAGCCGTTCTTCCTCACGCGGAAATCCAGCAGACGGTCCCTGACGCTTTTTGCTTCCGGATCGGGCATCATCACGCCGTCGTGAAGGGAATCGGGAGAAGCGACCAGCCAGCAGAGAATCCTCTGCGCCGCTTTTTCCGCCTCTTCCTTCTCCTTGTCCGCCGCGACAGGCAATGTCGCCCGCGCCGCTGCATATGCCGCATAACTCACGATCTGCCGCGCCACATGGATGTGCGCCATTTGAAGCGCTCCGAAAATCAGCGCGACCAGAAGCGGCATGACGATCACGGTTTCCATCAGTATCGAGCCTTTCTCGTTCCTGTTCATCGGGCATACTCCCCGACGAGCCGAAGCAGCAGGGTTGTCCATATTCCGGCGGAAATCGCCACGCCGAACGGAATGCGGACCTTTTCGCTTTCCCTGTCCGGCAGATTCTTCCGACCTTCCGCCCGGTCGTAACGCCAGTCGCATGCACAGCGGAAAAAGTGCCTGAGCCTTGCTGCGTCCACCCGGCCGGTGATCTGCATGACGATTCCAAGCAGGAGCCCGAACACGGAGGTCAGCAACAGCATCGGGAACACGGCCGGATACCCGACCAGCAGTCCGCCCGCAAAGAGATACTTCAGATCCCCCGCGCCCGCCGCCCTTAGCAGAAAAGGGATCAGCAGCAGCGCACCCGCGGCAATTCCGCCGAGAAGGCCGTTCAGCAGATACGGGAGCCCCCCCCATCCGAACAGCCAGACCAGGATCACCGCACTTCCCCCGAGTGTGAGACGATTCGGCAGTGTCCGCGTCTGCCAGTCGTATTTTCCCAATACGATCAGCCACGGAGTCGCCGCCGCAATCAGATACACTGTCGGAGTAATGTGCATTCTGAACCCGGTCCCTTACTTATGCATACTGTCGTGAAATTCGGAGGCCTTGGAGGCATCCTCGGTCTGCTGCTGCTGCGTCTCGTCCAAAGCCGTTTTGGCTCCGGAGTGGTCGCCGGTTGCGCCCTTGGCCGCGACATCGAACATGCCGACAATGGTCTTGCCGAACATGGCCACTGCAACCACGCAGGCCGCCGCGATCAGCACCGCGACAATGACGTATTCCATCATCACCGCGCCGCGTTCTTCGCCCAGCAGTCTGCAGATTTGACGTCCGAGCCAGCTTTTCTTCATCCGGTTGAGTCTCGCTGTCTTCATTTCCTTGTCCTTTCCGTTGGTTGGGATGTTTTTTTAAGACATCATTTTTCTTATTTCAACGCTTCTTTCTGATCCAGAAAATCCTGAATATGGGAAAAAGAGGAATTCATTTTGGCAAACCCCTCGCGATAGGTCCCGATAAATGCCTCGTCATCATGATATTGCCGGACTCTTTTCGAGCACTCCCGGCACAGTGCCAGATGGAATCTGACTGAAAGGCGCTCGGAGTCCGGAAGCTGTTTTTTTACAAACTGATCGATTGTCGCATCTGTCAAATGTTTCATCATTCCACCTCCTCGCCTGAAATCTCCGCGATATTCTCCCGGAGAAAATCAATGACTTTTTTCCGGTAATTGTAAACACTCGGAATGGAAATCCCGAGCGCTGACGCTACTTCCGGGGCTCTTCCGCCTTTCATTTCCAACAGTTCAAATGCCTGGAACACTTTTTCCGGCATCTGCTCGGCGGCATTTTTCATGGACAGCCAGAACAGATGAATTTTCCATTCCCTGTTCCATTCCTCCTCAAACGAATCGTCAAGTTCCTTCTCCTGCGTCTCCAGGGCTTTGTTCATTTCAGAGCGCTGTTTCTTATGACGGAAGATGGAAGAAATGCAGTTCTTCATAATAATGCCGAGATAGGAGCGGAATTTCCCCTTCCGGGGATCATAGACGAAATTCGGATTCACCCGGAAAAAAGACAATAACACGATCTGTTCCAGTTCCGGATAATCATCCGGAGTCAGCCCATGCTGCTTTGCGCAGTGATAAATCAAGGGGCGATACGTGTCGCGGAACAGCCGCCACGCGGATTCATCCCCGGCGCGGACTTTTTCGAGAAGTTCCGAATTGGTTGTGTACATTTTATATCGCCTCGTCCATTTCACTTCCGGTATCCCTGGAGAAAACTCTTTCCTCTCTACCCTTATATAGGAGGGCTGAAATCGTTTTTATAAGTTTTTCCGGCAGAATATCGCGGAAAAATGAATTTCCTGAGAATCATTTCTGTTTCATGCGCCTCTTTGCGGCAGAGTTTGGTGCGGGACAGTCGATTCTGTCTGAAAATGAAATCACTCCTCAGTTGGTCAACAGCTCTCTTAAATTCAGGAAGAAACGCATCATAATCAGGAAAAAGGAGAATTCCTCCGTTGAAATCGAGTCCGTTTTTCCTTCCGCCGCGGGCTGAAAGCGGCAGCATGTTATTCATGAACCACGCATACACTTCATTTCATTCCCATCATTTTGACCTGTTATTTTTTTGAAACCCGTGTAAAACGCTCTCATATCCGCCCCAGGGAACGAGGCCGGAACAAAACTTCTGATTCCGAACCAGTTTCCGGGGTGCGGGAAGTACCATATGTTTTTTCATTACGCATAAAACACTTCTGGAATTTGTCCGGCGTCAGGAGGATGAACGGAATCAGAACATCTCTGTATTCCGGCATTTTTCCGTTCTCATAGAGAAAATCAACGATATAAAGACATCAGCAAACTTGTCGCAGTGCGTTCATTCCCGCATTGAGAATTACGATTTTATTGTCGACACAGCAGTCCATGGCGGATATGTCGTCGCAAAGGAACGCGGCGATAATTCTTGTGGCGGTCGCACGGACATCTCCCCGCAGATCGAGATGAGGACCGGCGGCTTCCATCAGAACCTGCCGTTTGTTTCCTCAGTTCCTGCATGTTGCCGTCATTTTTATTTTTCCCCTTTCGTTTACCGGGGAATGGCCCAGTAAACGACAAAAATCATAGAGGGAAAATATCCTGCCGATAGAAAACAGAAACGCCGCGAAAAACCAATGTCGGATTTCGCGGCGTAAAAACAGAAAATCCCGGTTCTCCGGTCAAAAAAGAACCTGGATCTCTTGGAAAAAGTCAGATGATCGGCATAGCTGTTGCTTGCTTGCGCTCATTTCGTTCGTATATCGGATTCTTCAATAGACCGAAGAATCCATGAAGGAATGCGTTCCGGCATGGGCACAGCGAAAGATTCATCGCTCAAATCTGGAGCTGTATTCTCTTCCGTTGTCAAAGCCTTCATGCACATGCATATTCCTCTTATCGGTATTTGGCCGTATGCCGATTTCTCAACTTTCGCTGCGAAATCCAGCATGCCTGAAAACATTCATAAAAAGAACCGAACGCTCCTAGGCACTGCGCGAGAGGTCCGACCAAGAACCGGCTACGATATGCATAGAAGAGCCCAGCAAGATGTGAAAACACAATCCTACCGGTCACATTTCTACAACATCGTAGCAAATACATAATCAACTTGGTCGGTTTCTCGCGCATTTGCTGAAATATAACGGTTTTCAAACAGCACAGAAGAAGCAAGGCCGTAATACATCCGCTCCCTCTATGTTGTAACTTATCATGTTTTGACTGAAAATACAAACAGAAAATCATACAGATTCTCATTTTTCTATGAGAAATGCTGCTGAAAATCTCCGCAGAGTTGGAGTTGCGTATTTCCAGATGGATTTTTCTCCCCATCTGGTTATCTGGAGAGGCTTTTCCGATATGCGCTTTCAGTTATGATCTTCTCGGAATACTCAGGATATTCTGAAGCAGCGGAGGAAGCGGGATCAGGCGGAAAGAGGCTTGCTCGGACATCCTGGAGAGAGCATCGAACTCTCTGCCGGGGATTTTTACTCCGACATGGGCGCTGTTGCCACAATCCGCTTCTCCACAATTTACGGGATTTACCGGACACTTAATACGGCATAGCTTGTCTGATCCGGGCAGTCAATCTCATACGCTGCCGGAGCCGCCTCCCGCAGTGTGAGGGACGGTGATTTTTCCAGCACCGTAAATTTCTTTCCGGCCAGCTTCGCGGGAAGAACCATTTCCTTTTTCCTGACCGGCTCACGGAAATCCATATAAAGCACAAGAGTATGTCCCTGACGGTTCAGGTAGTAATTCAATGTCGGGTCGAAATACTGCCGATACGCCCGATTGAAGAGTTTTGTTCCTTTCCGGATGACCGGGATTTTGCCGCCGTCCATGGCGTAAGGGTAGGTCTTGCTGGACGTGTAAAGGAATCCGGCGCGGGAAATCCGGTTTTTCCGGAGAAGGGGAGAGCCGTCCTCCTCCCTCGCGGCATAGCCGCAGACAAATCCCACATCCGGAACATTTTCTCCTCCGACAATCTGAATGAAACGGTCAGGCGGATTGTCCGGGTAGAGATAAGTGTCCTTTGTAAGATAGAGGGTGGCGGGGAGTTTTTCCCGGTAGTCCTGCCCGTGGAGGAAGTCGTATTCACGCCCTTTGAACTGAAATGGTTTTGTTTTGGGAATATAGTAGATATGACGCGAAAACGGTTTGTCAGGACGCAGTTTTGCCGCCTGAATAAATCCCATGTATCCCAGGCGGACATCCCGGAAGAATTCCGCCTCATGAGTTACAGCGCATGCTCCATACGGATCAAAACGGTATTCGATTGTCTGTGTGAGCACCTTTTCCACTTCCGGATCAATATTCGATACGGATTTCCCTGCGTTTTTCCGGATGTGTTCGAGGATGGAATCCGTCGCAACGATGTCATAGGTTTCCCGAACCGTAAATGTCGTGCATTTCATGGTGCATTGCCCGGATACCTCCCGGTTGTCGGCAAAATATCTGCGTTCTCTGATGCGGACGGCGGGATAGAACTGCTGGAACTTTTCCTCATAGCCGCGCAGAATTTTTCCCGCGGCGTTTTTCAGTTCCGCTTTTTGCGGACGCACGAAGCGCCAGATATCGCCTTTGCCTAGCAGCCTGTCGGACTTAAAAGCAAGTTCTGCGAGAAAAATCATAAAAGCATGATATATTACCAGTCAAAAAAAAGGTGTATGATGGCAGCGAAATTTGTGATATTGGACCGAGACACGCCAATGATGTTACCGCCA
>CASEFP010000137.1 GCA_949287225.1 uncultured Lentisphaeria bacterium
TGACGTAATTCCAGGCCATTGCCTTGTTGATGACGGCGACACGGCTGATCGTGTCCGCCTGAACCAGCGCCCCGGAATACGCGGCGGCGTCTGCCGCGTTTTGCAGTTCGATTCTCTGACGCACGGTTTCCCCGCAGGCGTAAATGGCAAAACCGAACAGAAAAATAATCAGCGAAACCGTGACGGTGAAGGCAAAAGCAACGCCGCTTTCGTCACGCCCAAGTTCCATCATCTTCTGTTTCAGTACTGCTGTCATTTTTACTTCTTCACAATATAAGGTTTGGGTATGCTCATCCGTTCGTGAAAGATCAGATGAGGTCCGGTGAAATCATCTCCGAATTTTTTCGTCGAAATATGGTCTCCCGTTTCGCCCGTCGAGTAATCAGTCGGATTGAAGTGATAGGCGATAATCTGCGCCGCAAGCGGCATGACCAGCGGAAACGCAAACTTCAATTCCACTTCGTTGTTCCAAGCGTTCTTCCTCACTTTGAATTCAAGCAGACGATCCTTGACGCTCTTTGCTTCCGGATCGGGCATCATCACGCCGTCGTGGAGGGTATCGGGAGGGGCGACCAGCCAGCAGAGAATCCGCTGCGCCGCTTTTTTCGCCTCTTCCTCCTCCTTGTCTTTCGCAACGGACAATGTTGCACGTGCCGCTGCATACGCCGCATAGCTCACGATTTGCCGGGCCGCATGAATGTGCGCCATTTGAAGCGCACCAAAAATCAGCGCGACCAGAAGCGGCATGACAATCACGGTTTCCATCAGCATGGAGCCTTGCTCTTTTTTTTTCATCGGGCATACTCCCCGGCAAGCCGCAGCAGCAGTGTCGTCCATATTCCTGCGGAAATCGCCACACCGAACGGAATGCGGACCTTTTCGCTTTCTCTGTCCGGCAGATTTTTCCGTCCTTCCGCCCGGTCGTAGCGCCAGTCACAGGCACAGCGGAAAAAGTGCTTGAGCCTCGCTGCGTCCACACGCCCTGTAATCTGCATAATGATTCCAAGCACAAGCCCGAACACGGAAGTCAGCAGCAGCATCGGAAACACGGCAGGATACCCTGCCAGCAATCCGCCGGCAAAGAGATACTTCAAATCTCCCGCGCCCGCCGCCCTGACCAGGAAAGGAATCAGCAGCAGCGCACCCGCAACGATTCCGCCCAGAAGACTGTTCAGCAGATAGGGTACCCCCCCCCAGCCGAACTGCCAGGCCAGAATCACCGCACTTCCTCCGAGCGTAAGACGATTCGGCAGTGTCCGTGTCTTCCAGTCGTATATTCCCAATACGATCACCCACGGAGTCGCAGCGGCAATCATATAAACTGTCGGAGTTATGTGCATTCCGGACCTGATCTCTTCATTTCATTATTTATGCATGCTGTCGTGAAATTCGGACGCCTCGGACGCATCCTCGTTCTGTTGCTGCTGTGTTTCGTCCAATGCCGTTTTGGCGCCGGAGTGGTCAGCGCTTGCACCCTTGGCGGCGACGTCAAACATGCCGACAATGGTCTTGCCGAACATGGCCACGGCAACCACGCAGGCCGCTGCAATCAGCACCGCGACGATGACGTATTCCATCATCACCGCGCCACGTTCTTCCCCCAGCAGTTTGCAGATTTGACGCCCAAGCCAGCTTCTCTTCATCCGGTTGATTCTCGTTGTCTTCATTTCCCTTGTCCTTTCCTTTGGTTGGGATGCTGAAAAAAACATCATTTTTCTTGTTTCAAAACCTCTTTTTCATTCAGAAAATCCTGAATACTGGAAAAAGAGGAATTCATTTTGCAGAAGCCTTCGCGATAGGCTCCGATAAATGCCTCGTCATCATGATATTGACGTACTCTCCTGGAACATTCCCGGCAGAACAGCAAATGAAACCGGACCGACAGGTGCTCAAAATCCGGAAGTTGTTTCTTGACAAACTGATCGATTGTCGCATCCGTTAAATGTTTCATCATTCCGCCTCCTCGCTTGAAATCTCAGCAATATTCGTTCGGAGAAAATCAATGACTTTTTTCCGGTAATTGTAAACGCTCGGAATGGAAATCCCAAGCTCCGACGCAACTTCAGAGGCTTTCCTGCCCTTTATTTCCAAAAGCTCAAATGCCTGAAACACTTTCTCCGGCATTTGATCAGAGGCATTTTTCATGGACAGCCAGAACAGATGAATCTTCCATTCCCTGTTCCATTCTTCCTCAAAAGAATCGTCAAATCCTTCCTCCTGAGCCACCAGAACTTCATTCACCTCTCCTCGCTGTTTCTTATGACGGAAAATCGAGGAAACGCAGTTCTTCATAATAATGCCGAGGTAGGAACGGAATTTCCCTTTCCGGGGATCATAGACGAAATTCGGATTCACCCGGAAAAAAGACAACAATACGATTTGCTCCAATTCCGGATAATCATCCGGAGTCAGCCCGCGCTGCTTCGCACAGTGATAA
>CASEFP010000138.1 GCA_949287225.1 uncultured Lentisphaeria bacterium
AAATCAAAAAAAATCCTCAAACCTGCTTTTTAATGTCAGATTTGAGGCTAAATTCTAAATGGTGGTGGGGGATGGATTCGAACCATCGAAGTCAGCGACAGCAGATTTACAGTCTGCCCCCTTTGGCCGCTCGGGAACCCCACCGAAGTCATCATGTCAAAATGGAGCGGGTGAAGGGAATCGAACCCTCACGATCAGCTTGGAAGGCTGAGGTTCTACCATTGAACTACACCCGCAATTCCGACTGAATCATGGGAAATTAATTTATTGACTTTCTCAAAAATTTCAAGCTTCATTCAAAAAAAAATTGATATTTCTTCGGGATTAATCCGGAGATCCTTTTTCTTTCAAAATGCAAGAAACGTTTCTTCACTACTTTCTCCCGGAACAGCTGATCTTTTTTTACGGATAATCCCTTGACAGCTTCGGGAATTCGTCGAGAAAAATAGGTAGACGGAAACTTTGTGAGTTTTATCTTTTACATCTTACAGATGATTAAAACCTAGAAAGAAGTGATTGCCGTTTGGATTCATATTCTCCTTGCGTAATCAACCCGGCATCCAGCATATCTTTCAATTGCCTCATTGCTGCAATACCATCTCCTTGCGGAGTCGACGAGTTCCCCCACTGAAGTTCTTGTGGAGTATTGATCACAACACCTCCTGCCGCTGCTCTTTTTTCTTCTATTTCACGCTGGCGACGTTCTTCTGCGGTCCGTTCTTCCTGTTCCTGCAGAATTGCATACGCTCTACTTGCCGGAGTTTTCAGAAGATTTCCAATAAAACATGTGCCTTTTCTTGTATGAAGAGTGATTGAGGCACGCAGAATGCCGATATTCAGTTTTGCATCTATTAGATCACGCCAAATCACATCCCATATATTGACCGTTCCCAAAATTCCAACATTGAGAATAATGATTCTGCGGTTTGTCAATACAATAGAGTCGGGAGCAATATTGAATAATAATTTTTTTTGTAAGGCGATATACTCAATTGTTTCGTTTTTTGTTAATAATTTTTCCACTTTACGATAGGTTTTTTGGAGTACAGAACCGTCCTGATCGTCAAGTGTCATTTTTTCTATAAAACTATTGACTTTGTCCTCGATATTTTCAATACGTGACATATCATTTACTTTGAACGATGTTTTGCAATTAGGACACTCAACATTCATGCCGCTATATTGATTGTCAACTTCATATTTACTTTGACATTTTGGACAAAATATTTTCATTTTTTTTATCTCCATTGTAAATTATTTGTATATTATTTGTATCAAAATTTCCTGTCATAAAAAACGCCTGTCATATGCGGGAATAAATGGTTCTGTTTTTCAGTAAAAAACAGGTGGCACTTTTCTCCTGGTTAATCAATTGTCAGTCAATATGATGCGCTATTGCATCACTTCAGGCATTGGAGTAAAATAGCATTGAAAATATTGATTGCAACATGGAATGTTTCATTATGAATGAAAATTGTCCAACATTCCGGGGAGCTGATCAGTGAACAGTTGACCAGAGGGAATTTTCCGGGCAAAAAATGGCAACCTTGTCCGATAGAAACGGGACAGCGGTCTGAAAGGGAAGAGAAAAATGGTGAGCCGGCAGGGGCTCGAACCCTGGACCACCGCCTTAAAAGGGCGATGCTCTACCGACTGAGCTACCAGCTCACAACAGCCCCTGTAGGGGACACATTTTTTAAAATAGCATGAGAAATCTGAAAATCAAGTTTTTTCCAATGAAAAAAACAAAAATCATTCCCTCATCCAGAAAAACCGTCACTTTTTCTCTTTGGTGGAAAAAAGAATTTCTCTTTCGGGAATTGCTTTTCCGCCGTTGAAAATGGAAGCGGACAGCAGTATATTTTCCAAATGACCAGAGCCAGGACGATCCTGGCTGAACAGGGAGGGTTTCAGAATCATGAAGAGTGTTTATGTCGGCAATCTGCCCTATGGGACCACAGATGCCGAACTTAGAGAACTTTTTGAACATCATGGAAAGGTTTTTGATGCAAAAATCAAAACCGACCGCGACACCGGCAGACCGCTTGGATATGGATTTGTCATGCTGGACGATGACGAGGCATTACGCATCATGCAGGAACTTGACGACAGCGACTTCCACGGCCGCGTCTTGAAAGTCAATGAATCACGCCAAAGAAACAATCCGCCTCCCCAGCGTCCTTTCAGGGATAATGCCGAGGATTTTTCCCCCCCTCCGCGACGTCCATTCCGGGAGCAGGAAAATGACGAAAACCATTTTGAGCGCCGCCCCGGACGGAAATTCCGATCTGATGATCGGGAGGAATCTGTATCACGGCCACATCGTTCCTTTCATAGAGATGACCGGTACAGAAATGGTTTTCAACAAGATTCCAATGGGAATGACGGTGAAAACTCAGATCGCCGTCATAAGCACAGTTTCCGGTTTGACGGTCGTGGAAAGTTCACCGGGCGGCCGCGCCGCTCTTTTCCTGAAAATGAAAGACACCGGGATGATTTCTATAAGAATTTTGAGGAAAATGACGGAGAAAAACGCTCCTTCCGGCCGCGTCGCCAGTTCAAAAATGATTCTGACGGAAAAATGACGGATCATCGTTTCAAAAATGACGGATCACGTCCGGATCGCGGTCCCCGACGTGATTTTACCGAAAGAAAACAGTGGAAACGAGGCGGATTCCGTCATCCGGGAGGAAACCGCGGGGATTCTTTCCGTCATCCGGATTGATTCAAAAAATCAGAATCTCTCCGATGGGGGATTTCGTGCTGCGCACGACCAGCGTCTCGCCGCTGGATCGCGACAAGGGCCGAAAGGCCCTTGACCCCGCGAAAAATGCTTTGCATTTTTCCGTAATTTTTAATGAAAATTGCGCGCAAAGCTGCAAAACTAAAAAAAAATAATTTGCAACGCAAATTATGATTCGTGCAGGACTTCCAGTCCTGCCGCGGTCCAGCTGCGCAAGCTGGTCGCGCATAGCGCGAAATAAAAATTGCGCGCGAAGCTGCGCAAGCTGGCTGCCGGAGGCGGAATCCCCGATACGGGCGTGTGCACTGCGTCGGAGGCGTTCATTTTTCCCATTACCCCGGAAAGGCCGGATTCAGGACGGTTCCGTCTTCAAGAGGACGCGCCTCTTTCCATATGCGGTGTTTTACATCCCGGTCGGCAGGTCGATGAATTCGGTTTCGACGTCAAAATGTTCAGACACTTCCCGCATGACGGCATCCACGCCCGGGGTCTCGGAACGGTAATGCCCCATGGCAATTACGGCAACTCCCGCCTCGGAGGCATAATGAAACGCTTCATGCGTCATCTCCCCGGTCACAAGGCAGTCAATCCCTTCGGAATACAGTTCGCCGAACACCTCCGGAAATGCGCCGCCGCCCGAAATCACCGCTGTACGCATGATTTTCCTATTCGCATCGCCATAGATGTGATAAGGTCCTTCAGAGAGAAGGGTCCGATCCAGCAGTTTTGCGAGCTCTCCGACGGTCGTTTCCTTCGGGAGAATCCCCTGAAATCCGATCCGGTAGGAATCATATTCTCCGAACGGGCGGGGATCTTCCAGGCGCATCATCTTTGCCAGCAGGATGTTGTGCCCGATTTCCGGATTCGCGTCCAGCGGCAGGTGCGCACCGTAGAGCGAAATCGAGTTCGCGGCAAGCATGGAAACCCGTTTGGCGTCCAGGGAACAAATCCGTTTCAGGGATCCGCCCCAGCTGATTCCGTGATGGACGAAAAGAAAGTCCGCGTCCAGATCCGCGGCGGTCGAAAAGAGCGCATAGGAGGCATCCACGGCGAACAGCGCTTTGCGCACCTCCGGACCGGCTTCAAACTGCAGACCGTTGTTGGATGCGTCGGAACGGTATTTCGCGATTTCGAGCCGTTCATCGAGAAACGCCGCGATGTCTTTGAGTCTGGCCATATTACTGCTCCTCCTCTTTTTTCCGGATGAAACGTTCCGTCACGACCTGCCAGCGCAGGTCGCATGTCTGTTTTTCAAGGAAATAATCTTTCAGTTTTTCCGCATCATCGGCAAGTGCGGCAAAGTTGTCGATTTCCGCACCGGTGCAGCGGAACAGCACGGCCCGCGGCATTTCCACTCCCAGGGAACGGAGCGCTTTTTCCGCGCGGAAATACCGTTTTCTCGCCCGGATGTTGCAGACGATCAGGAAGACCGGCCAGACGAACGCAAGTATCCAGAACGGCCATGCCGGGATCATCGGCCAGCAGGTGACGCGTCCGATCTGGATTACCAGAAGAAGAAACACGGGCAGAATGAAGAGAATCGCGTCCTTCTCGCTTTTGAAGCAGTTCCCCGAATAGCGGCGCAGCGGGCTGTGGGAAATGGCATAGGCGAAATGCTCCTCATATTCGCGGTCCTGAATCGGTGAGCGTGCCACGTGGCAGAGTTCATGCGCGGTCAGTTCCTCGCGCCCGTAGATGAAGAACTTTCTTTTGTTCTTGAAACTTTTCCGGATGATGAAAAGTGTCGGCAGATCCTCATAAGAGGAGATTGAGCAGCCGCCCCAGAGAATGCCGAGTCCGTGCGTCGGAAAGAAGCCGGGAACCCATTTCACGGCAAAGCCGTATGCGGCGCGCGTGGTTTCGGCGGCCTCCTCCAGAATCTCGTCGGGAATCTCCATTCCGGAACGGATTGTGAGTCCGGTGTATGGTTCCAGCTCTTTTTCTTCCGCAAGTTTTGTGCGCAGCTGTTCGATCCGCTCCTCTTCTTCGAGCAGGCGGTCGGCATACTCCTGTACGCTTTCTCCGGGCGCAATCAGAAGTCCCTGCGCGTCCAGATCAGCAAGAATGGCAGGATTCGGCGTCTCTTTGAGCGACGCAATTTCTTCTCGATCGGGAAATGACATGGTTTCTCCGGATTCTGTTTCCAAAATTTTCCCTATTAGCTTACATAAATCCGGTGTGATTTCAAGTCTGGAAGAAAAAATTTTCCATGAAATCCCGTGCTCCGGCAGGAGCACGGACGGGAAAACCCGTTTTCCCTTGATTCCCCATTTGCATCCTGTGGGATCTGGAATCGTCAGCACAATCTGAGACCTGGCGGAACGGAAACAGCTCCGGAAACAGGATTGATTTCATGGCAAAGCACGGATACGATTTCTCTGCAGGAATTCATGAGGGACATCCGTGACAATTCTTGCCATCACGCGAAAGGAAGAGAAGTCTCCGGATCATTTCTTTTCCTTTCCGGCGTTCCTTTTTCGGAGCATTTCCGCGGCATGGCCGCCGGAGCGCACAAGAACGATGCGGTCGACGGAAACCGAATTTTCCCGTTTCGAGCCCGGAACATAAGCCGGTCCGGTGAAGCGGGCGGAAAACCAGACGTCGTAATCGTTCAGTTCCTCCTGCCCGTCCGCCGCGGCATATGCCGGAGAAAGATCAAACTGAATCCACCAGAAATGTCCCCAGAAGGTTGTTTTCCCTCCGATTCGGGTCCGCGGGATGACATACCAGTGGAATTTCTCGTCCGTCGGAAGTTCCCTGAGGGTGATCCGGTATTCTTTTGTGCCGATGTTGGCAAGGGCGAATGTCAGACAGCGGTTCCCGGAGACTTTCGCTTCCGGGCCGTGAAACCGTGCGTCACGATGCGCGGATACTACTGCCCATCCGGTCGGGGATTCCGAATCCTTCTGCTTTGCCGCCCCGCCGGGCGCGTGGCCTTTTCCGCTGGGATACCCGAATACTTTGATCTCACCGGGCGGTACATCCCGGAATTCAGGAGGAACCGACAGTTCGGCGGACAGCACCTCGAGTTTTTTGTCGAGATCGGCGAGGAGCTGCTTCCGATTTGCCGGATTGTCTTTGCACAGATTTTCCGCTGCCAGTTTCCGGCATCGTTCGACCAGGCTCTGTTTTGTCCAGCCCTGTTCCGTGAATCGGCTTTTGCAGTCGTCCCAGTAGAAAAGCGCGCACCAGAGCGGGGAAATCATCTCCCTGCGGATTCTCGCGGCGGCTTTCTCATCGCCCTTTGCCAGGGACTCGGCTTTTTCCAGCAGGGCGACCATCCGGAGGTAGGAATCCGGATTCATGTGCTTCCATGGCGAAACCTGCATGCTTCTCTGGGGTTTCGGGTAATTCTTCACACCTTCCCGCAGCAGATCGAAATACTGCCGGACAGGTCCCGCTCCGGCGCCGTAACAGTTCCGGATGTAAAGGTCAATGAGTTTTTCGGCGTCCTGGTCCGGATCCAGCATCAGCTGATAGCCGAGAAAATAATTCAGATCCATGAACGGCTGCGTAGTTGCAAAATCCTTTTCCGCTTCCGCGAACAGGGCTTCCACTCCCTTGTCATGGAATAATTTCATATTGCCGATCAGCGCGTCCACGATGACTTCCGGGCGGGGCGGAGTGTTGTAGGCGGCCTTGCCCATATTCCAGTAGTCCCAGACCATCAGATGAATGTTCAGCGCTGCCCATTTTTCCAGTTTTTCCAGCTGCTGACGGTTGACCGCGTGCGTCAGCGGCCGGTAGCAGTCTGTTTTGGTATAGAGGTTGCAGTACTGGACGATGACGTTGTCCTTTGGTCTGGTGAGCTTCGGCGGAAGCTCGCTTGAAGCATAGGCAAATGTGCGGATCAGGATTTCCGGATATTTCTCCGCGACCGCTTCGGCGATGGCATTGATGCAGCGGATTTCGATTCCGCAGTCGCCGCCTTCCTCCTTGTGGATGCGCATGCATTCCGGGCATTTGCAGATGTAGTTCGTGCTGTCCATCCGCGATATGTCGTAGACGCGCGGCCACTGGCTTTTCTCTTTTCCCGCGCGGTCCTTTTCAATGTATTTCACCAGATTTTCCGTCATGATTCTCCGGACGTCGGGATTGCTCAGGCAAGGCTGGCTCTGCTGGGGCACTTTGATGAAACGTTTCCCCTGTTCATTCATGTTGAAATATTCCGGATGCGTTTTGAACAGCGAAGGGGAAATATAGTGGTAATAACTGTGATACGGGGATGGGCCGCCGAGATTGAAGAAGCCGCCGCGATAGGGAAATTTCTGTACCGGAGTCATCTGACCGTTTCCGAAATTCCGGAGAATGAAACGGTTTCTCGGCGTCCAGTCAATTTTCCCGCGGTTGTTTCTGCCCGCATAACCGTCATAGATCAAACGGCCGTTGAACGCGGGCTGCTTCCGTTCATTGAAACCGCCGAAGGGGATGGAGCTGTATTTCGGCACGCATTCTGCGTCTTCCGCAAGATAATAGAATCCCAGTTTATTGAGGAAGCGGTAAACGCTGTAAAGCGTTCCGACCGGCCGGCCTCCCGTCAGGATCAGATTTTCTCCGGATTGCCGGATCACCCACTCCTCATTGTGCAGTTTATCCTGCGGGAAGCCCTGTTCCGCGGCAAATGCGGTTGCGCCGAGATAGATGACCCCTTTCCCGTCGGACTCCTTTTCCGGAATGACAAGCGGTGTTTCTCCCGTCATTTCCGCGATGGCGTTTACCAGTTCTTCCTGTGCCAGCAGTTCCAGTTTTCCCGGACGGGAAGCTGTTGCAATCCGAAGCGGCGCCGCCGTCAGGGACGCCATGCAGAAGACGAGCAGGAACAATATACCGTTTTTTCCCATGTTTTTTTCCTTTTTTTAACGGGGTTTTCCTTTGACGGTTCCCTGAAAGGAGACTCTGGCATTACCACCATGGAAATCTCCATGCTTCCGGATAATCCGCGGACGAAGGCCACGGGGTGATATCGCGCCAGGAGGCGGCCTCGCCGTGCCCCTCCCAGAACACCAGGTTCACCCGCCTGTTGTGACGGAATGATTTCAGGTAATCGCTTCCCGCATTGTAGCGGATGGAGTAGGAGCCGATGTCGTTGTAATCCGCATCTCCGAACTGTGCAATCCGGCTGGCTCTCGGAATGGTGGCATATTTCACATAAACCCCGCTGGAATCCATGCTCCAGCTCTTTTTCCCTTGTCCCTTGGATGCCTGCTGCCCATAGGCCTTGTACATGCCTCCGTCAGCTCGGAACGTATTCATCTGCTTTGTAATTCCGATATGGGTTGAGGGCATATCGTCTGTCATTTTTCCTCCGGCGGGGCAGAAGAGAATCGAGCCGGGATCGGGAGTTGCGCTGTTCTTTCCCACCTGCCTGATGTAACCGTTTTTTTCCCGCAGCCAGTAGACCCAGGTTCTTTGTCCAGTGGATTCAAAATATCCGAAATAGTGTCCGACGGCCCAGTCGTTGTTGTCCAGCGCGTAATTCTGGTTGCACAGGGAGACCTGACGGATATTGCTCAGGCATTTGATCTGATATGCCGTTTCCTTGGCCTTGTTCAGCGCGGGCAGGAGAAGCGCGGCAAGAATGGCTATGATCGCAATCACAACCAGAAGCTCGATCAAAGTGAACACTCTCCGATCTTCCGCTCCTCTGAAAACTCCTGTTTTCCCTCCGGATCTCTTCATCGCCTTTCCCTTTCCCGTTTGAAATGATTTTTCCAGCTGCAGCTTTCCCGTTCCACATATTGCGAATTCAGAATCAGATCGTGATCAAGCTTCCGGTTGCTCCGGATCAGTTCCGTCAGCGTCTCCGCGACAAAAACTCCCCGTTCGTAAAAACGGTAGTCGATCGTGGTCAGAAACGGCTTCGGGTCCTCCATGATCCGTTCGATATTGTCAAAGCCTGCGACCGCAATGTCCTTCCCCGGCACGATCCCGTGACGGCGGAAGGTGTCGCAGATCCCCTGCGCCGTCAGATCCGACGCACACCAGATCAGACGGAATTTTTTCAGGTGATCCAGCTTCTCCCATGCGTATTCCGCCGCATTGGCACGGTCGCGGTGAAAGCCGGTCCGCTCGACTTTAAAGAATTCCGGAAGAAAGAAATCTTCCGGCAGTCCCTGCTGAACAAGCCCTTTTCTGACGCAGGAAAATTTTGTCTCCGAAGACCTGTCGCTTCCGCGGACGCCGAGGAACAGCGCGTGTCCCGCCAGATCCTGCGGCACTTTTTTCAGAAATTCCGCAACCGCCGGCGTGTCATCCGTCACAATCGCGGGGAACATATGCGATTTTGACAAATGATGCCCCAGGGTGACGACCAGATGTTCCAGGGAACGGAGCGTCTCCAGAAGGGGCCCGGAAACAAGGGCAGCCCCGAAAAGATAGGCGTCCGCCTCTTCCGAAAGCAGAAAATCGCGCAGGCGTTTTTCCTTGTCGCGGTCGCGGGAATTGATCCCGTGGAGCGAAAGCACATAGCCGCGTTCCTGACTGCCGAACGTCAGCCCTTCGACGAACTCGGCAAAGACCGGCGAAAGCAGATCGCGCCGCATGTTTCCCAGAATCAGCGCAATACGCGACGTCCGCCCGCTCGCAAATGCCCGCGCCGAAGTCCGGGGCCGGTACTGAAAGCGGTCGCAGATTGCCAGGATCTTTTCCCGCTGCCCGGGGCTGATCCGGTGCGCCGTCGCCGGATTCAAGGTGCGCGATACCGTCGAGCGGTTCACGCCCGCAAGTTCCGCGATCCTGTCGATTGTCATCCGTTTCGCCATCGGCTCCCTTCCATTCCGAGCTTTCCGCTCTGTTTCTGTAATAAAACACAAAAAAATAAGAATGCAAGTAGTTGCACAAAAAAATTTGTTTTTTTCTTTCATTTCCGTTTTTCGGGTGTTTCCGGAGAGAAGAATTCATTGCAAAAAACCGTTCATGTGATATGTTAGCGGTTTAAAATTCTGGAGCTGGAGATTGCGCTTATGTCCTGGAAAATCATGATCCTGATCGTCTGTGCGGGAGGATTCGGCACCCTTCTGCGCTGTCTTGCCTTAAAAACCATCCCCGCGGGCCTGCTTCCGTGGGGGACTCTTGCGGTGAACGGAATCGGCTGTTTTCTCGCGGGCGTTTCGTTCGTTCTGCTGCGGGAGCGTTTCCCGTCGTTTGAACCGTATGCGCCTCTCGTCCTGATCGGATTCCTCGGCGCGCTCACGACGTTTTCCACGTTTGCACTGGAAAGCGCGAATCTGTTTCTTGCCGGAGCTTACGGCCGCGCGGTTCTGAATCTTCTGGTTCAGAACGGTGTCGGACTGGCCGCTGTGTTCTGCGGACTCTGCGCCGCACGGATGGTCTGAATCCTCTCAGATTCCGATCCCCGGCGGAATCATCTGCTCAGACCGCGGCGGAACGGCGCAGTGTGACGGCGGCGGTAATCAGCGCAAGCAGATAGAAAATCCATGTGGCGTGCATCGCAAGGCCGATCCCGGAATATGCGGCGAACTGTCCGATCCCGAGGAAAAAAACGCCGGCAAATCCCCAGGTTCCCCCGACGATCAGCGCCATCCGCGCCCCGAGTCCCGGGCCGCTGGGCGCATTCCGTGAAAGCGCCACAAGAAGCGGATAGCAGGAACTCGCCGTAAGTCCCGCGAACAGAATCAGAACGCATGCCGCAGAGTTCTGCAGCAGCCGGAAGTAGGCAAAGACAAGAGGCACTCCCGCAAGCAGCGGGAAAAGCACAAAGCGCCGCACCGGATATTTTTTCGCCAGAATCCCCATGCAGATCGAACCTGTCGCCGAGCCGATGCCGAACAGCATGGCGCTGAATCCCCCGAAGGAGAGGGAAAATCCGAGCATGTTCAGCTGGGTCGGCAGAAGCATCTGGATTGTGGTGGTGGCGGTATTCATGAAAAAGGCGATCAGCAGGAGACTGCGGAAACTCCACGGTGCGGCGGAGTCCTCGGAACTGTGTTTTGCTCCGGCTGTTCCCGGATGGTCCATCGCAAGACGGACATGCGAAAGGCGCAGCGCCCCCAGCAGAAGAATCAGAACCGGGATCAGGAAAAACAGTCCCTTCAAACCGTAATGCCCGACGAGGACTGCGCTGAGCCACGGCCCGATGCACGCACCGAGAAATCCCCCCGTCATGAAGGTCGGCGTACTGACGGTCGGAGCAATGGAACTGATATTCTGCACGCCGCGGAGCCCCGCCGGATGGACGATTGCAATGCCCGCGCCGACGGTCAGCATTACCACGCAGAGAACAAATACCGGAGTCGAGGGCGGAAGCGCCCCGAGCAGAAGAATCAGCGACGCCATCAGAAGTCCGATTCCGATCAGGCGCGGATTGCGCGTTTCCCGGTCGAGATACGCCACGGGAATCTGCATCATGTTGCATCCGATGCTCATGCTGGTCAGGATGAAGACCCCCATCCCGAGATCCAGATGAAAATAGGTCAGCGCCACCGGAAGGAATCCCGGCAGGAGTCCGCCCATCATATCCGCCATGAAATGCGCGGAGACAAGCGCCGACATCTGTGCGCCGGAAGAGTAAAGAACATGTGGAATGGGACTCTGTTTTTTCATGATCCGTTTAAAATAATCCCGGAATGTGTTTTTGCAATCCGGAAAGCACTTTTTCATGCGGAATCTTCCGGCTGCAATTGCATAGCGCTATATCATTTCCCGTTTGAACGGGAAAAAATGGGGAAAGAGATCGCGGAAAAATTCTTATGAGACTGGTAATCGGAGAAAGAAATATTAGATTATCCGGAACAACAGGGGAGACTGCCGAATCATGCTTGCCATCAGAAACACACCTCCGCCGTTCCCGCACGGGGAACCCCGTTTCGTCAAAGCCTTGCGCGAAAAACTCGAATTCCGTCCGTACTGGGATCTGACGCTCGAACCGTCCGCGGACGAGGCGGACTTCCGGAAGGGACTTGACTTCCGTCCCGAATTTCCCGACCCGGAAAATCTGCTCGAAACCGCGACGCACGAGATGCGGCGCTTTCTTGCGGAAGCGGAGATTCTTGTTCCCGGCGCCGCGCCGATCGTCACAGAAAAAGCCGACGATCTCAAAGGCGAAAGTTTCCGTATTCTCGTAAAGAAAGACGGAATCGCAATTGAAGGCGGCTCGACCGAGGGGATCCGGCGGGGAATTTATCATCTGGAGGATCTGCTTGCCGGAAGCCGCGCGCCGTTCCTGAAATGCGGAGAGATCCGGCGCGATCCGTGGCTGAAAAACCGGATTTCCCGCTGTTTCTTCGGCCCGATCAAGCGCCCGCCCTTCAATCATGATGAGCTGATGGACGACATCGACTATTATCCCGAGGAGTATCTGAACCGGCTTGCGCGTGAAGGGGTCAACGGGCTCTGGCTGACGATTGTATTCCGCGAAATCTGTTCGACAAGCCTCTACCCGCGTGATCCCAATGCGGAAAAACGTCTGGAAAAACTGCGGCGCTCCGTCGAGAAATGCCGCCGCTACGGAATCAAAATCTGGGTATTCTGCATCGAACCCTTTCACTGGGGCGTGACAAACCCGTGTCCGGAAGACCATCCGGAACTCAAAGGACCTCTTGCCTACACGAAAATGCCGACCTTCTGCCCGAATTCCCCGACGGCGCGGCAGTATCTTTATGAATGCACGAACAGCCTCTTTTCCGCCGTGCCGCATCTCGGCGGACTGATCACGATCTCCCATGGCGAGCGTCCGACCTCCTGTCTGAGTTCGCTCTCCGTCTACGGAAACAAAAGGAATCCCTGCGAAGGGAAATGCGATCTTTCCATCGGCGAAATTCTGAGCAGAGTTCTGCTCCCGATGGCGGACGGCATGCACGCGGCAAATCCGGAAGCCGAACTCATTAGCTGGCTTTACATGCCCTACCGCGATCAGCTCTCCTCCTGGATCTATCAGATGCCGGAAAAGCTCACGAAGGATGTGATTCTCGCCTTCAACTTTGAATCGGGATGCAACAGGGAACAGCTCGGGAAGGTCCGCAACGGCGGGGATTACTGGCTCTCGTGCGTCGGACCGAGCGACCGGTTCGGGCGCATGGCTTCCGCCGCGCGCGGCAGGTGCGAAATGGCGGCGAAACTTCAGGTCTGCTGTTCGCACGAACTTGCCACTGTGCCGTTCCTGCCGGTTCCGGGGCTCATCTACCGCAAATACCGCGAGATGAAGGCGCTCGGCGTGCAGCATGTCATCCAGTGCTGGTATTTCGGAAACTATCCCGGACTCATGAACAAGGCCGCCGGGCGTCTGGCGTTCGAGGATTTCTCCCGCGGCGAGGAAGCGTTTCTGGAGGAGCTTGCGTTCGGAGAATGGGCGGCACACGCAAAGGATATGGCACAGATCTGGCGCGATTTCGCCGACGCCTACGCGAACTATCCGCTTGACATCCAGTTCCAGTATTACGGACCGATGCACGACGGGACTGTCTGGCCGCTGCATCTGAAACAGGTCATGCGCCAGCTTCCGCGCACGTGGAAGCCGGATGCGGAACCTGCCGGCGACGCGATCGGCGAGTGCATGTTCAATCACGAGCTTTCCGAAACCATGGTGCTTGCGCGGAAAATCGCGGATGCCTGGCACAGGGGCTTTGAAAAATTCCGGAATTTTGCCGCGGAGTACGGCAGCCGAAAGGAACGAAGGCTCGACGCGACGCTTTACGAAGCGCTCGACATTCATTTCCGTTCCGCCGCGAATGTTCTGACCTTCTATTCCCTGCGGAACCGCCTGCTGGACAATCCGCACAATGCCCTGGCGGTGCTCGACAAAATGGAGGCGATTGTCCGGGAGGAGATTGCCGCGAGTCTGCGCCTTGCCGAACTCTGCGAGGAAGATTCGCGCCTCGGCTATCACTCCGAGGCGGAGGTCTACAAATACTTCCCGGAAAAGCTGCGCTGGCGCGCGGAGGTCCTGAAGGAAACCCTCGCACAGGATTTCTCCGAATGCCGCATCAAGATCAAGGAGGGGATTCCGCCCGGAGACTTCCTGCGGATGAATGAGGAAATTCACGGAACGGGGAACCGTTATTCCGCGGGCAGTCTTTCCTGGATGGCGGAAGCGGACGTTGATACTGTGACGTTTGAAATCGAATGCCGCAGGGGCGATGCCGCAAAAGGGGAGAATGAAACGCTTGCGCTGTTTCTTCTCGACCGCAACGGGGAACGTGCGCCGTGGAGTATTCTTGTTTCCGGCGGTGCTGTGCATGACAGCCGGAACGCAGCCTGTGTTGCGAGCAGTGAGAAGGACGGCGTTCTGTTTGTCACGGCGCGGATTCCGCGCGCCCTGCTCGGGAGTGACGACTTCCGTTTCGGAATCGAACATTACTGGACGGACGGCGGAAAGACGCATTCGGAACATTATCCGCCGGGCGACTATCCGAATGAGCAGCGTTTGAACCTGGGATTTTTCACGCCGGACCGCACGATCCGCATCCAGCTCTGACAGGGAGACGGAAAAATGCTCCTGCATTCGCGGTCCAGCCGCGCAAGCTGGCCGCCGGAGGCAGTCCCCTTCCCGGCGACACTTCCAGGCGCCAACCTGAAAATTACGTAGTTTTTTTCCCGCATCAGCGGGAGACTTCTGCGCATGGAAGAGTGTTGTTTCAGGAACGTTTTCTATGGTTCAGCGGTTCGACGCAGGTCTCTTCGAGGGAGAGGTAGTCGTTGTTCTGTGCGGCGATCCGCATGCGTTTGGAGTAGATGCACTCTTTCGAGGTGTGCTCACATTCGCCGCTGGCTTTGGAAGCGCCGCAGGGACCGTTCGCCATTCCCTTCGGACAGGTTTCCGGGCAGACGAATGCGGTCTGCGGCAGACGGCACGAAGGGCATCCCCGGCAGGAGACCAGCAGTTTCTTGGTCAGATACCGCTCTTCCGCAGGGAGCCTGTCCGCGTGCGCAAAAAGTTTTTGTGCCAGATTCAGACGGAACTTTTCGCCGTCCTCCAGCGGGGGAATTTCCGCATGCGCCATCCGGGGCGTTTCCGTCGGGTGCGCCTTGGAAAAAAGATCCTCAAATTCGTAGAAACGGTAGGGATAGGGGGCCATGTCGAGCCGCGCATAGTATTCCAGATAGGCGCTTTTCCACTCCTCGAAACCGGTGAACTCGCTCAGTGCCTCCCGGATCCGGTTGAGCATGATGTTGATCTGGTCGGGGCGGTCGAGACCCGCGATCTGGATACCGCTGTATCCGAGAAAGCGCGCGCCTGCGGCATGGATCTGGATTCTGCGCCACTGCGCCGCTTCGAACTGCGCCATCGAATGCATGGTTTCGCGCCGGAGCATCGCCTGGAAGTCCGGCGAAATATGGACGCCAGGCAGTTTCCCCGAGCAGATCTCTTCGGCCTTGTCGGGCGTCAGCACAAGAAAACGGGCGATCGAAGGGATATGCAGCGAGCGCCGGAAGAGCGACCAGCGCAGCTCCTGAAGTTTGAGCATGTCCCAGCCGAACTGCGTCACGACAAAGGACGCTCCGAGATTGATCTTCTTGATCAGTTTGAAATACTGCGGGAAACAGGTGCACGGTGTGTATTTATAAGGATTTACCGCACATCCCGCGAACAGGGAGGTGCTGAACTTTTCCCGGACGCTCCTGATGGTGTGGACGCTTTCCGTGAACAGGCGTGACTGCACCTGTTTCAAGGTGTCTCCCCTCACGCTTTCGCCCGAAACGGCGAGGATGTTTTTGAATCCCTCGCCTGCGGCGTGCCCGAGCAGTTTTTCTATGTCATCCGGTGTGCGGTCGCGTCCGCTGACGCAGATCAGATGCCGGTCCCGGTCGGTGCGGCAGAGCGCGGATGCGAATTGAATGGTGTCCAGCGCGTCCGGATAGGCGTAACGGTCGGTGAAGGCCAGCGCCGCATTGATCTCCTGTTTTGACGAAACCAGATACTCGATGTCGGAAAACCGTGCCGCCGCATCCTCCAGCGGCGTTTCCGCCGGGGGGGCGTTGACCTCGACAAGCACCTGAAAGTTGCCGTTGTCCAGTTTCTCCTTGAAGCGGTTTCCCATCGCTCCGTCGAAATTCATTTCCAGTTGTATGCCGTCCGCCATTTTCCGCCTGTCACAGATTGTTTTTTTCCAGAAATTCGCGCATGAACGCATTCACTTTTTCCGGCGCGTCCTCCTGAATATAGCGCCCCGCCTCCGGAAGAGTATGCACCTCCGCGTTCGGCAGATAATGTTCCCAGCGGCTCAGGGATTTTGCCGTGTAAAGCCAGTCGCGCATCGCCCAGATGATGCAGGAGGGTTTCCCCGAGAACATCCAGAGACGCGTTTCGATCGTCAGAATCGTCTGCGCCGACTCCGCTTCCGGCGTGACCGGAATGTCCTCGATGAAGCGCAGCAGCGGGATCCGGCTCTCCTTGCTCAGGAACGGATAACGGTATGCCTCGGCGGTCTCATACGGCAGTTTGTTTACACCGAACTGGAGCATTTTCAGGTCCAGGATGATCTTGGCTCCCAGCCACGGCGTGCGGCACGGATAGAGCCGCCACGGAAGCGGGAAATCCGAAAACGCCATCGAGTTGAGGACGACCAGACCTGAAATCAGGTTCGGATGCCGGACCGCGAAGCCCATCCCGATCGTCCCCCCCCAGCCGTGCATCACAAGCGTAATGTCCTTCAGATCGAGTGCGGTGATCAGGCTTTCGGTCAGATTGATATGTCCCGTCAGCGTGTAGTCGAAATCGGAAGGTTTGTCGGAGAGCCCGAATCCCAGCATGTCGAACGCGATCACGCGGTGATCCCGGGAAAATTCCGCGATCTGGCGCCGGTACGCGAACGACCACATCGGACAGGCGTGAAACAGGACAAGGGTTTTGCCCTCTCCCTCGTCGATATAGTGAATTCTGTTCTGACCGACTGCTATGTAACGCTGTCTGAACGGGAACAGCCGCTCCAGTTCCTGATACTCCATAATTCCGCCTCCGGGCATCTCCTGCGCCGGGATTTTCTCCCGAAACAGGGTAACTTAGCACGACACGGGTTCTTCATCAAGTCGCTTTCCCGGAATATCGAACCGCATTTTAATTTTATTTTTAAATTATTTTACAGCTATCATTTTTTTATTTTTTTCATGAATTCCCCTTTACATCCTGCGTTTCAGGTGTATATTCTCTCTCTGAATTTGAAAAATAATCATATACGGCAAATGCGGCTGCATTTCCACTAACGATGGAGAATGGTACCATGGCGGAAGATTTACAGGGACTGCTGAACAGAATTCATACGGACGGAATTCAAAAAGCCGAAGAGGAGAAGGCCGCGATTCTGGCGGATGCGAAAAAGGAGGCCGCGAAAATCATCGCCGATGCGAAGGCGCAGGCGGAATCCGATTCGGAAAAAGCCAAAGCATTCGCGGCGGCGGAACAGGACAAGGCCGTCAAGGCGATCCAGCAGGCGTCGCGCGACGCCGTGATCGCGCTCAAGGCGGATCTTCTGGCGAAACTCAACGCCGTCGCCCGCGACTGCGCCGCAAAGGCTATGACGCCTGACCTGATGGGGCAGATCATTCTGGAAATGGCGAAGGCCTATGCGAAGAATCCCGCTTCCGACGCGGGAATCGAACTCCTGCTTCCGCAGAAGGAGCAGGCCGCGGTCGAAGGAGTGCTCAAGGGGGCGCTTCTGGCGAACCTCAAGACGAATCCGAAGATCACGCTCACCGGTGATTTCGGCGCGGGACTCCAGATCTCCTTCGCCGACAGCGAGGTGTTCTTTGATTTCAGCGACGAGGCGCTTGCCGACGTTCTCTGCAAATTCGTCGGTTCCAAACTTGCGGCCGTCATCAAGGGCTGAACCTTCCGGCAGGAATAGGAGTGGTTTCCGACCATGAGGAAAAACTATTACGCTTTGAAGGCTTCGCTGCCGCTGCTTCTCTTTGACGCGCCCCCGCCGTTTTCCCGCGAGACGTTTCTGGAATATTGTTCCGCGTATCTCCCGGAGAAAAAGATGGCGCTTCTGCGCGCCTTGAAAACGGCTCCGCGCCGACTGCCCGAAGGCATCGGGCCGGATTCCCCGACCGGGGAATACATTCTCTGGGAGATCTGTCTGCGCAACACGCTCGGCGCGCTGCGCGCGGGAAAGCTCGGCATGGACGCGGAATCCTCTCTTGTGAAATTCGCCGCGTTCGAAAGCGACGCGTTCCGTGTTGCGAACGAGGTTTACGCTTCGCAGATGAATCCCCTGGAGCGCGAACGGGCGCTTGACGCCGCGCGCTGGTACAAGCTGGACTCCGTGGAGGGAAGGCATACCTTCGATTTCGAAGCCTTCTCTCTTTACCTTCTGCGCCTGATGATTCTTGAAAAATGGGCGGCGCGGAATCCCAAGGAGGCGCCGGGAAATCTGGACAGGGCCGCCGACCGTGCGGAACATGCGGGAAAAGAGTTGAAACAATCATAATATATTAAAAGCAGGAGTGTTTTCATGCTTGAAAACAACACAGGACACATCGTCGGCGTCAACGGCAACATGCTGACGGTCGAGTTCGAGAGTGCCGTCACCCAGAACGAAGTGGCGTTCGCGGTGCTCGGCGACATCCGGCTCAAATCCGAGGTCATCCGCGTCAGAGGCAACCGGGCCGACCTCCAGGTTTACGAGAGCACGGCCGGCCTCAAGGTCGGCGACACTGTCGAATTCACCAGCGACCTTCTCAGCGTCGAGCTCGGCCCCGGGCTTCTCACCCAGGTCTATGACGGACTTCAGAATCCCCTCAACAAACTTGCGGAGAAATCCGGATTCTTCCTCCAGCGCGGCGTTTACATCCATGCGCTCGATTATGACCGCGAGTGGGAATTCACGCCGACGGCGAAGGTCGGCGACCGTCTCACCGCGGGCAGCTACATCGGCTATGTCCCCGAGGGCATTTTCAAACACTGCATCATGCTGCCCTTCCTGTTCCGCGGCACCTGGGAACTTGTCGAAGTCGCCGAACCCGGACCGCACAAACTCCTCGACTGCGTGGCGAAGGCGAAGAATGAAAAGGGCGAGATCCGCGAGATCACGATGGTTCAGAAGTGGCCGGTCAAGATTCCGATCTCCTGCTACAAGGAGAAACTCCTGCCGGTCGATCCGCTGACGACGCAGGTCCGGAGCATCGACACCTTCTTCCCGGTCGCCCAGGGAGGGACCTTCTGCACACCGGGACCGTTCGGCGCGGGCAAGACGGTGCTTCAGCACGCGATCAGCCAGCACGCCGAGGCGGACGTCGTCATCATCGCGGCGTGCGGCGAGCGCGCCGGCGAGGTGGTGGAGATTCTCCGCGAGTTCCCGCATCTGGAGGATCCGCGGACCGGAAAGAGCCTGATGGACCGTTCGATCATTATCTGCAACACCAGTTCGATGCCGGTTGCCGCGCGTGAAGCGTCCGTCTACACCGCGGTCACACTGGCCGAATATTACCGCCAGATGGGGCTGAACTGCCTGCTGCTGGCGGACTCGACCTCCCGCTGGGCGCAGGCGCTCCGCGAAATGTCCGGCCGTCTGGAGGAGATCCCCGGGGAAGAGGCCTTCCCCGCCTATCTCGAATCCCTGATCGCGAGCTTCTACGAGCGCGCCGGTCTCGTCCGCCTCAATGACGGCGGGCAGGGCTCCATCACGATCGGCGGTTCGGTCAGCCCTGCGGGCGGCAACTTCGAAGAGCCCGTGACGCAGGCGACGCTGAAAGTCGTCGGCGCGTTCCTCGGACTCTCCCGTGAACGCTCCTCTGCGCGGCGCTATCCCGCGATCCACCCGCTGGAAAGCTGGAGCAAATACCACAGCATCGTGGCGCCGGAGAAACTCTCCTATGCCAAACATATTCTCCGCCGCGGAAACGAGGTCAACCAGATGATGAAGGTCGTCGGCGAGGAGGGCACGCACATCGACGACTTCGTGGTCTACCTCAAGAGCGAATTCATCGACTTTGTCTATCTGCAGCAGAACACCTTCGACAAGGTGGACGGCGCGACCAGCCGCGAACGCCAGGTCTACATGTTCGACAAGGTCACCGACGTTCTGAAATCGACATTCAAATTCGAGGACAAAGAAGTCGCCCGCCGTTACTTCCTTGAACTCCGCCTCGCCTTCACCAACCTGAACTACGCCGAATTCCAGTCCGACAAGTTCAGGGAGCTGGAAAAGGTTCTGGATGCAAAAATCAGCGAAAGGAAGGAAAATGCGTAAGGTTTATCACAAAATCATTCAGATTGCCGGCAACGTCATCACGGTCGAGGCCGACAACGTCGGATACAACGACCTTGCGGAGGTCACCAGCGCGCGCGGCACTTCGCTGGCGCAGGTGATCCGCCTTCAGGACAACAAGGTGTTCCTTCAGGTTTTCACGGGCTCGCGCGGCATCAGCACCGGCGACGAAGTGCGCTTCCTCGGACACCCGATGCGCGTTTCCGCTTCCGAGAATCTGCTGGGACGGATCTTCACCGGCGCCGGGATTCCCCGCGACGGCCGCCCGGAGATCAATGATGACATGATCGACATCGGCGGGCCTTCCGTGAATCCCGCCAAACGCATCATCCCGCGCAAGATGATCCGCACGGGCATCCCGATGATCGACGTTTTCAACACGCTGGTCGAATCGCAGAAGCTCCCGATCTTCTCTGTCGCGGGCGAACCCTACAATGAACTTCTTTCGCGGATCGCGATGCAGGCCGAGGTCGATGTCATCATCCTCGGCGGAATGGGCCTCAAATACGATGATTACCTCGCGTTCCGCAACACGCTGGACGAACACGGCGCGCTTTCGCGTTCGGTTCTCTTCATTCACACCGCATCCGACCCGATCGTGGAGTGCATGCTCGTTCCCGACATGTGTCTCGCGGTCGCCGAGCAGTATGCGCTTCAGAACAAGCGCGTGCTCGTGCTGCTGACCGACATGACGAACTTCGCCGATGCGATGAAGGAGATCGCGATCACGATGGAGCAGATTCCGTCGAACCGCGGCTATCCCGGCGACCTCTACAGCCAGCTTGCCGCCCGCTATGAAAAGGCGGTCGACTTCGACGGCGCTGGCTCGATCACGATTCTCGCCGTGACCACGATGCCCGGCGACGACGTGACGCACCCGGTTCCCGACAACACCGGCTACATCACCGAGGGGCAGTTCTATCTGAAAAACGGCCGCATCGAACCGTTCGGCTCGCTGAGCCGCCTGAAACAGCAGGTCAACGGCAAGACCCGCGCCGACCACCGCGCCATCATGGACACGATGATCCGTTTCTATGCGGACTTCAAGGAGACCGTCGAGAAACAGTCGATGGGCTTCCAGATGAGCTCGTGGGACCGGAAGCTCCTGAAATACGGCCGTCTGTTCGAGGAGAAGATGATGGACCTTTCGGTCAACATTCCGCTCGAGGAGGCGCTCGATCTCGGCTGGAAGATTCTTGCCGAGTGTTTCGACAAGACCGAAACCGGCATCAAATCGGATATGATTGACGAATTCTGGCCGAAAGACGCGAACTGATTCGAGAGGCACTCGAAATGGCAAAAGTCAAATTGACGAAAACGGCATTGAAACAGCAGCGGGACGACTTGAAACAGTTCCAGCGCTTCCTGCCGACGCTTCAGCTCAAGAAGCAGCAGCTTCAGATGGAGATGCGCTCCTGTCAGGAACGCATCCGGAGCAATGAGGAGCGCGAAAAGGAAAGCAAGGAACAGCTCGCCTCGTGGCTGGTTCTGTTCGGCGCGGAGGCCGAGGCGATGCGCGTCGCGGACAACGTGCGCGTGGAACGCGTCGAAACCGATACACTGAACATCGCCGGTGTGGATGTTCCTCGTTTCCAGGGAGTTGTGTTTGAAAAAACCGACTACGACATTTTCCGGGAGGATCCCTGGTTCGACGACGCCGTTGCGGCGCTTCGGAAAATCGTGGAGCTCCGCATGGAACGGGAAATCATCCGGAAACAGTATGAACTCATTGAAAACGAACTGCGGGTGACGACGCAGCGGGTCAATCTCTTTGAAAAAGTGAAGATTCCCGAGTGCAGGGAAAACATCCGCATGATTCAGATCTATCTCGGCGACATGGACACCAGCGCCGTGGCGCGCTCGAAAATCGCCAAGAAGAAACTGCAGGAGACGGCGGCATGATAGTGAAAATGAAAGATGTGACGCTGCTCTGTCTGGAGCGTGACAGAAGCGCTGCGCTCGAAGCGCTGCGCGATCTCGGCGTCATGCATGTCAAACTGCTCGGGCGCGTCGACTCTCCCGATGTCGCCGGCCTGACCGCGAAGATTGCGAACACGGTCAAAGTCTACAACATCCTGAGCGGGCGGGGCGTCTCCGGCACGCCCGGAAAAGCGGTCGAACCGGAACAGCTCGTTTCCGATGCGCTGCGTTATCTGGACGAGGAGGCTCTTGTTGAGAAACAGCGCGAAAATCTCCTCCGTGAGATTGAGAAACTCGAACCGTGGGGTGACTTTGAACCGGAACTGCTCCGGAAACTCCGCGCGTCCGGGCTTCATGTGTGTCTCTGTTCCGCTTTCAGGAGCGACTTTCCGAAAATGACGTTCCCCGAAGGAGCGTCCGTCACGGAGATCAGCAGGAAGGGGAACGATGTTTATTTTGCCGTTGTGTCGCAGCAGCCGCTGGATCCGGCGGAACTGCATGAGGTTTCGCTTCCGGACGTCTCGCTTTCCAAACTGCGGGAACAGCTCGGCGAATGCGGCAGACGGCTTTCGGATATCGGAAAACAGCTGGACGCGCTTTCGCTTTCGGTTTCCACTCTCCGCGCTTACAAGGAGGAGACGGAGCAGGCTCTCGAATTTGCACAGAACCGCGACGGCATGGTAAAGGAGGGCGAAATCGCCTATCTGCAGGGATATGTGCCTGTCCCGGCCGTGGAAAAGCTCCGCACGGAGGCTCTGAAACAGGGCTGGGCGCTTCGGATCGAGGATCCCGCCGGGGACGACATCAGGGTCCCGACCTGCATCAGCAAGCCGAAATGGATGAACATCATCGACCCGCTCTTCGACTTCATCGGCATTGCGCCTGGATACCGGGAGAACGATGTGTCGCTCTTCTTCCTGATCGCGTTTCCGATCTTCTTCGGGATGCTGATCGGCGACTTCGCCTACGGCGTCATGTTCATGGCGACGGCGTTCCTCTGCAAGTATCTTTTCCGTAAAAAAGAGGGTGCGCGCCTGCCGCTGAATCTGCTGATTCTGCTTTCGGCGTTTTCGATTGTGTTCGGTCTGCTCCAGGGGTCCTGCCTCGGACTGCCCCGCGAAATTCTGCCGGGACCGCTGAAGGGGCTGGATTTCCTCGCTGATCCGCAGAAGAGCCCGGCGGCGTGCCGTCTCGCTGAAAAGCTGGACATCGCGAACCCGATGGATCTGAAGGACAAGTTCATCCAGTGGTTCTGCTTCCTGCTTGCGGCGCTTCACCTCTCCTCGGCGCGCGTCTTCAAGACGATCGCGGAGATCCGGAACTGGCGGAGCTGGGGCAATCTCGGGTGGGCGTTCCTGATCTGGGGGAACTTCTTCACCGCTGTGAACCTGATCGTGTTTCCGGGAACGTTTCCGCTCTATTTCGCGGGGACGCTCTACGGCGCGGGGCTGCTTCTGATTGTCGTGACGATCAGCGGGGAGGCCGCGCTGAATCTGCCGTTCTCGATCGTCGGCAGTTTTGTCGATGTGCTCTCCTACATCCGCCTGTTTGCGGTGGGACTCTCGGGTGTCTACGTCGGGACCTGCTTCAATAACATGGGGATGATGGTGCTGGACTCCCTTCCGCGGCAGCTGATGGTGCTTGGGATCGCGGGGCTGATTCTGGTCGCTGTCTGCGGACACGCGCTGAACATTCTTCTCGGCATCATGGGGGTGCTGGTTCATGCGATCCGGCTGAACACGCTGGAATTCTCCAATCACGTGGAAATGCAGTGGACGGGAATCAAGTACCGTCCGTTCGCCAGAGAAAATAAAACGGAAATTCAATAACAAAATCAAATAGAAAAAAGGAGAACGTCAAGATGTTTCTTGAACTCGCAGCAGATGCAACGGCGGCGGCAGCCGCGACGACGGGCCTGAGCGAACAGGCGAAGTTTACCATGCAGCACCTTCAGTACCTGTTTCAGGCGCTGACCTATGCCGGAGCGTTCGCGGCAATCGGCTTTGCGGCGATCGGCTCCGCGTACGGATGCGGGACCGCGTGTTCCGCCGCCGTGGGGGCGTGGAAGAAGTGCTACTCCCAGAACAAGCCTGCGCCGTTCCAGCTTCTGGTGTTTGCTGGCGCGCCGCTCTCGCAGGTGATCTACGGCATGATCATCATGTTTGTCATCATGGGAAAACCGGATGTGACGCAGGCGGCCTGGGTTGTCTACCTGCTGGTCGGAATCATCGGCGGCGTTGCGATGGGAATTTCCGCGGCGTGGCAGGGGATCGCCGGAGCGGCGGCGTGCGATGCGTTCGCGGAGAACGGAAAGGGCTTTACGAACCAGCTGATGGTGCTGGGTATCGTCGAGACCGTCGCGATCTTCGTGATGGCGTTCGCGATCGTGCTCCTCGGCAAGATCTGAGAACTGTTTTTTTCAGCCGCCGCATCCTTCAGGGGGATCGGCGGTTTTTCTGTCTTTCAACTTGACACGCACAGGGGATTACCATGAAGATTATCGTATTCGGAGGCACCGGATGGCTGGGGCACAATATTGTGCTGGATCTGATCAAGGGCGGTTATGACGTCACAATCTGCTCACGCGGAAAGAAGGCGACTTTTCTGGAGGAGGTTTCGGAGGTGAAATCGATCTCCGCCGACAAGAGCGACGAGGCGTCGATGCAGTCGATTCTCGCAGAGCGCTATGATGTGGTGATCGACACGGTTCCGAACCTCAAGTCGATCGAGCTTGTGCACAAGTACGCCGCAGGGCTCAAACATTACATCCACTGCTCCTCGACCGGCGGTTATGCGCCGCTTCCGTTTGTCCCCTGCGACGAGACCGCCCCCTACATCGGCTTCGAAGGCACTTCCGGCTGGAAGGCGAAGGCCGATTACGACCATGCGGCCCTCTCGCTGTTCACGGGCACAGGATTTCCCGCGACGGTGATCCGCCCCTGCTACATCACGGGGCCGGGAATGCTGCCGCTGGACAACCTCGGCGGGCGACGGACGGACTTCATTCCGGACATCCTCGCGGAAAAGACGCTTGATCTGCCGGACAATGGGCTGGCGCTGCTCCAGCCGATTCATGTGAAGGATCTGGCGCATTCGTTCCGCCTCGCAGTGGAAAACCGCAGGAGCGTCGGGCAGATCTACAACATCTGCCTTTCGCACGCGGTCACGCTGAACCGCTATCTGGAAATCACCGCTTCCGCGCTCGGGAAAAAGGCTTACATCAGCCATGTCCCGCTGGAGGAGATGCTCGCCAAATACGGCGACACGATCCATGCGACCGGACTGCGTTTCCTTGCCACGCACATGTGCTTTACGATTGAGAAGGCGCGGCGCGACCTCGGCTATGTGCCGCACTGCACGCCGGAGGAGGCGATCGAGGAGACCGCCGTCTGGGCGGCCTCCCGGATCTGAGGCGTTCAGGAGATCCTTACAATTTTGCGGAAATTTCGCCGGCGGCTTTCCGCAGCAGCGCGGCATAGGGGATTGTCTGATCACGCAGATAGAGTTCCGAGCCGGAAATGCTGATGGCGCAGAGAGCCGTTCCGTCCGGGGCAAAGACAGGAGCAGCGACGCAGTAGACGCCGCGTTCATGTTCGCAGTTGTCCACGGCGTAGCCCTTTTCCCGGATCCCGGCAAGTTCCGCTTCCAGCGCCTCTGCCGTAAGAACGGTATGTTCCGTGAACGGCGTGAACTCGATTGCGCGGATTGTTGTAACGCGTTCTTTTTCCGGGAGAAACGCAAGGAGCGCCTTGCCGACTCCAGTGCAGAACAGGGGTCCGCTCTTTCCGATCATCGAACCCATCCGGACCGAGCGGGCTCCCTCGACCTTGTCGATGTAGACGACACGTGCGTTTTCGAGCCGCGCCAGATGCACCGTTTCGAGGGTTTCATCCGCCAGCGCGGCAAGCAGCGGCCGTGCAATCCGGATCAGCGGATTCTGCCGCGCGGCGACCGTTCCGAGGCGCGACATTGCCGCGCCAAGACAGTAGAGCTGATCGTGATTCACCAGATATCCGCGATCCGTCAGAAATTTCAGCATCCGGAACACTGTGCTCTGCGGGATTCCGGTCAGGCGGCTGATCTCCCGACCTTTCAGCCCGTCGCGGCTGGCGGCGATCCGTTCCACAATGTCGAAGATTTTGGAAAAACTTTTTTCCCCGTCCTTCATTTCTTCCCCTTTCCATCTTTTAAAAAAATTGCGAAGCAATTTGATTCGTGCTTTCCTTTCAGTCCTGCCGCGGTCCAGCTGCGTAAGCTCCTCGCCGGAGGCGAAATCCCTATACAGGCGCAAGCTCCGCACCGGGACAGGTCATTGAAATATAAAAATCACGCTTGCATTTTCTGAAAAGGTAATGTATAGTTATATTGTAAGAATTCAATCCCATAATATGAGAAAATATGAAAAAAGGAGAATTTTTCCATGGAGAAGGGAAAAGCGATTGCCTGTTTCGGGGAAGTGATGCTCCGTCTGGGGGCGGCGGGGAAACTGCGTCTTGCGCAGAGTCTGCCGGGGACGCTTGAAGCGACGTTCGGCGGAGGCGAGGCGAATGTGTGCGCGTCGCTTGCGATGCTCGGAAAAGAGAGCCGGTATCTGACGGCGCTTCCGGACAATCCTTTGAGCCGGGCGTTTGCTGCGCAGCTCCGGGGGATCGGCGCGGATGTGGAACATGTTCTTTATACGGCAGGCGGCCGGATGGGGATCTACTTTGTGGAACACGGTGCGGCACAGCGGCCTTCGAACGTGATTTATGACCGTTCGCATTCGGTGATTGCCGAGTCGGGCCCGGAATGTTATGATTTCGATTCCATGCTGTCGGGATGCGGGCATCTGCATCTGACGGGGATCACGCCGTCGCTGAGCGAAAAGGCGTATCTGACAACGCTGCGCCTTGCGGAAAAGGCTGTGGAACAGGGAATCACGATTTCGTGCGACCTCAATTTCCGGAAGAAACTCTGGCGCTGGAAGGAAGGAGCCTCTCCGAAGGAGCTGGCGGCGTCGTGCATGGAAAAGATTGTCGCATACGCTGATCTCATCATCGGCAATGAGGAGGATGCCTCGGACGTATTCGGAATTCATGCGGAAAACACGGCAGTCGAGTCAGGGTGCCTGGATATTCATGCTTATACCGGTGTGGCGGCGCGTCTGTCCGCAAAGTTCCCGAAGGCGAAATTCGTTGCAATCACTTTGCGTGAAAGCATTTCCGCCGATCACAACAACTGGGGCGCGATGCTTTACGACTGCGGGGAGCGGAAAGCGCATCTGGCGCCGCTCAATGCAAAGGGGGAATACGCTCCGTATGAGATCCGCGACATCGTGGACCGTTTCGGCGGCGGCGATTCCTTCTGCGCGGGACTTCTGTATGCGCTGAACACGCCGGAATATGCCGCGCCGGAGACGGCGATCCGCTTTGCCGTCGCCGCAAGCTGCCTGAAACATACGATCAAAGGCGATTACAACTATGCAACGTGCGCGGAAGTTGTTTCACTGATGAACGGCAGTGCATCGGGACGTGTCAAACGGTGATTATAGACTAAAGAAGGAGGATACTTATGGAATTTGCCGCTCTTTTGAAACAGTGTCCGCTGATCGCGATTCTGCGGGGGATCCGTCCGGAGGAGGTCGAGGGTGTCTGCGACGTTCTTTTCAAGGCGGGGGTTCTGCTTCTGGAAATCCCGCTGAATACGCAGGATGCGCTCAAAAGTATTGAGATTGCCGTGCGTCATGCCGGATCCCGGCAGCTTGTCGGAGCGGGAACGGTGCTGACGCCGGAGGAGGCCGCCGCAGTCCGGAAGGCGGGAGGAGAGTTCATCATCTCGCCGAACACCGATCCGGATGTGATCCGTGAGACGAAACGGCTCGGGATGCTTTCGATTCCCGGCTTCCTGACCCCGAGTGAGGCGTTCTCTGCGATGCGCGCGGGTGCCGATTATCTGAAGTTGTTCCCCGCTGGCAACTTCGGACCCGGCTATGTGAAGGATCTGAAAGCGGTTGTAAAGCACCCGATACTCGCAGTCGGGGGGATCAACAAAGAGAATCTGCGTTCCTATCTGGACGTCTGTGCGGGCGCGGGAATCGGAAGCGCGCTCTACAAGCCGGGAAAGACGGTACGGGAGATCGGAAACGATGCGGAGCTTTTTGCCCGTGCTGCCATTCGATGAAACGGCGGCATTCCGGAAAAGCCGGGGAAAATTCATGTGTCTCAGGAAGAAGTCACTGATTGAAAAGAATTTGTGGCGGAAGGAAGAGCTTGGCCGCGGACTGGTTTCCGCGCGTCGCATTGATTGTATGCGGCATGAGACTGTTTCCTGTTTTCAGTTGTATTTGATTGATAAATTGCAGGAATTTATGAATTTTTCTTCAAAAAAATTTTTTTCCCCTATTGTTTTTTTCCCGATTTCATTTATAATATTTATAAGATGGCTTGGGGATACAGGCCTGTTCCGGGCGTTTGGGGTCCGGAAACAGGAAGTTTTCTGAGGTGGAAGCAAAGAGGACCAGGGCTAAGTAGTGAATTCGAAACATAATGAGGAAGCAACAAAAGGAGGCGTGTAACAGAGATAGAAATTTAAGAGGGAAGTCCAGAAGATGGACAGAAATAAAACGGTTTGAAATGTAATTTTCGGAGGAAAAAAATGAAATTCAGAATGAACCGGGGCTTCACCCTTATCGAGCTCCTCGTCGTGATTGCAATTATCGCAATTCTCGCCGGCATGCTTCTCCCCGCCTTGAACGCGGCACGTGAGAAAGCCCGCCGTATCTCCTGCACCAGCAACCTGAAACAGATCGGCCTCGCCGCGAAAATGTATTCCGGCGACTACAGCGAAAAGTTCCCGACCTATTTTGACGGCACCGACTATTATCATAATGGTCGGTCCATCTCACTTCTGGTTGCCCAGAACTACCTGACGGACGGCAAGGTTTACGTCTGCTCGTCAACGACAGTTTCGCCTCTTTCCTCCATCAATGTGGATGATTTCTTCCCGAATAATGACGTAGCTGACTCGGCGCTCAACAAACGTCTCTATGCTGAGTCGGGCAGTGAAGGCAACTTCTCCTATATTTGGATTGCCGGTATGACGGAAAATGAGAGCCCGGACAGCGGATTCTCCGCCGACTGCGGAGCCTATGGTGGAACGGATGGCAATAAATCCAACCACGAGAAATACGGCAACATCGCCTATATCGACGGTTCCGTCCGGGCGGCGGTCGGTGTGGAATGGGCTGCTGAAATCAAATATTATGGCACAACAAATGCTAAGTTTTCGACTATTAACATGTGCGATACTTCTGGAACGCGTTTCGGCAGTGCCTCTACTAAACGTCCCTGCAATTGGGATAGCGCGCTTGTCAAATAGCAACTGCTGATGCGGTAACTGTCTTACTGCAGTTTTCTTGTTGAGATAATACAAGACGAGCGCCGGATAAGCGGCAGGAAGATCGGAAGTGAAAAGGATATTTCTGATGAGCCTGTTCCTTATCCGGCGCTCGATTTTTAAATATGGTTTAGGTTGATGAATACGGAGAAAAAAGTCATCTGGCGGGAAGG
>CASEFP010000139.1 GCA_949287225.1 uncultured Lentisphaeria bacterium
TGGCGGTAACATCATTGGCGTGTCTCGGTCCAATATCACAAATTTCGCTGCCATCATACACCTTTTTTTTGACTGGTAATATATCATGCTTTTATGATTTTTCTCGCAGAACTTGCTTTTAAGTCCGACAGGCTGCTAGGCGCGGACAGCTTTCCTCTTCCAGCAGGATCGTCATTCCCGCTTTGATTTCCGCGGGCATTCCGATCTGCACATTCTGAATCGGACGGAAATCATAGCGCTCGGGATCCGCAAAGCGTTTCATCCACTCCTTTTTCGGAATGCGGTTCAGAAGCGGCGGATCACTGCGGAGAAAATGGTTGGCGCCGGAGAAGATATTGCCACTGCTCTGCTCGGAGGCGATCATGCCTTCACAGCGGCTGTTCCGGATGATGGAATTGGCGGCGTTTCCCTTGATCATGAATCCATACTGTTCTCCGAAGGAGTCGCAATCGTCGATCACGCTGTTTCTGATGTTCCCTCCGTAGATCCGGATACCGTTCCCGTTGAGGCTGTATGAGGAACGGCAGCGGCGGATCGTGCTGTTTTCGCAGCTGCCGTAGACGATAATGTTTCCGCCGGAAAGCGGCTGCTTCGACCCGTTCGCATAGGCGACACAGTCTTCAATAAGCGTGTTTTCCGGTGTTACGCCGAGAGAGATTCCATTGCTGTTGAGAAATGCCCGGCAGCGGCGGATCGCGGTGTTTTTTGCCCCGGTCAGGTAGATACCGTGGCGGGAGGCGCTCCAGGGATTGTTCTTCACCATTTCGTGGGAGTAAAATCCGGTGACGGAAATGCCGTCGAGTTCGAAATCGACAGCGTTGGCAATCACGAAACCGTTTCCGGGCAGAACGGAAACGGAAAGATGCGCCGGATCCGGCTCGCGTCCGTCTGTTGTGGAGAGATAGAGTTTTCCGTTTTCCAGCACGAAATGGCCGAAATCGAATTCCAGCTCCCGAATGCTGGATGACGGCGTCAGGATTTTAAGCGTGTCTCGCTCATTCACGGCAAATGCCTCTTCGTTCCAGTCCGCCTCATAGACAAAACGGTATCCCGGGATTTTCCGGAAACGTGGCGCAGGTTTGTCACCGTGAATGAGAACCGACCCCGGATATTTCGCTCGTACGACGGTCCGTTTGCCCCTCTCTTTTCCTGGCAGTTTCCACTCCACGGACTCGAAGTAGCGTCCCGGCAGAATGGTCAGGGTATCGCCGTTTCCGATTGCACGGACTCCGCGGGAGATCGTGCGGAACGCCTCGCTCTCCCGTTTTCCGGATGCGCTGTCGTTTCCTGTGACGGAGACGAAATACTCCTCTGCCGCCGCACCGAAGAGTCCGGCGGAGAGAGCCAGAAGCGAAAGCAGTGTTTTCATGAAAGATGCCATCCTTCCTCCATCTTTGCGAATTTCCTGCCTGGTTCCGCCAGCAGTTCCGCTTCTGAAACGAAACACACGGTAAGTCCCGGCGCCGTGACCGGCTGATAGGCGATGCCCGTCATGATTCCATCCCGTTCCGCCCGTCCTTCTTCAAGGACTTCGAGGGTCTGAATGTCGCGAAGTTCAAACAGGCGGTCGCCGGTATGAACCACGTCATTCAGCTCCTTGAGGTAGCGGATGTGCCCGGTATGTGATACCTTCAGGATCTGTGTGTTCTCCGGAGTGCCGAAATCGGTTTTTCAGACGGGATGGGTGATTTTCACTTCGCCGTCGGTCATGCGCGCCGCGCACATGACATTGCGCAGCGCCTGTTTGCCGAACTCGTATTCATGCTCGCCGAGGGCATGCTGCACGGAAAACTCCAGGCATACCGCATAGGAATTGCGTCCGAGACTTCCCTGCCAGGAGAGATTCCCCCGCGCGTTTTCGTCCGGATTCGGATCGCACATGGCAATGCGCTCTGCGCCAAGCGCAGCGGCAAAACGGAGATTTTTGGCAAAACTGTTGTAGACGACCGGTTTTCTTGCCTGGAGACAGTGCAGGTCGATGATCAGATTGGAACGTCCGCAGAACTCACTCCAGAGCCAGCGCGTAATTTCACCCGCCAGTCCCGGCATGTCCGGACGGTTCCAGAGCCGGTTCATGTTATAGAGTGTCACTGTGCTGTCCCGCCCCAGATTCCACGGGCAGTAGTTGTGCCGGAAACGGGAATAATAGTAGTCTTTGATCCTGCTCAAATCCTCCCGTTCCGGATAGAACTCATAATCCATTTCCAGCGCAGGCGGATTGGCGCACGGAATAATGTGGAGTGTACCGCGGAACTCCGACGCGTCCATTTCCTGAGCGAATTCCGGAAGCAGGCAGGGACCGGAATGCTCCATGCCATGCTGTCCGGCGATCACGGTCATGACCGGCCCCGGCGCGGAACCGTGAAGTGTCCAGGCCGTCACGGTAATCGCGCGGCCGTTTGCATCGTGAAATGTCTTCCGTTGTGTCTCCATCATGCGCAGTATTCTCCCGTTTGATAAAGATGCTGATTCCGTTCCGCGTCGAACGCAGCCTGCCTGGCCGCCGCAAGAACTTTTTCCTCCACGGCATTGAGCGGAAGATCCTCGCTGAAGGAGAGGCGGATCTCTCTCCGAACGGAAAAAGGCACTGTCCGGCATTCCGTGGAAAGGTGATTGATTTCCGTAAAGAAAATGTCATCCCGGAAACTGTGCCCCGTGAAGGTATCGGCGGCACACGCCCGGTCAAGCGGAATGCCGTACTGCGAGGCAGTAAAGAGGCGCTGGCATTCCGGCTCCAGCGTTGAAAGACAGATCTCCATCAGAAGATCATGATCATCCGCATGCCGGAAAACGGCAAGTGACTCCGAGGCGAGACCAGCCACCCGGCGCCCGCGGATCCGCGGCATCGGCGCGATGTCGAATTTTCCTTCATTCTTCCGACTGCGCAGCGCGGCGCCATGTCTGGTAATGATCGAAAACAAACCTCCCATCCTGGAAACAGGCACTTCCCGGAAAAGGGCAAATGCCTCTTTGCAGGCGGCAGAGTCAAAATGATCCGAAACGGATTGCAGAAGCGTATAAAACCATACATCATAAGCATCTTTCAGCCCAAGCACAGGACCGGCTTTCTCACGGAATGCAAGCAGATCCCCCCAGCTGAGTTCGTAAGGATCAAACCCCGGGGAAAGATACCGCATGCGCTCCTGTTCATAGGCGAACAGAATCGGAGAAAAGAATGCCGGAAGCGCATAAGTGTCCCGATTTCTGAAGTGGGTCAGGAAAATACGGGAGAAAAAACGTCCGCTTTTTTCCAGCTCCGACACCTTGTCCCGCGGAATCGGGACCAGTTCCTCCGCATAATCCAGCGGGGAAAAGGTGGTCAGAACCACCAGTTCTGCCGCGTCGTGCGACGTAACACGTTCCATTCGGATTCCCGGAAAACGTTTTTCCGTCCAGAGAGCAAGTTTTTCCGCAAAGTATTTTCCCGAAAGGATACGCACAGTCCGCTCTCTGCGCGGTTTGATGAAGGTCCCTTTGAACGGAACACGCACCGCGCCGCCTTCCGCGACCAGTTCCTTCAGGACGCCGGCGGCTGTCATCCGGGCGATTCCGAATTCTCTGCTCAGCTGCCCGTCCGACGGCAGTTTGTCCGTATAGACTCCGGCGGCAATCCGTTTTTTCAGAATTTCCGCAATTTCCCTGGTTTTTCTGATCCCCGGCATCCCGTCCTCCAAAATCATTGCCTCATATACTAACCTAGGCTGGACTATATTATAATTAAAAATGAGTGGATTGTCAAGATCTGTTCTCTGTTTTTTCAATTATTTTTCCAGAAAAGCATTCCGAAAAGAAGATGGAAGGCGGACTTGCAAAGAGAATTTTCAGGAAAATACTCCGGAGAAAAGCGTAAAACGCCGACTGAAACTCCATCTGGCGTTTTGCTGATGGGAGATCCTTCCCCGCCGCCCCTCCGAAAAAATAAAAAAACTTCCGGATCTCCGATGCTGCGGCAGCATGGAAGATCCGGAAGAGGGCCTTTTTCAAAAATGAAGATATTTCAGAGAATCTCGATATTCATCCAGCGGGCAAAGAGTCTGAGCTTCTCCATGATGTCGCCGTGCACCACGACATAATGATGCTCGACGCCATTGTCAATGACCGTTTCCAGCATTTCGGAAACATTGCGGTCGAACTTGACTTTCAGCGGATTGCCGCGCAGAATCTGGTCCGTGTCAAGAGCTGTGCCGGATGCGGCGAAGATCCGGTATTTCCCCTGCTCACGGGTCTCGCCGAGCCGAAGCATCGTGACGCGTCCCGCTTTCAGCGGAAATTCGCAGGTCACTCCCTTGACGCCGCCGCCGTCGATGATTGACGATTTGCAGAAGCGCGGCGTGCATCCGGTACGGCAGAGGGAGGGAGCCGCCGCGCCGCAGTGCCAGACAATGCCGGTGTTTTCCTTTTCATCAAAATCAATCCAGTCGCAGAAGAACGGGAGCGCGCCGTCTGTCAGCCACTGCCCGAGCTTCATGGCGACGGCTCCCAGCACGTCGCCTTCACAGGCAGTGATCCAGCCGCTTTCGTTGAGCATGCCGATCAGGCCGCAGATGCCGAGTCCGTAGATGTCGTTGACATCCGGCCAGCAGCGGAGCGCAAACGTGGAAACGCGGTATTTTTCCGCACTTTCGATGAGGGCCTGATAAAGAGCCTTGAGTTTGCGCACTTCGTCGGGAGTGACATCGCTGATCGTAACGCGGTCGGCGGCTTCGCATACGGGTTCCGCGTTTCCTGCCAGAATCTTCCGTGCCTTTTCAACAACTTCAAGAAGGGTGATTTTCTCGGTTTCCACGCCGAATTTGGCACAAAGTCCGAGCTCATCGTAATTCGAGGTGTAAAATCCGGGCACACGTCCGCCGACGGCGCCGATGCGCAACCGTCCCAGTTCGCGCATGGCACGCACAACCAGGAATTTTTCAGAAAGTTTCTCACGAATCGAATCACAGTCACCATAAACGTAGGAATAATTGAGCCCCATCCGCCACAAAGCATGTGCATTCATATTCGTTGCGCAGAAGCTGTTCGCCTGAAGACGCCCGCCGCACATCGGCGGTTCCGGAACCGACCAGAAAATCACAGGCACACCCAGTTTCCGCGCCGCGGACGGTGCGCACGCACCAAGTGCAAATGTCAGGAAATGAACCAGCAGACAGTCGACATGACATTCCGCGAAACGTTCCACAGCCTCGGCGGCCTGTGCTTCGTTCTGAATCAAATCGCCGCAGTCGACAAGTTCAATCTCAAGCGAGTTCAACATTTTCAGCGCATCCGCGCGCTGACCTGCAAGGCGTTCGTTGATCCAGGAACCTTTGACGAGGGAAAGATAACCGACCTTCACTTTTTTCATGATATCCTCCGGGGTTGTTTATCCGGTATTTCTGAAAATTTAAAGCCTTGCGCAAACTCTGCCAACCGGATTTTTGGTGCAAAAAACGGACTTTTGGCGTTTTCCCTCCTTGCACAAGGACAAGGAAGACGCGGGAATCACACCCCGGCATTTGCAATCCGCGCTTTGCGGGATATAGTAAGGATTGTCCGTACGGCCATCTCCGGTTCAACAGCCGCCGGAACGGATACGGGGCAGGAATTATGCGGACAGTGCTGAAAGCGGATTTTTTCTTTGATCGGGACTTGCTTCCTGTGCATTTGTATTACACAAACAGCAGCCGGGAACTCGGATTCCATTCCCATGAGTTCTCCGAAATCGCAATCCTGATGAACGGAGAAGCAATCTATGAAACAGATTTCAGCGTCGAAAAAGTCACGGCCGGGGACGTGCTGGTAATCCCGACGGGAGGACGTCACAACTATCGGGAGGAACGCGAAGTCGAACTGATGAACATTCTGTTTCAGTTCGACAAACTGCCGATTCCGAATCTGAGCATCCGCCGCCAGGAGGGATACGGCGCAATCTTCCGCGTCACCCCGGACTACTACCGGAAGAAAAAATACTATCCGAAAATTCATATTCCTCCCGAAGCAGTGAACAGGCTGCGCGATATTCTCTATCCCGCCTGGCTGGCGCAGCTGGAGGGAGCCTTCGGCTCACGTCTGACGGTGTTCGGAGCGTTTCTGCAGACAATCCCGATCCTACTGCGTTATTATACGCCGGATGCGCCGCACAACATCCGTCACAACCTGCCAGAGAAATTCCAGGCGTGTCTCGACTACATGGTCCTGAACTACCGCAAGGAGCTGACCGTCGAAGAACTCGCGCACCGCGCGGGAATGACAGCGGCAACATTCACCAGGCACTTCAAAAACGCGCTGGGACAGCCGCCGTTGCGCTTTCTCCTTCAGCTTCGCCTGGAGGCAGCGCAGGAGCTGCTCAAAAGCGGACAGTATTCCATTGTCGAAGCGGCTCTTGAATCCGGTTTTTCCGACAGCAACTATTTTTCCAGGCTTTTCCGAAAATATATGCGGGTATCTCCGCGGAACTGGCAGAAAGAACAAAGGCATTCATAAGATTTTCCTTTTTTGTTGTTTTTGTGCTACTTTTTGTCTTTTTTGTCAAGGAATATTTTTCATTTTATCCTATAATATAGACAAAAGGAATACGGAATATCATTCGGCCGATGAGATTCCGGAACAAGCGCCGCAGACATCCGCACTGGAAGCAGACGGGAGATACGCCGGGCGGAAATGCCTCTGCGGGATCCGCAATTTTTATAAAAAGGAAATGATCGAGAGTTATGAAAAAAATGATGGCGAAATATCAAAGGATCTCCGTCCGGAATTATGCCGCACTTCTTCTGACGGCCGCAGGAATGCTGTCCGGACTTTCCGCACAGGCGCAGAATTTTCTGCGCAATCCATCGTTCGAGGAGATCGAGGCGAACAATCCGTTTGTTCCGAAACACTGGAGAATTGTCAAAAACGGCGGAATCGAACGGAATCATAAAATCGACAAAAACCTGGCACGGGACGGCAGACAGTCCGCGAAACTGGAAAACAATCTCGACGAGTTCAGCGGGATCATGCTCGCCTGGATGCAGAATGTCGATGGAAAAGTCACAAAGCTGCCCGACGGGACCGTGCTGGAATTCTCGGTCTGGGTAACCGCCGAAAACAAGCAGGCTGCCGTGCGGATGTATGCCGAAGGCTTTCATTCCGGCAAAACCTATATGACCCCGACAACGATCATCAATCCGGGTCAATGGACAAAAATCAAGGGATCATTCACGGTCGACACAAATATGAAGCCGGGTTATGTCTGTTTGCAGCTTCTCGGCTGCGGACGCGTCTCCTTCGACTGCGCCTACCTCGGACCGGAACAGAAAGACATGGAAGGCTCCGCCTCCGCCACCCCGTCTTCCGGAGAGGTGATCGACAATGGCGGAATCGAGCGCATCGCCGGAGATTCGGGACTTCCCGCCGGTTGGCAGAAGATTTCCGGAGACAAGACAGGAAAATTATCCGTTACCGGTGCGGCAAAGGACGGACTCCGGGCGTTGCAGTTAGAGTCTGCAGAGGCGCCTTCCGGCATTCTGGGATGGCAATACACCTTCACCGGGGAAGAGGCGGAACGTCTGAAACCGAACGCGGAAATGACCCTATCGCTCGAAGCCAACACGCACGGAAATCCTGGCACAAAATTTCAATATGAACTCGAACTCCTGAAAGACGGGAAAACCCTGAACCGCTACTCCGCGGGAGACCAGAGCATTTATCTTGGATGGGAAAGAAAAGAACTGAATTTTCAGGTTCCCCGCGAAGCGCCGACAGGCGCCGTGTTCCGAATCCGTCTGCTTACCCCCGGCACACTGAACGTCGACAATGTCAGTTTGCTTCCCGCAATGGCGGCAGCGAAGAAAACCGGACAGTGGAAACTGGTCGAAAATTACTGCCGCGTCACAAATTTTCCCGCACAGAGCACCTACACCCTTCCGGCAAAACCACGCAATCTCTCCATCACCTGCTATCTGCCGGCCCCGGAACTGGAACTGATTCTGTCGGAAATCGATGGAAAAGAGCTCAAACGCTGGGCATGGAAAAACCTCCCGGTGCGCAGAGAGGCGAAAGTCCGGATTGACCTTCCGGATCTCTCCGAAGGCGCTTACGAACTGAAATACCGGAGCGGCGCAATGAACGATTACGACTGGTTCCGGATCCGGACAAAACAGACGAAAGGCGCCTGTTTCGATGAAAACGGGATTCTGTATGTGAACCGCAAGGCGGTGTTTCCGAACATCATCACCACTCCGCTGAATGATCTGGACGCTTATCGCGTCTACTCAAAATCCGGCGTCAATACGCTGCATGTGCAGCTCACAGGCGATCCGCTCGTGGTGAACTACATGCTGACAGGCCTTGAGAAATTCAATCTTATGGCGCTGCCGTGGGAAAACTGGGGTGAAGCGGACGCCAAACTCACGGATGTTGAACTGCGCAGTAAAATGCATCAACTGAAGAATCTTTTCCAAGAGAGAGATCATATCATCGGCCTTATGACCGATGAAATGGCCACACAGCGAGTCAATCTTCTGGACTCAATCCGCAGACATTATAAATTCCGCTACAAGTATCTGCAGGATTATGTATTCTGGCACAATCTGGCGCCCCGCCTGACCGGAGACCCAAATGATCCGCGCCAGAAATTCGAGGCGGTGCGCCGCTATGCACGTGCCTGTGACGTCACAGGCGTCGACATCTATCCGGTTCCGCAGAGCATCGGGCACAACAACCTGCCGAACAAGACCCTTTCCTGTGTCGGAGACTACACGGATCTCTCGCACAAGCTGGTCTGGAATCAGAAACCTGTCTGGATGATCCTTCAGGGAATGCGCTGGGGAAACAACCGCCTTCCCAATGGTGCGGAGCTGCGTTTCATGATCTGGAATGCCGTCACGCACGGCGCCACCGGAATCGGCTGGTATGGACACGCCTGCGAAGAGATCTATTCCGACTGGTGGAGGGAATTCGCCGATGCAAACCTGGAACTGAGCAAAATCGGCGCAATGCTGGTCTCCGGCAGTGTCAAGCGGATTCAGGGACTCCCTTCCCGGATCCGCGCGATTGAGGGAAAAGGATTCCGCGTCTATGTCAATGAAGACGCACAGAAAAACGTGGAATTTCCTGTCAAAAAAGGTCAATGGTTTGAATCTCCCACAGTCGTAAAAAGCATTACGAAGAACATCTCGCAATTCTTCTCGAAGATAAAGCTGCAAAAGAAGCCGCTGCCAAAGTAAAGAAATCCGATTGGATGGCCGATTTCCGTATCAAAAAGATGTCTGATGATGACATCAAACGTATGTACCATCGCTACCACGAAGAAATGCTCAAACGTGAGCTTCCATTCGACTAATAACAAAACACAAGGGATAGCCCACCGTGGGCTATCCCGTTTAACTTAAAACAAGAAAGGTTATAAATTATGAACATGAACGAAGAAACTGAAGCTCTGAACGCGATGTATGAACTTAACGCAATGAAACAAAAAGTGCGTATCGTTTGTACAGGCAATGTTATCGACATGGACGACAAAGATGTTTCCATCACGTTCAACCTGATTGACGGCAAA
>CASEFP010000140.1 GCA_949287225.1 uncultured Lentisphaeria bacterium
ATGCAAGCATACGCGGTATCGGGGATTTCGCCTGCGGCGACCAGCTTACGCAGCTGGACCGCGGCAGGACTGAGAGTCCTGCACGAAGCATTTTTGCGATGCAGAGCATCGCTGTATGAAACTGTTTTTTTTGAATCAATCAGAGGAGCTGATCGCGCAACAGCCCGCGCCATCCGGTTCCAATGCGGAAATAATCCCGCAGCAGAGAAGGCGTCAACGCCAGAAAACGAAACGGGCGCATCAGGGAACGCACTCTTCCTCGTGCAGAAAAATAACGATGACAATCTTTCAGAAAGGCGCAGTTCTCCGCGGGAAGACCGGGCGTAATTTTAACGAATTGAAGAAGCGCCTCCTGCATTCGAAGCGTCTGGGAGAAATCTTCCGAACAGAAAAAAATCTGCCTGACACGTCCGATCAGAGAACGCTGACGACTCGGAAAAACCGGAGCGGAGAGATTCTGCGAATGGATTCTGTAATAGGTCAGATCCTTGTTGACGCAGGAGAGCACATCACAGAGAGCGGCAATCTGTGTCAGCCAGAGGTCATGATAAAAGCCGTAGTCATCCGGAATTTTGAGAAACTGCTCCCGGAATGTTTTCTTCATCGCCAGATTATGCCCCACAAAACTGATTTTCTGCAGCAGAATATACGGGAACGGGACGGTTCCACCCTGGAACGTATCAAGCAGACCGGAAACATTCTGCAGCAGCGATTCATGAAGACTGTTCAGATTGTCGTCCACCAGGAGACTGCCGCACGCCGCCACCTGGATGTCCGATCCGGATTCCAGATGCCCGGCAAGAATTTCAATTTTGGAAGGAAGCCAGACATCATCCTGATCACAGAAGAAAATAATGTCTCCCTTCGCCTCCCGGACCAGATTCACAAAGTTCTTCGTAACCCCCAGACGTTCACTGTTCCGTATGTAACGGAGATTGCCGGAATAGCGGCCGCGCACCGACTCCACAGCTCGAAATGTCGCATCGTCTGCCGAATCGTCTCCGATGAGGATCTCCATGGGAACCCGGGTCTGCCGGAAAAGGCTTTCCAGCAGCGCAGTGATGTATTTTTCACCATGAAAGGCACCGATCAGAACAGAAATGGAACTCTTCTGCCCACCCATGACTGCTGTCTGCTCCTTCCCATATGGTTTCTCCGCCGTCACATAACCGCTGTTCCGCCGGATGGCAGACACAGCGGAAACTCCCGGAATCCCAAAGATAGCATCCGGAAAAACAATTTCAAGTCAAAATCCGGCAGGAACACCTATTCCGTTTTCAGGTGATCTCCGGCTGCCTCTTCCGTTTTTCCTTTCCAGCGGTCATGCAGCGCAAATAGATTCGCAAGCACCGTTCCGCTGATGCTGTGGTAGACGCATGCGACGGCAGAGGCCAGCGCCGCCTCGGGGAGCGCCGGAAAGTGCACCGTTGCCAGATGGGTGCCGAGTCCCGCGTTCTGACAGCCGACCTCAATGGAGATCGTGCGGCATTTCGTCGGATTCATTCCAGTCGCCTTCCCGACCAGATAACCGGTCGCATAGCCGAGCGTGTTATGAAGTGCGACAATCAGGAAAATCATGACCCCGGAAGTGAAAAAGCGGTCGCCGTGATAACTCATGATCCCTCCGACGATGCACGCCAGTCCGATCACGCTGACCGCCGGCATGATCTGCATCGCCTCGCGGTAGGAGCGCGCCTTCCCGAAAAAGAAATTCAGAACCGCGCCGACACCGACCGGTATCAAGGTAACAATCAGAATGCTCTGGAACATTCCCCAGGTATCGACATGCACCGTCTCACCTGCAAGCCATTCCATCAGAAGCGGCGTCATGACAGGAGCCAGAAGCGTGCTCGCAGTCGTCATTCCGACGCTGAAGGCGACATCCCCGTGCGCCAGATAGCTCATGATGTTGCTGGAAACGCCGCCGGGGCAGGTTCCCACGATCAGAAGCCCGACCGCAATGCCTTTGGGCAGATGGAAGAAATGCACCAGCGCCCAGGCGAGAAGCGGCATCAGGGTATATTGCGCGCACGCTCCGATGAAAATATCCAGCGGGCGCTGCGCCAGAATCCGGAAATCGGACTGCGTCAGCGTCATGCCCATGGTCAGCATGATGATTCCGAGTACAACGGTCTGGGCGGTCCCCTTCACCCACAGGCACAGCGGCGGATAAAAATAGGCCGCAAGCCCGGCAAGAATCACGAAAAACGCGGTCTGGTTCGCCAGAACCCGGCTGACTTTCTGAAGAAAAGCAAACATGATGTCACCCCTGTTGCAGAACAGGCATATACTATACTTCCTCCGGGCGGAAATGCAATCCCCGCGACGGGAAAATATCCTGCCGCGGGGATTATCGTGAAAATCGGGGAAAGAATTACTTCACATCAAAGGCATATACCTTTTTCGCGCCTTCCCCATAGACTTCGTCAATGATCAGACGCACTTTGGAAGTCGTTCCCGTGACTGCAAGCGGAACGAATCTCTGATAATTGTTCGTTTCACGGAAAATCTCTTTCCCGTCCGCCTCGATATGGAACGCCTTGACCAGGGTTTCCGGCGGCGCATATTTCGCGCCCTTCGCAAAATAGTTGGCGATCATGTTGTGCGGCGGGCGCTTGAGATCGCTGTCGAAGACAATGCGGATCTCCCGGAAGGAGACTTCATGTCCGAAATCATATTCGACACTGTCGCCGGCACATCCGCTCCAGGCGTTGACCTCGCCGTCGATGTCGCGGTCTGTTCCGCTGCGGAGCGGTTCCGGATCGCCGGAAGTCGCCGTCAGTTTCGCACCTGCGCAGAGTGCGGAGATCGGGCGCTTGAAGCCGGGCAGATAGCAGTCGTCGTCCATGAGCATCGCCTGGATTTCACGGATGTGTGCCTTCGCCGCCTCCCGCGGAGTGGTCTTGTTCTGAACCGCAAAACAGGCGAGCGCTCCGGCCGCCTGTCCGAGGGTCGCGCAGGTCGCCATGACGCGGGTGGAACTCAGCGCCGTGTGGCTTGCGCTGATGTTGCGTCCGGCGAAAAGCAGATTGTCTATGTTGTGCGAGTAGATCGAACGGATCGGAATGCCGTAGGGCTGCTTCGGCTGGATGTGCGTGTTCGGCGGGCCGAAATAACGGAATCCGCCCGGATGATGGTCGTCGATCGGCCAGCCGCCGTAGGCGATCATGTCATCGAACTTTCCGCCGGAAAGAACGTCGTTCTCGTTGATGATGTAATCGCCGACATAGCGGCGGCTTTCCCGCTTGCCGGGAAGGAAGCCGACCCAGTCGAGCTCCCAGTTGTCCGCACCGTGGTCGCCGTGGTTCTTGATGTGGTCCCAGAGGCCGAAGGCCGCCTTGAGCAGTTCGTCACGGACCTCCTCGGTGTCGCCGATGGAGTCCTGATCCCCGCCGAGTTCCAGCCACCAGAAGTTCTGCCATTTTGTGAAGGTGTGTTCGCGTTCCGGAAACGAAGCGTCGTCCGGATATTTCTTCGCCCATTTCGGCGGGATGAACTTCTTCGGAGAGTCGGTTTCACGTGCCTGAAGCAGACAACTCATCCCCATGGTCTGGCTGTCGCCTTTCTCATGGGCGAGCGATTCGTTGAATTCGCTTTTCGGTTCACGCCCGAGCCGGAATTCGGCTCCGCTCAGAGGAGCGAGAATGCTGTCGCCGGAACAGTCTGCGAAAAAGTCCGCCTCGACCTCGTGGAAGGTCTGCGTGGTCATCTGCCAGCCGGTGACGGATTTGATTTTCTTTCCGTCCATTGCCGCATCCTGGCAGGAGCAGTTGAGCAGACAGGTCAGATTGTCCTGGAATTTCACTTTTTCATAAAGAATGCTGTCCCATACGGAGAAATTCGGATAGGTGTTGCGGTAGAGATTTTCAAGCCGGAACTCCTCGACAAGCCCCGTTTCCAGACAGCCGGTTGCACCGCAGACCCACATGCGGATTTCGCTCGAGGCGTTTCCGCCAAGCACGGGACGCTCGTGCATGAGAATGGTTTTGATTCCGTGCCGTGCGGCCTGAATTGCCGCGCACATGCCGGCGAGGCCTCCGCCGATCACGCAGAACTCAGCCTGATGTTTGATTGTTTTCATCTCCTGTCCTCCTTCTCCAAGTTTTCTATCGGAATATTGTTGAAACTCATCCTGCGATTTGAACGGCATATTCTTTCAGGCGCGCGGCAAGAGCCGGGATCTCGTCAAGCGTCTTCATCCCGGACGCGGCAAGAGCGGCCGAGGCGGGCGTCCCGATGGTCACGGCAAGCGTGTAATGCCCCGTCTTCCGGACAAGCGCATACCCGTTTTTTCTGGTATTCTGAAGCTGTTTTGCCAGTTCCGGAGTCAGCCCGGGAATTTCCTCGAAGCTCCGTTCCGCCATCAGTGCATGTCCGATGCTGGACCCCTGCCAGTCATATAGAAAGGCCGGGCTCAGTCCGCTTCCCATGCCTGCACCGCAGCTGCGATGGAAGAGATAGCAGACCTTCTCCTTCCAGAGCACGCCAAGCGCAACAGTCGGTACAATGGAGCTCAACTGTTCGAGATACGGATACGCATTCCGGAGAAGCCCCGAAGTCGCCAGGCTTTCCGCCGCGAGAACATGCAGCGCGGGCCCCGGCGCGTATTTCCGCGACGATGTGCGGTGGGCATACCCGAGGTAGGCGAATGTCTTCAGAAGACGGTTCACCCGGACCGGACTCATCCCGAGTCTGCGCGCAAGTTCCACCCCGGCGACAGGCTCTCTGTGCGCGGCGAGCTCCTCCAGAAGCGCCATGCCGTCGATCAGACCATCTACTTTTTGTGCGGGCAGCTGATTCATAATATTACTATTATAGCAATTTATTTCAAAAAATCAAGGGCTTTTCAGAAAAATTACAGAGAAAAATTCGTGAATCCTGCATCCTTTCATGCTTGATTTGGAATTGCATGCAAATATAGTATGGGAACAGGGAATCAATTCTGCTGCATTCTCCGAACCGGAATGCAGGAATCCATCTTTCAATCAGACGACGATGAATTGGAATCCCTGCGCTGATTGAATACTGAAAAACGGGAAAAGATCATGTCAATCCTGTCGAAATTGAAATCCGGATTCTGTTTTTATCTGAAATTCGCAATCACGTATTTTTGTGTGCGTCTCCGTTTCGGGAAAAAGGAAAAACACGGAATTCTCCTGCTTCGCAATGACGGGCTCGGAGATTTCCTGATATCCATTCCGCTTATGATGCAGATCTATGATGCAGCAAAAAAACGCGGCAGCACCGTTACCGTGGTCGTTTCGGAAAATATGCTGGATTTTGCCAGCAGATGCCCCTTCTTCGACAACATCATAACAATCCCATTGCGAAACCCAATGGGAAATTTCTTAACAAGAATCGCTGTATTGCGTCAATTTGCCGGTATTCAGGCGGAAACTGTAATCAATCTGATGGTTTTCGGACGCTGCGGCATTGAAGACTACATTGCATATTTTACAAAAGCAGAGCGGAAATTCGTTCTGGAAAATTTCAACGCCTTTCCCGTCTATCCCGGAATTGCAGAATTCCGCAACAGATCAAAATTCATCTATTCGTCTATTCTGGAATACAATCCGGAAAAAACGCTGCAGGAAAACGAAACCGCGCTTGCCTCCGCGGCACTGGGTACAAAGTTTCTGTCCGTTCCTGCCAATCTGGATTTCTTAAGGCCTCTGCCGTCTCCTCCACTTCCAGATACAGGCAATTATTATCTTGTCATTGCGGGTTCGGCAAATTCTCACAAAAACTGGGATGTAAAAAAATTTGCATCAATCATAAACGTCATAACGGAATTCCGTCCGGATTTACATGCTGTCATGACAGGTTCCGCAAACGATATGAAAATTGTCTGCAAAGTGACCAAGGATTGCACTTCCAGGAAAAATATCACAGATTTATGTGGAAAAACAACACTCCTGGAACTGATAGCTCTCGTAGAAAATGCTCGCTTCATTATCACTAATGACACAGGAGCTCTTCATATTGCCGCAATTCTCAGACGAAAGACCTTCTGCACGATCGGCCTCGGACACTGGGGCGCATATGCGCCGAATCCGCTTTATAATACGGTTGAATATTTCCATACAGAATGCGACTGCGCCCGCTGCAACTGGCTCTGCAGGAAGGAAACGAACCCGGCAGTATACCCATGTGTCAGGGAAATTGAAACGGATACGGTCCGGAACGCGGTCCTGAAGTTCCTCGCAGAGAACACAGGAACAAGCAGGAACGAAAATCTGCTATGACGCGTTTTGCCTTCAGTCGGCGCTGCCGCTTTTGATGCGGTCCCATGCCGCGTTGTAGAGCTTCGTATCGGCGCCAAGATCGAGCGTCGGGCGCGCCGCATCCCACTGCGCTTTCGACGGATTGATGCTCGGACGGCTCCGCAGCGGCTCGGGAAGGAGTTTAAGCGCCTCCACATTCGGGCAGCGGTATTTCACGAATTTCATGTTCTCCGCCGCGATCTCCGGACGGTGCATGAAGTTGATGAACGCATACGCCAGATCAATATTGGACGCGTCGGCAGGAATCACGAATGTATCCGCTGTGAAGATATATCCCTCCTTCGGAAAGACAAATTCAATATTCTCGTTCTCGTCCAGCGCCTGGAGCATATCGCCGCTGTAGGTCTGAATCAGCCAGAACTCGCCGGAGATCAGACTGCGTTTTGCCTCGTCCACATCGAATTTGGCAATGTTTTTCCGCCATTGGATCACCAGTTCCGCAGCTTTGGAGATCTCCTCCGGATTCCGGGTGTTCGGATCGAATCCGAGCGTGATCAGCGCTGCGCCGATCGCCTGGCGCGGATCGTTCAGAAGGACGCAACGGCCCTTGATCTCCTCCCGCTCGAACATGCGCCAGGAGGGCTCGAAGTTCCGGACCTTCTTTCTGTTGTAGCCGATTCCGGTGAAACTGACCAGATACGGCACGGAATACTTCATCTCCGAATCACGCACCTTCGCCAGATACTCCGGATCAATGTATTTCAGGTTCGGCAGGCGGCTTCGGTCCAGTTCAAGCAGCATCTTCTGGTCGTACATCATGTCCGTCATGTAGGTGGACGGCACGATCAGGTCGTAGCCCCCTCCCCCCGCCTTGAGCTTGGCGTACATCGACTCATTCGAATCGAAGAAATCCAGCGCGACGCGGCAGTTGAACTCCTTTTCGAACTTCCTGACGACTTCCGGAGAGACATAGTCGCCCCAGTTGTAGATGTAAAGCACCGGTTTTCCCCCGCAGGAAGCGAGAAGACCCGCCAGACAGAACAAGGCAAACAGAAAAACTCTCTTCATTTCTTATCCTCCAGAAGTTTCTGCACAACATAGACCGTGATGAACGTGACGATCAGCAGAATCACGGAAAGCGCGTTGATAACCGCCGGATTGCCGTGTTTCATGGATCCGTAGATGTAAATGGGAAGCGTCAGGGACCCCTTCCCCGCAACAAAAAACGTGATGACATAATCGTCCAGCGAGAGCGTGAACGAAAGGAGAGCACCCGCGAGAATGCCGGGCATAATCGCCGGCACCACGACCTTGAAGAAGGCCTGGAACTTGTTTGCACCGAGATCCAGCGCAGCCTCGTAGAGCGAAAAATCAAAATCCTGGAGCCGCCCCAGCACGACCATCGCCACATAGCTCAGACAGAAGGTGATGTGCGCGATGATGATCGTCGTGATCCCGAGATTCATCCGGATGCCGAGCGTCTGCCGCAGCAGCGGATTGACCCAGGCGAACAGGAGAACAAACAGCAGAAGCATGCTGATTCCGCGCAGGATGTCGGGCACAATCAGCGGCAGATAGACCAGCATGTAATGGGTTTTCTGAAGGCGGTTGTGATAGCGGTGCAGCGCAAAGGCGCAGAGCGTCCCGAGCACGGTCGCCGCGACGGTCGCGATCGAGGCGATGACAAGCGTGTTGCGCAGCGCCTCCCAGATCCGCATATCGGAAAAGAGCTGCTGATACCACTGGAGCGTGAATCCCTTCCAGACGCCGCCGCCCTTGCTCCGGTTGAAGGAGTTGACCGCGACCACCAGAAGCGGAATATAGAAAAATACGATCGTCGCCCACGTGACGAATTTCGGGAAGAAACTGCGCTTTGTCAGGTAATGCTCCTTCATTTCTGCTTCACTCCCCGGGAATGGCGCGTTCCCGTGATGGACTTCCTTGGGCCGGTGAAAAAGACGACGAAGAAAATCGGGATCATGACCACGAACATCAGAAGCGCGGAAAGTGCGCTGGCATGCGGCAGATTGCGGTCGATGAACGTCCGCTGGGCGATCTTGTCGCCGATGAGTTCACTTGCTGTTCCGCCGACAAGGTCGGGGATCAGGTAGGCGCCCAATGCCGGAATCAGCACGACGATGACGGCGGTCCAGATGCCGCGGCTGATCCCCGGAAGGAAAACGCGGAAAAACGCCTGAAGCCGGGTCGCCCCGAGATCCTGCGCCGCCTCGATCAGCGAAAAATCGAACTTCTCCGCCGCCGCGTAGACGGGAAGAATCGCAAACGGCAGATAGGAGTAGACCATCACTGCAAGCACCGCCCACGGGTTGTAGAGGAGTGTTGCATCCGGTTTCAGAATTCCGAGGAACGTGAGGAGGTGCGCCAGCGGCCCCTCGGCATGAAGAAGCACCTTCCAGGCGAAAATACGGATCAGGAAGTTGGTCCAGAAAGGAATGATGATGAGCAGAAGCAGCAGATCGCGCAGTTTTCTTGAGACGCGCGCCAGATAATACCCGAGCGGCAGCGCGATCAGAATCGAGATCGCGGTCGAGCCGATGCCGAGCAGCAGCGTCCGCACGACAATCTCCGGATAGTTCGGATTCGAGAGCTCGCGGAGGGTCTGGAGCGTCCAGCCGGAGCCGATGCCGCCCCAGGGGTCCACGGGTTTAAACGCCATCAGGAACACGATGACCGTCGGGATGACAAACCAGAGGATCAGCCAGATCATCGACGGCGCACTCAAACAGAGCTCATTGAGTTTTTTCGCGGTGGAGGTTTTCATTTTCCGATGTCCGGATGCATGACCAGCGATTCATCCGAAGGACGGTAGTCCTCGAGCATATAGG
>CASEFP010000141.1 GCA_949287225.1 uncultured Lentisphaeria bacterium
CAACGGCGGAATTTCTGAGCTTCTGAGCCGCGTCAGAAAAGTCATGTCGGCAAGAATCAACGGACGCTTGGCAACGCCTCTCAATGTCGGGCTGGGTATCTGGAATTTATTGATATAGAAATTTATGCAACGATGCTTAAGGGGTCATGCGTGAAAAATCAAATTCATAGTGCCCGTTTTTTTCCCGGACCCGCAGCAGGGAGCGGAAGCGATTGTCCCGGATTCCGGCTGCAAAGTGATAGCGTCCCATGACACTCATGATCTGCTCAAAGCGTGCGGGAGTGAAATCGCCGTAAAAAGTCTGAATGCGGGTTCCGTGGAACCAGATGTTCATCCTGAGGCTTTTGGTTTCCGGGAGGGAAAATGGATAGACGCGGACCTGCAGCTTTATTTCATGCACATCGCGTCCATTGTCGAAGAGCACTTTCCCCTGATAAAATCCGGGCGCCTGTCCGTAATCCGTTTTGACGGTCAGCATGAGCGGCTGAATGGTTCCTTTCCGAGGCGGAGAAATTTCATTTCCCCGGTAAAGCACATCCGGCCAGTAGCCGATATGTGTATGATGCCCGCTGTCTCCGATATTGACATAACCGACCGGATTGAACGTGATCTGATCCATTCGGATGACTGCTCCTGACTCATTTTTCAACCCCGCGCAGGAAACTTTGATTTTGTCCTTTTTTCCCTGCAGGTAAAAAATCACGAATTGGGCGGATTCATACTCGTTTCCCGCCAGATTCAAAGATACATCGCTCTTGAATTTTCCGTGGAAAGGCAGGTCGCGGAACACCTTTTCCCCCGCGTCAGCCGTGCCGATGGCAAAAGAGGCGTTTCCTCTGCCCTGTGCCAGATTCCACAGTCCGGGAAGGACGCGTGTCGAAATCTGAAAATCAATTGTTTTCAGCAGCGCTTCCGCCCGCCTGAGAGCTTCGACGGTATTCTCCGGTGATTCGTTGGTTCCGGAAGCTCTTTTCAGAAGATTTCCGGCTTCCAAAAGCTGTTTTCTCACTTCGGAGTCAATTGCAAAATGTTTGCCGGCGGCGTCCTGCAGCACGGATTGCAGGCTCGTCATTTTTTCTGTATTCTTTTTCAAACCTTCCCGGATGTCATAAATGGTATTGACAGCATGAGCGCGGCAGATATTGTGCTTCATTCTCAGCCAGTCGATATTGATATCCAGAGTTTTTTCACCGCCGTGAAGGAGATCGAATTCCAGTGTCACGGGAATTTTTGCGCCTGCTTCCGCATCGAGAGTCCGGTCCAGAACTTTTGTTTTTTTAACGGGTTTCTGCCAGGAACGTTTCCGCAGCATTTCCCTGCGTTTTTCCGGGTCTGGCTCGTCCTCCGTGAGATTTGCCGTAATGCGGAGTTTTGCCGGACGGGACGCGGTGTTTTTCACCGAAAAACAGTAAATGTTTCTTCCATTATTGAGCCGTTGCACTTTTTCCTGCTCCACGCGTATATCTCCATAAGGCATTCCGGCAAATTCGCAGGAGGCAAATTTACTGTGAAAGCCATGGGGGCCGGGAATCCAGGTCGTCACTTCCGCGGATGTGGAACATACACGTCCCAGATTCATCCTGATTCGATCGCCTTTTGCCGGAGTCGCACTCAGAAATCCCTCCTCGGATTGTGCAAACATTTCGAACGGGATCTTTACTTCCGCATACCAGGCTTTGTCATCCTTTGAGGTTTTTACCTGCCAATTGCCGTTCCATGTGTTGTCTCGCTGAAATTTTCCGGGTGCCAGAAGAAGATTTGCGGCATCCTCTTTCGCTCCGGAGGGAACAATCCGCAGATGATAATATCTCTTGTCCGAGCCGGGCTGGAAAAGCAGGATTTCCAGGCAGTCGTCATTCCCCGCAATCGGGACGTCGACCGTCTGTCCGGCAGGCAGTCCGGGAATCACTTTTCCGATGTCCCGGTCCAGGCATGTAAAGCCCAGATAGATGGCATCGACATCATAAAAAACCTTGACGGATGTCCGGTTTTTTACCGGGGATGCCGGCGGAGCTTTCCCGCTGAATCCTGCAGGGACAAAATCCCTGATCAAGGCGGCCTTTTCCCATACCTTGTCCGTTAATTTCCCATCCAGTTTATAAGTGCTGGAAGCGGTCTCCACCCGGGGAATTACAAAATTCAGACTCTGTGCCTCCGCTTTCGCCGCAATTGCGGCAATAGAGACCCCGAGTAAAACATTCCGCAATGTTTTCTTCATGGAGATGCTCCTTTCTCTCAATCTTTACTTTTTAACAGAAAATGATTCAGTATGGAAACTGTGCCGGTTTTGGATTCTGCGACCACGGATAGGCCAGTGCAAGGAAAAGCCGGTTGTTTTCCGTATCCAGAAGTTCACTCTTTTTCGCAGACAGCACTCTGCCGTCCGCAGTGAGAATGTTCATGCGTTCAAGATGCGGAAAGCGGAAACTCGTGGCTCCCGGATCCAGCTTCAGCTGATCATATTTGAATCCGTCCGGAGCGTATCTGTGTTCGGCGATCAGGAGTTTAAAGGAAGGATTTTTCACCTGCGTTTTTTTCAGGCCGCCCGGGTATTGTGTCCAGTTGAATCCATATCCCATGAAGCAGTCCCTGTTTACGGCATAATGTCCGTATTTGCTGGTATTTCCCACGAGTGTGTCGGCTGGTCGGAAGGCCTTGCAGACAACAAGCTTCTGCGTCTTGATATATTGAAAGGCCGGCCCGTTCTTTTCATACCAGACTTTCCCGGTTCCCGCACCTGAATTTCCAATCATCACATCATCCCGCTGCGGGAAATAATAGTCATGAAAATCCATTGTATAGTTTTCTATGACGAAGTTCAGCTGCCGCATGTTGCTCATACAGGATGTTCTCAGAGCCGCGCCTTTCGCCTTGCTCAATGCCGGAAGGAGCAGACCCGTCAGGATCGCGATGATCGCAATCACGATGAGAAGCTCAATCAATGTAAAAATTTCCTTCCTGCCATTTCTTTGTTTTATTCGAATCCGCATCTCAGCCTCCTTTTTTCTCTGTCGTTTATCAATCCGCCTTTTCCATCCTGTCCGCGAGGACCTTCAGTGAATTTACAAACATCCCGCCGTCACGCAGGAGCAGACTTTCCTTCTGATCCCGACGGAGGATCGCTGCATACCGGATGCCGGCTTTCAGCGCGGGATGCAGGTCGTACTCGGGTTCATCGCCGATCATGATGGTCCTGTCGGGAGGATACCCGTGACAGTTCAGGATGTTCGGGAAATAGTTCCCGGAAAACTTCCCGCGCGGATCCTGAAATTCATTCCCGGAATGAAAGGCACTTAAATATTCACATCCGTTCCGGTCGGCAATTCCGCGGACAGCCAGTTTCGCAAGCACCATGAAACGCGAATTCGTCGTTGCCGCGCAGACGGGAATCCCCTTTTCTTTCATCGCGCGGAGAAAGGAAAGGGTGTCATCCGGAATGGAAATGTGTTCCGCCAGATCTTTTTTCAGCGCCTGGAAATAGGGCTCCTCGTCGATGCCGAGCTTCGGGAGCAGTTCAGACAGGCAGCAGAGCTCCGGATTGCCGCAATCGAGGATTTTCCGCATCGCCTCCTGCGCACTGACGCCATGCCGTGTCATTACGAACTGCACAAGATGCTCCAGAGGAGTTTGATCCATGATCCGGTTTTCCCCGCCAGGATTCGTCATGGTTCCGTCGACATCCATTAAAATTACTTTGATCCGCATTGTTCTCATCAGAGAGGAGCATCTTTTTGTGTTATAATAAAACTGATGTATATTTGTATAACATATATTATAGTTCATTTCCCCTCATTTGTCAAGGGAGGGAAAGAAAAAAGATCTCTTTTCCAGGAGCGTCAGAGCATCTGCGGGATTTCAGGGGCGGAATCCATAAAAGCAGGAGAGGCATACGCCTCCATCGGGAAATCAGAGGATCACTTTTTCCGGGATGGAACGGAAAGCGTCATATCAAAGCGCAAGGTGTCCTTGCTGTTGGCGATCAGCATCCGCAATGCGTTGCGACCGAGAATTTCACTGTCGCTCTCGACATTCACCGCCGCGAGATTCAGATAGCGCTCGTCATTGATTTCCTTGCCGTAGCGGATGATAAACACGTCTTCCGGACAGCGCAGAGCGTGTGTCTGAAGATATTCCATGGCGCCGATGAACGCCGGTTCCGTCAGCAGGACGCAATCCGGCTTGAATTCGCTCAGTCGTTTCATCGCCTCATAACCGTTTTCGTCCGGATCGGTTACATGGCAGACATCCTCGATCATTCCCGCGTGAGCGCGGCGGCAGGCGTCCGCCGCGGCGTAGAGTTCCATGGAAATCAGACGTTTCACCGAATTGGAGATGATTCCGATCCGGCGGCATCCGGAATCCAGTGCCATGTCCAGGGCTTTCTGCACCGCGCGGTGATAATTGCTCGTGACACAGCCGAAATCGCCGGTAAAATCGTAACTTCCGACGACAATGATGTTGTCATTGCATTTGGCCCCGACGGCATCCAGGTATTCCCGGGTGCAGCAGCCGGTGATGATCAGTCCGTCACCGGGCTGCGGGCAGAACCAGCGTTCAAAACTGCGGATATCCTTTTTCAAGCCGACCATGACCCGCAGTCCGAAACGTTCCGCCTCGGCTTCCACGCCTTCAAAAACATTGAAATAAAACGGATGGGAGAACTTTTCTCCGATTACGGCATACCAGACCGTCCCGACTTCCCGGGGCGAAATGTCCTTGTCTATCGCATCTCCCACGTATATGCCGCTGGCGGCGCGTTTGATCAGAAGCCCGTCCTGCAGAAGCGGTTCCAGTGCTGCCATGACGGTTCGAAGTTCCACATTGTAGAGTTCCCCCAGTTTGCGATAGGAATAAAACCGTTCGCCGCGCCGGTATCCGTTGAGAACCAGTTCCTTGCGCAACTGGTTGCAAATCTGCTGGTAAACGGGGAGGGCTTTGCTGCGGTCCACCTTTTCCGGCATCAGATACAGGGGGCTTTTTTCTGAATGCTTGCGCATCTTCGACTCCGGTGATGAAATATCAACTATTGTCAGAATATACTTCAGATTCCTGTTTTTTCAATTTTTTTTCTTCTTTTTTCTGGAACGCCCTTCCTTGTTTTCATTGACTTTTCAATAAACTGTATTATAATACTGTATTATATCTTTACAGCAGATATGTTGCAAGCGCAATCCCCGGGATGCAGGCTGCCGCCGATCTTCTGCATCTCCTTGGAAAGAAACGAGTTGTCTCAGGAGTCTCAGGTTCTGAATAAAGCAGGTTGCAAAATATGCCGAACAGCAGGGAACATTCAAAAATCACCGCAAACGCCGCGGCTCTGGTTGACAGCGGCGAATTTTCCACAGCCGGACTGATCGGGGAATACTGTCAATATCCCGATCTATATTTTTCCGATCCGGTCCGCCTCGCACCTTATTATTTCGAAACGGACGGCGTGCAGTTTCACTACCCGCCCTGCACCCCTTATGAGGAACTTTACCGTTACTGGACCTTCCGGGATGGAAAACTGCGGCGTCTCCGCAAGTTCCGCAATGAAAATCATCTTCATATGACAAACGGATTCCGCCACTATCTGACCGGATGCCTTGAAGCCGGAGACTCGGAAGAGATGCTGAAATTTGCCGGGACTCTGCTTCATGCCCTGGAAGATGCCCTTTTTTCCCTGCATGCTCTGGAAGGGGCCGGCGGCGCGGATCTGATGTTCCTGGACCGGCTGGATTTTTTTGAGGAGCCGCCGACCGTCCAGCTGGTTGCGTTATCCGCTCTGGATCTTCCGGACATTCCGGATTACCGCCCGCGGCAGCTCGGCAATTCCGTCGAAGAGGTTGTGATGAATCTCTATACGGAATACGTGCGGAGGAATCAGGATTCCAGACGCTGCTGTTTTCAATATCTGATGGAAAGATACAGGAAGGGGACCGCGGAAGATCTCGAGCGTCCTGTCCGGCGGATGTACCGCAATGCTGTGACACTCTGTGCGGATCTCCTTCACACCATATTCGCACTCCGCAGGGGAGCTGCTGCCGAACCCCATGATTATCTGCTGACGGAAATCGAGCCGTTCGAGTTTCCTTTCGGCGGAAGCGCATCCATGGCGTTCCGCTTCCGCTCCTGCGGGCGGGATACCAGTTACGACCGGAACGGGAAATCGGTTCCGCTGATGCTGAACATTCATGGAAAAAACACGGTATTCCAGCATGGCATTTCCTTTGGCGTTCATTATGAAAACTCGCTTCTTTTTCAGCTGCCGAAAGGAATGTTCCGCTCGTTTTCCGCCGTAATCGGACTGGCTCAGGAAGAAGGCGGGAAGAATTCTGTCACACTGGAACTTGTGAACGACGGTTCTGTCCGCGGCAGATTCACGCTTGCCCATGACGGCAATTCTTCGCAGCGGGTGGAGGTGTCATGTCCAGGAGGAATTTTCGGTTTCCGGGAATTTTCGGAAAAACCTTCCGGGATTCTGATGATTGGCGAAGGCATCCTGAAAAACAGATCCGCCTCCTGCCATCCGAATTGAGCTGGAGGACCATTTCCGACGTTCCGCGGCAAGCGCTCCTGAAATATGAGAGAAATCCCGTAAAATGAACCATCCCGGTCCAGAGTTCACGCCAGTAAGGGGGTATCGACTGCGGCGACCAGCTTATTCCGCTGGATCGAAATTTAATGAAAAAAGTGTTTCTCATTTTTATCTTTGATTTTCTTCAAGTCTGCCGACAGGAAAAGCAGCTTCTGCAAAGTGCAGATCAATAAAAGAAAAATAATTTTTGAGAAAAATTCCTGATAATGCTTGAAAATCAGTAATTCCGATTTAAGTTATAAAACGGGGGGATTTTGGATGTCCCTTTTTCCGTCAACTCAACTCACAGGAGGATCAGAAAATGTTGGTTACCAGAGAAGCTCCCGATTTCACCGCTAACGCCGTCTATCCGGATTTCAGCATCGCCCCGCTCACCCTTTCGGAATACCGGGGGAAATATGTGGTGCTGTTTTTCTATCCGATGGACTTCACTTTTGTCTGCCCGTCTGAAATCATCGCCTTCAACCGGAAGCTGGATGAATTCAAGAAGCGGAACTGCGAAGTGATCTCCGTTTCCACCGATACGGAATACTCCCACTTTGCGTGGAAATCCACCGAGCCGAAGAAAGGCGGCATCGGCAATGTTCAGTTCCCGATGGTCGCGGACGTCACGAAATCGATCTCGCGCAATTACGAGGTCCTGTTTGACAACTCCGTCGCATTGCGCGGACTTTTCATCATCGACAAGCTCGGCATCGTCCGGCATGCGACGATCAACGATCTGCCGCTGGGAAGAAATGTCGATGAGGTTCTCCGGACGCTCGACGCGCTCCAGTTCACGGAGAAATACGGTGATGTCTGTCCCGCGAACTGGCATCTCGGCGACGAAGGAATGAAACCCACCGCCGAGGGCGTTGCCGATTATCTCGGAAAGCATGAGTGACACCTGTCGGGGAAGGGGGCGCTTCATCCCTCTTCCCGTGCAGAGAAAATTCCTCCCGCACGGATGAAAACATGCCGGCGGGAGTTTTCCTGTTTTTGCAAAAGGAGCTTGAAATGGATCTGTCCGGTCAATACCGGTGGCGCGGCGGTTTCTGCATGGAGGTCAGCCCGATCCCGGATACTGTTGTCATTTTCGGCGCACTCGGGGATCTCGCCAACAGAAAACTGATCCCGTCGCTGTTCAGTCTGCATCGGCGCGGACTTTTTCACGATAAATCCGCTGTGGTCGCCTGCGGGCGCGCTCCCATGACGCATGACGACTACCGTGAAACCGTTCGAGCGCTTCTGACGGAAAAAAATCCGCCGGAGCGTCACGGGCAGATCGACTCCTTTCTGAAAAAGCTTTTTTACCATGCGGGCGACTACGACGCGGAGGCTACTTATGCGCGTCTGGATGCCGCGCTCCGCGAAATCGAGCACGCGCTCTCCAACGACAACGCCTGCCGCATCTACTACCTTTCCACCGCGCCGACCGTCTATATGACCGTGGTGGAACATCTCTGCCGCGCAGGACTGCTTGCGGAGGACCCGGTCAGCAGCATGCCGTGGCGGCATGTGGTCATCGAGAAACCCTTCGGGCGCGATCTGGAGAGCGCGAAAGCGCTCGACCGCGCATTGCGCAGCTGTCTGAGTGAACGCCAGATCTACCGGATCGACCATTATCTGGGCAAGGAGACCGTTCAGAATATTCTGATGTTCCGTTTTGCAAATCTGATATTCGAACCGGTCTGGAACCGCGATTACATCGATTCCGTGCAGATTACCGTGGCGGAGACCGTCGGCGTCGAGCACCGTGCGAAATATTTTGAAAATGCGGGACTGCTCCGCGACATGTTCCAGAACCACATGTTTGAAATGCTTTCTCTTGTCGCGATGGAGATGCCCGCATCCTTTGAGGCGGGAAGCGTCCGGGATGAGAAGGCAAAGCTCCTCCGCTCGATCCGCCCGTTCGATCCCCGGGATCCCGACACGCAGATCGTCCGCGCACAGTATGGGGAAGGAAACGGAATGAGCGCCTACCGCGCCGAGCCCGGCGTGAATCCCGCGTCGCAGACGGAAACTTATGTGGCGGCGAAAATGATGATCGACAACTGGCGCTGGAAAGGAGTCCCCTTCTACCTGCGGAGCGGCAAGCGCCTTGCTGCGAAACGCAGTGAGATCGTCATTACCTTCAAGCACATTCCGCACTCGATCTTCCTGCCGGTTCACGCGGAGGATCTTGCGCGGAACCGCCTGACGCTCACGGTTCAGCCGCAGGAGGGGCTTTCTCTGGAAATCCTTGCCAAGAAACCCGGGCCGAAACTCTGCATGGGCGATCTTGCGATGGACTTCAAATATGCCAGCATTCTGGAACCGGGCGAAAGCATGCCCGAGGCTTATGAACGTCTGCTTCTCGACTGCATGCTCGGCGATCAGACGCTCTTTATCCGAAGCGATACTGTGGAGCTCGCCTGGGGACTTCTCACCCCGGTGCTTGACCTCTGGCGCGAACAGCCTGAACGCTGTCCGCTTGCCTTCTATCCTGCCGGAAGCGCAGGACCGAAGGAGGCCGACCGCCTGATTCAGCGTGACGACCGTTTCTGGACGGAACCGGCCTGAAGGTCTTCCGCTTTTCTGCTCCGTAAGAGGTGGATGGCGGCTTTTTCAGGATTCCAGATCATTCCGCACCCGTTTCAGCAGATCCGGAATGTTGAGTTTCTGCGGACACTTTGCAAGGCATGCCCCGCAGTTCACACATGCCGATGCCGGAGCGCCGCGCTGAACCGGCGACATGGAGACCGTATAGTCAAAAAGGGCCCGCTTCTTGTTACGGTGCACCAGATAATTGTTGTAGACGTAGGCGAAAATATAGCCGATCGCCACGTTGTGCGGACACGGAATGCACTGATAACAGCCGGTGCAGTCGATGTGTCCCGGCGTTTTCCGATACGCCTGAATGGCCGCGCCGAGCGCCTTGCGCTCATCCGGGCTGAGCATGTTCGGTTTTGCTTTCGACGCATAACGCAGATTTGCTTCGACATCCGCCATGGATCCCATGCCGCTGACCGCGACGCTGACCTCCGGAATGTCCCAGAGATAGTCGAGCGCCCATTCTGTGTCCGGCTTTTTGATGCCGGTCGAACGGAGTGCCGCGCGCATGGTCTGCGGCAGATCTGCAAGGAATCCCGTGCGGAGGGGTTTCATCACAGCAAGCCCCATTCCGCTGGCGGCGGCGTATTTCGGTCCCAGACACCCCGCCTCGTATTCATAATCGAGATAGTTGTACTGGATCAAACAGAAATCCCAGGGCGCGGATTCGACCACCTCCTTGAAGAGCTGGAGACGGTCGTGGAACGAGAAGCCCGCAAAGCGGATTCTGCCTTGCTCCTTGAGTTTCATGATCTTGTCGATCAGCTTGAACGGAATCACCTTCTCCCTCCAGCCCCGGTGCATGATCATGTGAATGTGATAAAAGTCGATTACGTCACACCCCATTGTCCGGCGCGATTCGTCGAAAAGTTTTTCAAAGTCCTCCGGTCTTTCCATGATCCACCACGGGGCTTTGGAGGTCACGTAGACTCGGTCGCGCCACTTCCCCTTGAGCGCTTTCCCCGCGACGGCTTCACTCTGTCCACCGAGGTAGACGCGTCCCGTGTCGATGTAGTTGACACCGCCCTCGATCGCACGATGAATCATCGCAACGCTCTGATCTGAATCCACCGTCTTTCCGTCGGAGAGCATCGGAAGACGCAGAAGCCCGAATCCGAGCGCGGAGACATTCACTCCGGTCCGGCCCATCGGGCGATAGCGCATCTGTGAATTGAAATTCAGAATCGGACCTGCCGGTTTGGCTCCAGCCGGTTCCGCCGCTTTTAAAATCGATCCTTTGCCGAGCACGGCTCCGGCGGCCGTGACCAGTGCCGCCGATTTGAGAAATTCACGCCGGTTCATCTTTCGTTTCCCTTTCCTTTTACTTGAGACCGATCAGAAATGCCGGATTGTGCCGCACCATCCGGTCGATATCCTTCTGAGAAATTCCGGAAGCTCCCAGTTCCCTGACGCATGCACGCATGCCGTCAATCGGATTCGGATTGCCCTGCTGTCCGAGATCGGTCGAAATAAAACTGCGCTCCGGAATTGTCCGGTCATAGTTCAGGAACTCCTCATGACTCTGACGTTCATACTGCGGATTGCCGGTTCCCGGTCCCCAGAGACGCGGCAGGTAGCAGTATTCCACAAATGCGCCGAGATCGACAGCCTGAAGAATCTGCGCGCACGTCATTTTCCAGATCAGCGAATTCACGTGAGTGACGACGAATTTCTTTACGCCGATCTCCTTTGCCCTCCGCGCCAGGATCAGGCTTTCTCGCGGGGAACTGTGACCGGTTGCAAAGATGATGTCCGCTTCGGCGCAGAGTTCCATTACCCGGATGACTTCAGGAAGCACTTTGCCCTGTGCATCCAGCACCGGAATTCCAGTGCCGGGGAGTTTGCCGCACTGATGCTGCCAGACTGCGGAGAGAGTCGGCATCCAGATGCAGCGGCAGAGGGAGCCGGAGGTCTTGAGCGCCTGTTCCGCTGCATAAACGTTGACTTTGTCTCCATGAACGCGGTTCATGCAGAGGCTTCCGAATACATGGAAATCCGGCATAGCCTCCCGGATCAGGTAAGCGCGGTCATGGCAGCTCCAGTCGTTTGACTTGTACATGAGTGCCCGGTATCCGGTCTGTTTCGCCTGTTTCGCCAGCGTCAGCTCGTCGGTGCAGCGTGCCCGTGTATCCGGCAGACAGTGGATGTGAATATCACACACTCCGGCAAGCAGAGGATCGGTTGAGGTTTTCTCATGCGGAAAATCCGCCCCGTTCAGGACGGGAGCACTCCCCGATCCTCCGATCAGCACCGCCCCTCCCGCGATGCCGAGTGTCTTGATGAAATCCCGCCTGTCCATGATTACAGACTCCTTCCAAGCCGATACGCCTGTTCCGGATATTTTGTATGATTGACCGCGCCGGCAGGCCAGACTCCCGGCGCAATGACCCGTCCGGCATCGCTCCAGCCGAGGTAGTTCAGCAGGACCTCATAATGCGAAAGAATCGGTTTTGCGTCCGATGCGGCTGTATTGGCATACGTCATCAGCAGTGCGGCTTTCTTCGGCACATGGATCGAAGCGTTGATCGCATAGAACCGGTCGATTACCGCCTTGATCTGTGCGGAGATTCCAAAATAGTACATCGGGGTGGCAAACACCACCATATCCGCGTCAGAAATATGTTTCCGGACAAATTCAAAATCGTCTTTGAACACACATTCATCGTTCATGCCGCATTTGTTGCAGGCAATACAGGGATGGACGTTTTTGAATGCCGCGTCGAAACGGACGATTTCGTGTCCGGCTTCCTTCGCGCCCCGGATGAAGTGTTCCGCAAGCGTGTTGGAGTTCCCGTTTTTCCGGGGACTTCCTGTAATCACCAGTATTTTCATTTTCCCTCCATTTCTGCTTTTGGCCGCAGTTGCGGCATGTGCAAAAGTTCCGCCGAGAATGGCGCTTCCGGCGAGAGCCGCCGTCGCAGCCAGCGATGTTTTCAGAAAATCACGTCTGTCCATAGTGTCATTTCATCCTCATTTCCGGCACGAGCGGATTCTGGTCGAGCAGCTCCAGGCTTCTGACCATTTTCAGCGTCTGCGTTTTGTATTTCTGAAAATGCGGTGTCTGGATATGATGTTCGTAGGCGGCGCGATTTTTGTAAATTTCCAGAATGGCAATCTGTTCCGGGCGCGTTTTCTCCTGCATTGAATACATCAGATAGACGCCCGGTTCCTTCGCCATGGATTCGCGTCCGCATTCGGTAACCAGAGCCAGATATTCCGGGAGATGTGCCGGGTCTACCTCGATCCGGGAGATCCGGACAATACTTGCCCGCGTGACGATATTCTTCATGGAGGCCTCCTTTCCCCGCGAAGTTTCCTGCGGCATTTGCATTGCGCCGCATCCGGCGGACAGCGACAGGGTGGCGGACAGAACAACCAGAAGTCTGAACATGCCGTAGCGCATAAGGAGCCCCCGCAGTTTATTTCCCTTCGGTCGCGCTCTTGTAATCCGCGTCGGAAACCGCTTCGAGCCATGTATTTTTATTTTTGCCCGGTTTGCACTCGATCGCGAGATGAGAGAACCATTTGTCGGGCGCCGCGCCGTGCCAGTGTTCGACGTCCGGCGGAATTTCGACCACATCGCCGGGGAGGAGCTTCCGCGCCTCTTTCCCGCGTTCCTGATAGAATCCGACGCCTCCGACCGCGATCAGAAGCTGTCCTCCGGTGTGTTTATGCCAGTTGTTCCGGCAGGAGGGTTCAAACGTCACATTGGATACCGGGATATTGAGGCGCGGATCCTTTGTCAGCCTGGCTAGATAGGATTTGCCGGTAAAATATTTCGCGTAGGCCGTATTTTCGCCGCCGCGCGGGAAATTGCTCTGTGTGCGGCTTTTCACATGCTCCAGAATCCGCGCGCACTGGGCATCGGTCACGCCGTTGTGTCTGCCGATGGCGATGTGGGAGGCTAGCTGGCTGTCCACGCCGTCCATTGCACCGAGCGCGGCGATCGTGGCGATTTCGCGCGTCCGCCAGTCGAGGTTGTCCCGCGCGAAGATGTCGCCGAAAAGATGCGCCTTGAGATATTCGTCGATTGCCGGGGCGAAATCGAAGAGCGCTCCCTTGACCGGTGCGCCGCAGAGCTTCGTCTGATTTGCCGTTCCGAAGTCAAGGCTCCTGCCTGCGGGACGCGGACCCGGAAGTTTTCCCGGAGCGTCCTTGATTCCTTTCGCCTCGCGTTCCCGGAGAAGCGTCATGAAACTGCCGAGTGCATTCAGACTGCGCGGAAAACCGCAGTAGGCGTACAGCTGAACGAGAATTTCCTTGATCTCATTCACGCTCAGTCCGGCGTCGAGTCCGGCAGTCAGCGCTTTTTTGAGTTCGGGCATATTGCCCCGCGCCGTCCACATGGAAATTTCAACGATCCGCTGTTCCTTGTCATTCAATGTATTCATGGTTTCATTCGCCTCCAGTTGATTGATCAGAGAGAAAAAGGACAGGAGAAGTCCTAACAGGAAAATCCGTCTCATATTTCACCTCACTTTTTGATGTCGCTCACTTCATTGACCCATCGGGCAAGTTTTTCTCCGGCATTCCGGATGCCGCTGCCGGAAAAGGCGCCGCCCCTGCCGAATGCGGCCTTCGGACAAGCCCTGCGCATATCGCGTTCGCAATTCGCCATTCCGCCTCCGCCGTGGGTGACGAAGGGGATTACCGTTTTGCCGCTGAAGTCGTAGTCCGCCAGAAACGAGCGCACCGGCGGCGCCATTGTGCTCCACCAGTTCGGCGTGCCGACAAAGATCACATCGTATTTTGCAAAATCTTCCACTTTCGAGTCGAGTTCCGGCTTGAATGCCTCCCGGCACTCCTTCTTCGCCTGATCGACGCAGGCGCTGTAATCCGAGGGATAGGCTTTGCGCGGCCTGATCTCAAACAGGGTGCCGTTTGTCGCCTTCTGAATCTGTTCCGCAGCGAAACGGGTGTTTCCGCTCCACGAGTAATATGCGATCAGTACTTTCGAGGAGTCTGCGCTTGCTTTCTGCACAGTACCATTTTCCGCCGAACAGCCGCCCGCTCCGAAGAAAGAAGCCGCCATCATCAGTGCCATCGTTTTCATTTTCATGTTTACCTCCCGGTTTTGGTTATGTTTTCCTGTTTCATATTGAATACAAGATAATCCAGACAGTCTATTTTTTTCTGTGCCGCATGAATTTTCTCCAGAAGCGCGGCACGCTGACGTGTCAGAAGCCGCAGCTGGTCGCGTGTATTTCCTGCCTCCTGCAGTGCCAGAATTTTTGTGATCAGCTGCGGGCCGCATCCGGCATCCTTCAGGCTGCGGATCAGCAAGCTGTTTTCCGCGGAAGAATTCATTTTTCTGCCATCCTCCTTTTTTGAACCACTGTGTGCTTTCATCATGTATTATAGTCAGAACTGCAAAAATAACAAATACTTATTTATTATACACATTCATGCTTGACAGGCATGGATGCGGATGCTATGTTGTATTCCGGATATCAGAAAGGTGGCGATATGGAAATCAGAGTTCTGCGTTATTTTCTGGCCGTTGCCAGAGAAGGGACCATTGTCAGGGCGGCGAAATTTCTGCATGTGACCCAGCCGACGCTTTCGCGGCAGCTCCAGGATCTGGAGGAGGAACTCGGTCAGAAGCTGTTCATCCGGAGCAACCGTTCCATCACCCTGACGCCGGAAGGGCGTTTTCTGCGGAAACGCGCGGAGGAGATTCTGGAAATCGTCAACCGCACGGAAGGCGATTTCAGCGCGATGGGAGAAAACATCGGAGGCAGTGTTCATATCGGCGGAGGAGAATCCCCTGTGATGCGCCTGATCGCCGATATCATCCATGAACTTCACGACGACTGTCCGGATATCCGTTACAATCTGTACAGCGGCAATGCCGAGGACGTGATGGAGCGTCTTGACAAGGGGCTTCTGGATTTTGGAATCCTGATCCAGCCGGTGGATCTTTCCAGGTATGATTCCATCGCCCTGCCTCTCCGCGATGTCTGGGGAGTCGTGATGCGGAAAGACAGTCCGCTGGCTTCCCGGAAGTCTGTCATGCTCCGCGACCTTCTGGATGTTCCCCTGATCTGTTCGCGGATCAGCATCCGCCGGAGCTCGGTGAAAAACGCCTGTGCCGAGTGGTTTGGAAAACATTTTGAAAAACTCAATATCGTCGCAACCTACAATCTGATCTACAATGCGGCGCTGATGGTGGAATCTGGAATCGGGTATGCGCTTGCGCTCGACGGTCTGGTCGATGCCGTCGGAAACCGTAAACTCTGTTTCCGTCCGCTGGAGCCGAGACTGGAATCAGGTCTGAACATCGTCTGGAAAAAATATCAGGTCTTTTCCAAGGCGGCGGAACTGTTCCGGGAGCGGGTTCTGGAACGGTTTCCCGAGCAGGGATAAAACGGATGCCGTTTCCCGGAACGAGTCTGATGCGATTGTTCTCTGATACGGAAAAGCGGGGGAAAACGGCAGATGGCCGCCGGACAGCGATGCGATGGTGGTACGCTTCGCCGCCCGGCGGCCGGAGTGGGTTCATTCTGTCATTTTGAGAGATATTGGTCGATCCGTGCAGCGGCTTTTCTGCCGTCGACGATCGCCCGGACGACAAGCGATGGGCCGGTTGCGGAGTCGCCCGCCAGAAAAACTTCCGGCGCGTCTTCCAGCTTCAGGCGTTCGAGCATTGCCTTGCGGTCGAGCTTGAGGAAGCCGAGCGCCAGCAGGACAAGATCCGCCTCGATGGTTTCCACCTGACCGGGAATTTCCTCGAATTTCTGCGGGCGTCCGAACGGCGAGAGCGTCCAGCGGACCGGGACAACCTCCACGCCGCGCACCTGCCCGTTTTCTCCGAGAAACGTTTTGCTCTGGAGCTCCCAGCGCCGGACACAGCCCTCTTCGTGGCTTGACGACGTGCGCAGCAGGTAGGGCCAGTACGGCCATGGCGTCGAGGGCGAACGCGTTTCCGGCGGCCGGGGCATGATCTCGATCTGCGTGACGCTCCGCGCGCCCTGGCGGTTCGCCGTTCCGACGCAGTCGCTTCCGGTGTCGCCGCCGCCGATCACGAGCACGCGTCTGCCTTTCGCCGAGATCGGAACGGCGGGCGATTCTCCGGAAATCGCCCGGTTCTGGCCCTGGAGGAATTCCAGCGCGAAGTGGATGTTTTTCAGTTCCCGCCCGGGGATCGCGAGGTCGCGCGGCACAGGGGTCCCGCAGGCGATCAGCAGCGCGTCGCAGCGGCCGCGCAGATATTCCGCCGAAACGTCGCGCCCGACCTCGGTATCCATCACGAAACGGATTCCCGACTCTTCCAGAATCCGGATGCGCCGTTCGACGATTCCCTTGTCCAGCTTGAAATCCGGAATGCCGTAGCGCAGCAGTCCGCCGGGAAAATGATTTTTCTCATACACCGTGACCTGATGCCCCGCCTTGTTCAGCAGCACCGCCGCCGCGAGTCCGGCGGGGCCCGCGCCGACGATGATCACGCTTCGCCCGGAGCGTTTTTCCGGCACGGAAGGCTGGACCCAGCCGTTTGCGAACGCGTGTTCGACGATCGCCTTTTCGATCTGGCGGATCATGACCGGTTCCAGATTCAGCCCCTCGGTGCAGCTTCCCTCGCAGAGAGCGGGACAGACGCGGCTGGTGAATTCGGGAAAGGAGCTTGTCGAATTCAGAAGTTCCCATGCCTGGTGCCAGTCGCCCTGATGCACCGCCTCGTTGAAGTCCGGGATCAGATTGCCGAGCGGACAGCCGATGCCGTGGCAGAAGGGGATGCCGCAGCCCATGCACCGGGCGGATTGTTCACAAAGCTGCCGGTCCGTGAGGGGAGCCTCCACTTCCTTGAAATCGCGCACCCGCTCTCCGGCGTTCCGGTAGACGTGCCCGATGCGTTCTATTTTCATAAAATCTCTGCTCATGATTTATTCCTCCTTTTTCTGAGAGGCCATTGCGTGGCGGTATTCCACGGGAATGACTTTGACGAATCTGCTGCGTTCGTTCTCCCAGTCCGCGAGCTTTGCCGCCGCGCAGGGACTGCCCGTCGCCTCGAGATGTTCCCGGAGAAGCGCAAGAAGCTCCTCCTCGTTCCCGGAGCCCGCCAGCACGCTTTCCAGATCGACCGTGCCGACATTGCAGCGCAGGTCGAAGTCGTTGGACGCGTCATAGACATAGGCGATGCCGCCGGTCATGCCCGCGCCGAAGTTGACGCCGGTTGGACCGAGCACCACGACCCGGCCGCCGGTCATATATTCGCACCCGTGATCGCCGACGCCCTCGACGACCGCCGTGAATCCGCTGTTGCGGATCGCGAAGCGTTCGCCCGCCTGGCCGTTGAGAAAGATTTTTCCGGCGGTGCCGCCGTAGCCGATCACATTGCCCGCAATGACGTTTTCAGCCGGTGCGAACGGGCTGTCCGCCGGAGGCCGGATGATGATCCTGCCCCCCGAGATGCCTTTCCCGACGAAGTCGTTGGCTTCGCCCTCCAGACGGAAGGTGATTCCGTGGGCGAGGAAGGCGCCGAAGCTCTGCCCGGCGGTTCCCGTGAAGCGGACCGTCACCGTGTCATCCGGGAGTCCCTGCGGTCCGAAGCGGCGGACGATCTCGCTTGAGAGGCGCGTCCCCGCCGTCCGGTCGACGTTCCGGATCGGAAGCGCCAGTTCCGCCTTCGAGCCGTCGCGGAGCGTCTTTTTCAGGCGCGGGAGCAGATGCCCGTCGTCGAAGGTCTCCAGCGGATTCTTTCTTCCCGCAAAGCGCACTTCGCCGTCCGGCACCCGGAGGAAGACATTCGAGAAGTCCAGATTGCGCGTCTTGTAGAAGTCGATCGCGCGGTTCATCCGCAGCAGATCGGAGCGCCCGACCGCCTCGTCGAGCGAGCGGAGTCCGAGTTTTGCCAGATATTCGCGCACCTCGGAAGCGAGCATCCGCAGGAAGTTGATGATGTATTCGGGCTTGCCCCGGAAACACTTGCGCAGTTCCGGGTCCTGCGTGGCGACGCCGACCGGACAGGAGTTCTCGTGGCATTTGCGCATCATGACGCAGCCGAGGCAGACCAGAAGCGTCGTGGCGAACCCGAACTCTTCCGCGCCGAGCAGTGCGCCGATGATGACATCGCGCCCGGTCTTGAGCTGGCCGTCGACCTGAAGTTTGACATTGCCGCGCAGTTTGTTGAGAACGAGCGTCTGCTGGGCCTCCGCGATGCCGAGCTCCCAGGGGAGGCCCGCGTGCTTGATGCTTGTGAGGGGCGACGCGCCGGTGCCGCCGTCGTGCCCGCTGATGAGGATCACGTCCGCGTGCGCCTTTGCCACGCCCGCCGCGATCGTGCCTACGCCGACCTCGGAGACGAGTTTCACCGAAATGCGTGCCTTCTCATTGGCGTTGCGCAGGTCGTAGATGAGCTGCGCGAGGTCTTCGATCGAATAGATGTCATGGTGCGGGGGCGGGGAGATCAGCGTCACGTGCGGCGTCGAGTGGCGCACCCGCGCAATCGCCTCGTCGACCTTGTGCCCGGGGAGCTGTCCGCCTTCGCCGGGCTTTGCGCCCTGCGCCATCTTGATCTGGAGATCGCGCGCGTTCGCCAGATAGTCGATCGTCACGCCGAAGCGCCCGCTGGCGATCTGGCGGATGGCGCTTCTGCGGTCCTCTCCGTTCGGACCCGGCGTCTCCCGCGCGGGATCTTCGCCGCCTTCGCCGCAGTTGCTCATCGCGCCGATGCGGTTCATCGCAAGCGCGATCGCCTCGTGCGCCTCGGGGCTGAGCGAGCCGAGACTCATTGCGCCGGAAACGAAGCGCCGGAGAATGCTTTCCACGCTTTCGACCTCGTCGAGCGGAATGCTTGCCGTGTCCGCGAATTCAAAGAGCCCGCGCAGTGTGCAGAGGTGTTCCGACTGCTGATTGATGCAGGCGGCATAGGCCCTGTATTTTTCCGGGTCATTGTTCTGCACCGCCTGGCGGAAGAGACTCAGACTTTCGGGCGTCCAGAGGTGGTTTTCCCCGTCGCGCCGGAAGCGGTACTGACCGCCGGACGGCAGAAGTCCCGCCTTTGCCGCGCCGCAGCGGAGACGCACCTCCTCGGCGATGTCGTTCAGACGGATTCCTCCGATCCGGCTTGCGGTTCCGGGGAAATAGCACTCGATGACGCTGCTGTCGATGCCGACCGCCTCGAAAATCTGTGCCGAACGGTAGCACCGGAGTGTTGAGATGCCCATCTTGGACATGACTTTCAGGAGTCCCTTGTCCACGGCGTTGATGTAGTTTTCCACAGCGCGCGCGGGATCGAGCTTGAGCTGTCCCGTCGCGCTCAGCACGCTGATCGTTTCCAGCGCCAGATAGGGGTTGATCGCGGTCGCGCCGAAGCCGAGAAGCAGCGCGTAGTGCATGATCTCGCGGATCTCGCCTGACTGGATGATCACGCCGACCGGAGGCCGGAGCCCCGCCGCCGAGAGCGCGCGGTTGACCGCCGCCACCGCAAGAAGAGCGGGGATCGGCATGGAGCCTTCCGGCAGTTCGCGGTCGCTCAGGATGAGGATGTTATACCCGCTCTTCACGGAAGTGACGGCATTCTCCTCAAGTTTCGCAAGCGCCTCCTCGAGACTGCCGCTCCACAAGAGCGGAAGCGTTGTTGCCGAGAAATGCCCGCCGCTCAGCGCGCTCAGGCGCCGGAGATCCTCGTCGGTCAGGATCGGGCGCGGAAGCTTGATAAGCTTGCTTGTCCCCTGTTCATCGGAAAGGATGTTGCCCTCGTTTCCGATGTAGGTGGTCAGGCTCATCACGAGCTCCTCACGGATCGGGTCGATCGGCGGGTTCGTCACCTGTGCGAAGAGCTGTTTGAAGTAGTTGTAGAGGAGCTGGGGCTTTCCCGAAAGCACCGCGAGTGCGGCGTCGTTGCCCATTGAGCCGACGGGCTCGTGCCCCGTTTCCGCCATCGTCCGGACGATGATTTCGACATCCTCGCGGGTCCAGCCGAACAGACTCTGGCGGTAACTGATGTGTTCGGGCACCTCCGAAGGATTGACCGAATCGAACAGCCCGTGGACGGTGATCTTCTCCTCCTCCGCCCAGCGGCGGTAGGGTTTGCGGCGCGCGGCGTCGTTCTTGAGCTCCGCGTCGAAAACAAGACGGTGCTTTTCCAGATCGCAGTAGATCATTTCGCCCGGCTTGAGCCGTCCTTTGCGGACGATGTCACCGGATTTGAAATCGAGAACGCCGGTTTCGGAGGCGAGCACGAAAATGCCGTCCTTTGTCAATGAGTAACGGGCGGGGCGCAAGCCGTTGCGGTCGAGAATCGCGCCGGCATTCACGCCGTCGGAAAAGGCGACCGCCGCCGGGCCGTCCCATGGTTCCATCAGCGCCGAATGGTAGTCGAAGAATCCGCGGACGTCGCGTCCGAGATGGTAGTTCTGCCCCCATGCCTGCGGGATCAGCATCAGCATTGCGTGCGGCAGGCTGCGTCCGGCGGCGACCAGAAGCTCGAACATGTTGTCGAGGCACGCAGAGTCGCTCTGGCCCGCGTCGATCAGCGGGAGGATCTTGGGGATGTCCGCGCCCAGCAGTTCGGATTTCAGGAACGGTTCCCGGCTCCGGAGCTGGTTGAGATTGCCGCGCAGGGTGTTGATTTCGCCGTTGTGCGCAAGATAGCGGAAGGGATGCGCGAGTTTCCATGTCGGGAACGTGTTCGTGCTGTAACGCTGATGCACTAGCGCAAGGGGACTTTCAAAATCCGGATCGTTGAGGTCGGAATAGAACTTGTCGATCTGGGTGGCGAGCAGGAGTCCCTTGTAGACGATGCTCCGGCTGGAACAGCTGGGAATATAGCAGTCGGGCAGACGCTTTTCAATGAGTCTGCGCATGACGAAGAGCTTGCGTTCGAACACGGCCTGCGAGGAGAACTCCTCCCCGCCGATGAAGATCTGGCGGATCAGAGGACAGGTCTTGCGCGCCGCCGCGCCGATGCACTCCGGATGCACCGGGACATCGCGCCAGAAGAGAATCCGTCCTCCCTCCGAGGTGACGATGCTTTCGATCCGCGACTCCTCGTGTGCGCCGCCGAAGAGCATTGCCACGCCGTAGGCTCCTCTTTTCGGAAGGGAGACCGGAAGGACCTTCCGGAAAAATTTGTCCGGCATTGCGAGAAGAATTCCCGCGCCGTCTCCGGTTTCGGGGTCTCCGCCCGCCGCACCGCGGTGCATGAGGCGCTTCAGGACCGTGATCCCCATTTCGACGATCCGGTGTCCGGCTTCGTTGTTCAGATTCGCGACGAGCCCGACCCCGCAGGCGTCGTGTTCGTTGCGGAAGGAATACAGCCCGGTGTCAGGCACGGGATATGCCGCCGTCTGACGCTCCGGGTTTTGCTGTTCCTGATTGTTTTCCACCATAGTTTCCACACTCCTTGTTTGCATTCTGGTTTTTCATTTCAGCATCTTTCATGCCAGAATCCGAAAATGAGAAAATTCCGCCTCCGGCAATTGCGCGTCGCTGCATACCAGGAGGGGAAGAGGGAAGTTTGTTTTACGTTTTTGTAAAAGATGAAGCAACTGATTTTACAAAAATGTAAAAAAGTATTGCTTGAAAATCAGAATTCAGCCATGCCTGATTCTGGCATTGATCCTGCTGTATGCTGTATGACAGGAAAAGAAGGAAAAACAGGAGAAGAACAGACATCATGTCCGATGAAATCAAACACGAGTGCGGCGTCGCACTTCTGCGCCTGCGGAAGGATCTGAACTATTACCGGCGGAAATACGGGACCGTCTATTACGGCTATCACAAGCTCTCCCTTCTGCTGGAGAAACAGCACAACCGGGGGCAGGACGGCGCGGGAATCGCGGCGCTCGGGCTTGACGTCGAGCCGGGACGTCCCTACTATCAGCTGGAAAAATCGAACCGTGATCTGCCGCTTGCGGATCTTCTGGAACGGATCGGGGGCGAGATCGAAGAGGCGCTGCAAGCGGGGGAGGGCGGCAGCGGCGGACGCGTCTCCTCGCTCTCTCTGCCGTTCTGCGGGGAACTCTATCTCGGCCATCTGCGCTACGGGACGTTCGGGAACCGCACGCTTTCGGCCTGCCATCCGGTCACGCGCGTCAGCTCCTGCCGCAACCATACGATGCTTCTCGCGGGAAACTTCAATCTGACGAACACGGAGGCGGTTTTCCGGGAGCTCGTCAAGTCCGGCCATCATCCGGCGGGGCGGCAGGACAGCGAGATTCTGCTCCTGCATCTCGGACATCACCTCGAAAAAATGCTCGAAGCGCACAACGGTCACGAGCCGATGCTGGACCTTTTCGAACTCCTCCGCCGCGCGGCGCAGGAGTGGGACGGCGGCTTTACCCTGTGCGGCATGTTCGGAAACGGCGACGCGTTCGCCCTGCGCGACGCAAACGGCATCCGGCCCGGATACTACTATTTCGATGATGAAATCGCCGTGGTCGCCTCCGAACGGCCCGCGATTCAGACCGCCTTCAATCTCTCCTCCTCCGAGGTAATGGAACTGCCGCCGGGACACGCGCTTTCCATTTCGGCGGACGGAGGGATCACGCTCCGGGAGTGTCTGGAACGCGCGGAGCACCGTCGCTGCGTCTTCGAGCGGATCTATTTTTCGCGCGGAAACGATGCGGACATCCACCGCGAACGGCTTGCGCTCGGACGCGCACTTGTTCCCCCGGTCATGAAGGCGATTGGCGGCGATCTGGAAAATACGGTATTTTCCTACATTCCGAATACGGCGCAGATCAGCTTCCACGGGCTTCTGGACGGCCTTGACGAACTGCGCGGAAGCCGCCGCGTGCGCTTTTCGCAGATCGCCGTCAAGGACGCGAAATTCCGCACGTTCATAACGGATGCCGCCCATCGGCGCGATCTTTTCCCGCATGTCTATGATGTGACCTACGGCGTCATCCGTCCCGGCGCCGACACGCTGGTGGTGCTGGACGATTCCATCGTGCGCGGCAACACGATGCGCAACGCGATTCTGCCAATTCTGGACCGGCTCGGGCCGAAAAAAATTGTCGTGGCCTCCGCCGCGCCGCCGATCTGCTACCCGGACTGCTACGGGATCGACATGTCCAGCTTCGGGGAACTGGTTGCGTTCGAGGCGCTTGTCTCCCTGCTTGAAAAACGGGGGGAAGGCGATCTTGTCGCCCGTGCCGCCGAACTTGCCGCCGCCGATCTCGAAAAGGAGGACGCAAAAATGGAGAACCGCGTCCGGGCGCTGTATGAACGCGTCTCGTTCGAGGAACTCTGCGCGGAAATCGGAAGACTCCTGACGCCGCCGGATCTTTCCGCGTCCGTCGAGGTGGTCTTTCAGCGGCTGGAAGACGTGCATGCCGCGTGCCCGATGCACCGCGGCGACTGGTATTTTTCCGGCGACTACCCGACACCGGGCGGCAACCGCGTCGTGAACCGCGCCCTCGTCAACTACGCTGCGAAGGTGAACGCGCGCTCCTACTGATGAGAATCGGAGGAGGAGGGAGCTTCCCCTGCGATTTTCCCGCCCCAGCGTTCAGAAAAGGCGATTTCGGAAAGCTCCTTGCGCGGTGTCGGGTCACGGCCTTCCAGCGGATACCCGAGTGCGATCAGCGCGACCACCTGAATGTCCCGGGGAATCCCGAGCATTTTTGCGACCGTCTTCCCCTTGAACCATCCGATCCAGCAGCTGCCGAGCCCCTGCGCCTCCGCCGCCATGCAGAAATGCTCTCCGGCGATCCCCATATCGACCAGATGATACTGCACACCGGAGAGAATCGGGGCGAGCCAGTGCACCTTCGCATCGGTTTTCGCGCAGAGCACGGCGATGGCGGAAGCGTCCGCAAGCCATTTCATCCCGATCCCCGGGAGCAGTCCCCCGTCCGAGATGCGCCGGATCATCTCCGGGCTGCGGACAATGACGAAACGCCACGGCTGACGGTTGCATGCGGAAGGTGCAAGGCGCGCCGCTTCCAGACAGTTCCGGATGATCTCTTCGGAGATCTCCTTCCCCGGCACGTAAGCCCGGCAGCTCCGGTGGTTCCGGAGCAGTTGCAGAAGGTTCTGAATGCTCATGAGTTTTTTCCTTTTTTCCTTAGAAAAAGAGCCCGCTTCCGGCTGGAGGCGGGCTCTTTGAGTTGCAGTATTTCCCGATTGCGCTTATTTGAAGTCGCTGATCGTGACTTTCATTTCGGCTTTCTGTTTGGTCAGCACGTCGGAAAGCTGCTTTTCCAGTGTCTGCGCCTCAAGCTGGCCCTTGATCTGATTTTTGACATCCGCCAGCGGCATCACGCCTGCCGGGGTCTTGGCTTCCAGCTTGATGATGTGATAACCGAACGAGGTCTTGACTACACCGGAGAGCTCGCCGGGTTTCAGCGCAGCGGCGGCCTTTTCAAACTCGGGCACCATCTGCCCCTTGGTGAAGGGCGGGAGCTTGCCTTTCGCGCTCTTTCCGCTCGGGCAGGCGCTTTCCTTTTCAGCGAGAGCGCCGAAATCCGCGCCTTTCTTGAGATCGGCAAGGATTTTTTCTGCTTTTGCCTTGGCTTCCTTGTCCTTGGCGGGATCGACTTTGTCTGCGGGTTTGCCGTCGGCACCCATCGTGGAGATCAGGATATGGGAGGCTGTGAGAGTCTCAGGTTTCTTGTACTGATCCTGATGTTCCTTGTAGTATTTCTCAATGTCCGCATCGGAAACCTTGACTTTGCTCTTCAGATTGTCCTCGACCCATTTGTTGATCGCGTAAATCTTGAAGGTGTTCGGATCCTTGATCGCCTCGTTCTTGAGGTCGTCGATTTTCTTGCCCTGCAGTTCGAGCTGCTTGGTGATCATGTCAAGCTGTTCCTTGGGCATCTCCTTGAGTTTCCTGTCGAATTCCGCAATGACAAGCTCTTTTGTGGGCTTGATGCCTGCTTTTTCCGCGAGGACCAGGAGCACTTCCATGTCAACCAGATTGCTGACCATCTGCTTTGCCTGATTCCTGAGCATTTCCGGAGAGAGCTGGGCAATGTATTCGACGGGAATCTTGCCGAGCTGGTCGAGAAACTCCTTTTTGGTGATCTTCTTGTCGCCGACCGTCGCGAGAGTGTCGGGCAGGAAGACAAACACTTCGTCCAGTGTCTTGGCCGCGGGTTTTGCCGGTGCTGCTTTGGCATTGAGCGGCGCGGGTGCGTTTGCGGATTTCACGCCAGGAGCGGAAGAAGCCGCGGAGGCGGTTTTCTGATTGTCATCGCACGCACAGAGGATGGCTGCCAGCGTGAGCGCGCCGACCGCCGAAACCGTCGCACTGCGGAAGAATCCTGTTCTTTTCATCATTCTTGTGATCCCTTTCTTTCTTGTTGTATGCTTTTGAAATATAAGCGCCTATTCTGAATTCTTGTGCGTATCGCACATGGCGGAAAGAATTTTGGGAAGCGCCGGGTTTTTTCCGTCCTCCAGCGCCAGGAGCGCCGTGACGGCACCCGCGGTATCCCTCCGATCCTGCTCAAGCAGACTTCCGATATCAGCGATCATGCCGAAGAGCATCCGGTCTTTTTCCGTCATTTGCATTGTCTTAACTTCAGACTCTTTTCTTTCGATAAAGTTCTGTATTTTCTGGGAAATCATGATGTTTTTTGCCGCTGTGTGCAGACCAGAGACGGCTTTTTTGAGCTTTGCCGAAGAGTGCGCCGACTGCGCATCACGCAGAAGCGAGTCGACTTTCATGAGCTGTGCGAGCTGTTCCTTTGCCTCCGTCATATCCTCGTGTTTTCCGTTTTTGATCTCCTCAGCCTCGAGAACTTTCAAGGCTGTGGAGAAATCACCTTTTCCAACGAGATCATTGACCCGTTCCATGACGGCATTGTTACGTTCGACCGCTTCGAGTTCGGAGAGGAACACACTGGTTTTTTCGATCGCGCGGAGCCGCTCGATTTTCACGAGCGCCAGTTCATGTTCTCCTTTCGCAGTCGCGTCATAAATTTCAAGGAGAAGTTCGGGATGGGCTTTGGGAGGGGAGGGCAGGTCATTGTCGGAACAGGCGGCCAGGAACAGAAGCGCCAGCGCCGGCGCGCAAAGAAGTCCGTTTCCGATCCGGCGTGTATTGCGTTTTTGAAGAATCATTGCTCTCTCTTGTGTCCACAAAACTGATAAAATGAAAAAACCAAACACAGTAAACTTTAGCAGTCTTCTTTCAATTTACAAACGCAAAAGCGTAATTTTTATGTTATTTTGGAGCATTCCCTGCTTGCATTCCCGGAAAAAGATGATATTTTGCATAGTTTAAGATCATTTATCAAAATCAACAGTTTGACAAGGAGTCAGTGAAAATGGGAAAGCAGTATAATAAGCTTCAGAAGAGAGCCCGCCGCAAAGCCTATCTGGAAAGAGTCAAGGCCAAAGCCAGAGCTGCAATGAAGGCAGCAAAGAAGAAATAATCGCCTGGCGGGGATGTCCCCGCCTTTTTTTTGCCCGCAGCACATTGCATTTCCGTCCGCTGCCGGACGGGTATCTTACTTCAAGGAGTTTCCCATGGCCAACATTCATCCGACGGCGATTGTCGATCCCACCGCCGTGCTTGCCGACGATGTCGAGGTCGGTCCCTACTGCGTGATCGAGCATGATACGAAAATCGGTCCCGGCACCCGTCTTCTCGGACAGTGCCGCATCGGCGCCTATGCCACGCTTGGAGCGAACAATGTCGTCTATCCCTTTGCCTCGATCGGCACCGAACCGGAGGACTACGGTTTCGAGGGCGGCGTCTCCTATACGAAGATCGGCGACAACAACAGATTCCGTGAGGGCGTCACAGTCAACCGGGGAACCCACGAAGGCACGGTGACGACGATCGGAAACGGCTGTTTCATGATGGCAAATACGCATGTCTCCCACAACTGCACGATCGGCAACGGCGTCGTGATGGTGCCTTACAGCGGCTGTGCCGGATACTGCACGGTCGGTGACAAGTGCCTGATCTCCGGACTCTCCGGGATGCATCAGTTCTGCCGCATGGGACGTATGGCCGTGCTGAGCGGCGGTTCGCAGATTTCGATGGATCTTGCCCCGTTCATGATTGGCGACGGGCGCAACGGCGGAGTCCGCGGATTCAACATCGTCGGCATGAAGCGCAACGGATTCTCCAAGGAGACGATCCGTGCAATCAAAGACCTCTACGACATCTTTTTCCGGCACGGCCTGAACATCAGCAACGCGATTGCAAAAGCCGAGGCGGAAGTTCCGCAGCTGCCTGAAGTCGTCGAATTTCTGGATTTCGTCAGGACGACGAAACGCGGCATTCTGACCGGCGACCGCGGCGGGCGCAGAGCCTGAGCGGAAGGTCTGAAGCAAAAAAAATGCGGGAGCGAAAGCCCCGCATTTTTTGTTTTGACCGCTTTATTCTGATTAAAAAAAAATCAGTTCCATACAGCGATGCTCTGCATCGCAGAAATGCTTCGTGCAGGACTTCCAGTCCTGCCGCGGTTCAGCTGCGCGAGCTCCTCGCCGCAGGCGAAATCCCCGAAAGTGCGTATGCTTGCATCGCGGTAATTCATGTCTTTTCAGGCGTTCAGCGGCATCAGGGAATCGGAATAGATTTTCCTGACCGCGTCATGGTCCGCCTTGTCCGGCGCAAGGGAAAGAAGGAATCCCAGTGACGGCGTCGTGAAGGCAAGCTCGGTAAGTTTCTCAATGTCCGCGGAGGAGAATCCCTCGTCGGAGAGCTTTTGCGGCGCGCCGACGGAAACAAGCCACTTTTCGACGCCCTTTGCGGCCTGTTCGGCTTCGGAGGGATCGCCCTTGAGCCCCGGCACAAGCGGCGCAAGCACGTCGGCGAGCACCAGGGAACGCACCGGATAAATGTGCTTGACAACCGCCGGGAGAAGCATGGAGAGCCCGAGTCCGTGAGTCAGATCCGGTTTCACCGCGCTCAGGGGGTGCTCCAGCGCATGCGTGTAGTGGAGCATCCCGTTGTCGAACGCCGAACCCGCGAGCATCGAGGCATAGAGCAGATAGTAGCGCGCGGTAAGGTCCTTGGGGTCTTTCAGCGCCGCGGGGAGGAACTGCGCGACGAGTGCGATGGCCTCTCTGGCAAGCGTGATGGAGAGGGGACTAGCAATGATGCTTGTCACGGCTTCGACGCTGTGATTCACGGCGTCGATGCTGACGAAGCGGGTCTGTTTTTCGGAGAGACCGGTCATCAGCGCGGGATCGTCGATCGCCCAGGTCGGATAGATGCAGTCATAGGCGATGGCGGGTTTGTATTCTTTTTCGAGGATTGTCGCGACGGCGACGCGGTCGACCTCGGTTCCGGTTCCGTGCGTCAGATTGATTGCGATGACCGGAGCTGCTTTTTCCGGAGTGAACTGGTATTCGTAGAGCTGTGCGGCATTATACTGCGGATATTCGAGCAGAATCGCAACGCTCTTTCCCGCGTCGGTCGGGCTGCCGCCGCCGATGCAGAGAACCGCTTTCGCGTCGATGGTGCGAGCGAGCGCCGCGGCCTCGTCGATCTGGGCGGTCGTCGGGTTCGGCGTCACCTTGTCGTAGAGCACGTGGCGGATGCCGTGTTTTTCCAGAGCGGGGACGACCACATCCCACGCGCCGGTCGATTTGTAGGCGCCGCGGCCGGTGATGACGAGCAGATTCCGGATTCCGCGCGCTTCGAGCTGTGCGGCGATCTCTTCGATTTTCCGGATCGCGCCGCATCCGAAATAGACCAGTGTCCTGAGCCGCAGTTCCTTGACTTCGTGAATGTCCAGACTGTTTTGAAACATGATTGCCCCCTTGGGTTGGATGGTTGCCACTTTCCGCTAAAGTAACGCGTTTTTTCCGGATGTCAAGACAGGGAAGGCGAAAAGATGTTCCTCCGGGAAGAGAGATTTCTTCCGCACTTTTCCCGGATGTATGCAATCACATGCAGCGGCGACGGATAATAAAAAAACGTTTTTTTTTTGTTTCGGGGCTTGACATTTTGTGAAATTTTCTTATAATTCGCTACTATACGGGATCCCGCACAAAAAAGGAGAAGAGGAAATGGTGATAATTTGCCCTTACTGCGACATCGAGATCAATGAAAAGCTCGTGGAAGCCGAAGACGGCTGCTGCCCCGAGTGCGGAACCCTGATTACCGCCGGTTCCGTGGTGGACGGCGATGAGGAATCCGATGATATCTATGAGGATGAATTCGGTGACGATGATCTGGGAGACGAGTTCGGCGATGATGAATTCGATGATCTGGATTTTGACGACGAAGAATTCGAGGAAGACGACAAGAAATATAAATAAATCGTCTTTTCCGCTGTAAGTCAGGGCCGGAACCGACTGAGTTCCGGTCTTTTTTTTATTAAAAAATCAGATTGCCGGCATCGTGCTTGTTTCCATTTTTCAGGCCGCGCCCGTGCGGAGCAGATCCAGACATTTCCGGATATCCGCAAGAAGCTCCAGCGCATATTCCGCATCCTTCGTTTCCGGCAGGAAGGACCCGTATTCCAGTTTGTAGAAAAGAAGGAAGAGTTTCTCGGTTTTTTCCGCAAGTTCGCGATTTCCTCCTCTCAGGGAACGCGCATAATCCAGAAGCTCCATATTGCGCTTGCGGACAAATCCTGCAAGCTCCAGTGCGAGGCGGAGTGCAAAATAAGCATACCGGATCGCCTGGCCGGGATTGTCGTGTTTTTCCTGTCCCGCATTCCGGATGAACTGCTCCATCCGTTTCCTTTTCCAGTGGTTTGAGGCAATCTTTGCCGCCCGGCGGCAGATGGATCCTGAGGTCAGAAGAATGATGAGGAACATCAGGATCACGATCCAGGAGTGACGGACATAGAGCAGGAGGTCCGTGATTTTATCATGGAGCGCAAAGAGTTTTTTTTCCAGGTGGAACAGGAATCCCTCTTTGTTCTTTCTGTCGAGGTGCCTTTTGGCCTGGACATAAGTTTTCTTAATGTTTTTCTGAATCTCCTCCTGGGCGATGGCGGTTTTTATCAATGCCTTTTCAAGCACCGAGGAGTCCTCGTCTTTCCGGGCTTCCCGGATGATGTCGGAACGGATCTGCTCCAGAGTGTGTTCCGTCATTTCCGGCGGTGTGATGCGCCATTCGTCGCCGAAGGGGTCCCGCAGAGAGCCGATGCCGGCGGGACGTGTTTCCGAGCGGACGTATTGCGGCGGCGTGGCATCGAAGGTGAGCCAGCCGATTTTGTCAATGTAAATCTGCGTCCAGGCGTGTGCGTGATATTCATGCACTTCAAACTGCCTCGTCAGGGTATTGTAGTTGCCGGGAGAAAAGCCCGTCGCGACGCGGGCGGGAAGTCCGGCTGCGCGCGCGAGAACCGCAAGGGCGGAGGCATAATATTCGCAATGTCCTTCCCGGAGCGTGAAAAGAAAGTAGTCCACGGACTCCTTCCCTTCGGGAACCTTCTGCGCGTAAAGAACATATTTATAGTGCTTCCGGAGATGATCCCGCAGTGCAGTTGCCTTCTCATAGGGACTTTTGAGGTCTTTCGTCAACTGTTTTGCCAGTTCCGTGACACGAACGGAAATTTTCTTTTTCGGGAGCTGGAGATAACAGGATTTCGGGACCGTTTCCGGCCAGTAGGGATCGTACGGGATCTGCCGGCGGGGGGGACGGCGGTTCGGCCTTCCTGTTCTGTTTTTTCTTGCCGCATTGCGTATGATCTTCCGTGCTTCGGCCGGATTGGCGGTCTTTTCTGCCGGGGCGGACAAACTCTGTTTTTCCTCTTTGTCATTCGGCTGCTTGACGGCCGGATTCGTTTGACGTTCGTGTATTTTTCTGTGCGGGGGAGAGGTCCTGCGGGGTGCTTCTCCGCCTGGAAGATTCCGGCGGTTCATCGGCGGCGATGGGGATTCCGCCGGAGAAGCGGGTTTTCCCATTTTCTGCGGGAATACAATCCCCGAGGTCACCATATAGCGGAAAGGCAGAGGAGGATACTCTGTTGCCCGGATTTCCGCATTGAAAAAAGTGGTGTCGAGGCGGAGGGGAAGCAGCTGCATCTCTCCGGTCTGGAAGGAAAACGGTATGAAGGCGGCATAGAGTTTCGGTGAGATCCATTTGAGAATCGAATAGTGCTGGTTGATCTGATGGAACAGAGAGATGTCGCCGCCGTTCCGGAGTCTTGAGCGTTTCATGCGCAGGGATGTGGTCCATTTTTCTCCGTCATAGACATCGTAGAGCTGCGCCAGATGATAAAGTTTCAACGGGCTTTTCACGTAAAACAGCAGATCTTTTCCCTGCGAAGCTCCACCGTCGCCTTCGGCACGGGATTGACTTGTCTGATTTTTCATGCGGATTGGTGTTCCCTGCGATCCGACCGTATCCGGCTTGCCGCTCCGGACGATCCGTTTGCCGGAGGGGGAGGGCTTCACTTTATTGCCATACAGCCACTGCTGGAATTCCGGCGGCAGCGCCGAGTCGCGTTCCGTCAGAAAGGAAACTTCGAAAATACCCGGGATGTCATTGTCGGTCAGCGGCATGATCCCGAAGAGATACCAGAAGAATGCGACTCCCAGAAGGAGATTCAGGAGGTAATACGGCCAGCTCCGCAGCAGCGAATAGCGGCGTTTCCCCGCCACGCGCCTTCCTCCCGCAAGAGAAACGGGGCGGTTTGCATAAAGAAGCAGGATCAGGACCAGAAAATAAGGTGTCAGAAGCCAGAGGTAAAGCATTCTGGGGATCAGCGCCCCGTAGATGAAGAGGAACATGCTGATGAAGAAAAGGTAACCCAGATCTCGGCGCTGCCCGTTCATCAGGAAGATCAGAGAGGCCGCGGCGAGCGATTCCAGAATGGCTTTGTCCGGCATGATTCCCCCTTTCATCCGGAAGAAGCACCAGAAGCAGACTCCCCCGAAAATGATGCAGTTCATCGCTGCACGCAGCATAGAGGGATAGAAGCGGTAGGGCACGAAGACGACAAGGGAACAGGGAATGACGGCAATCAGAAGGGCGAGTGTGAACTGCGCCTGCCCATACTGCCAGAGCGCTGCTGCAAAGGAAATGCCCAGAAGAAGAGCGTAAAGGAAATGAAGCGGATGGCGCGCCGGGGAAGCAAGCATCGCGGAACGATCCACAATGACATTTTTTTCATTCTTCGTCCGGAACATTTTCATCCCTCAAAAGCTGTGCGGTATTCACCAGGAAAGATGCCGTCAGCGGTTTAACGCCTCCGGCCGTCTCCGGCTGTATTGCAGCCATACGTCTCGGCTCATCCGGTTCACACGGCGGGAAATGCTGCTTCGGCGCGAAGATCCAGCGGACGGAATATCCCTGCATTTCCATGAGATTCAGAAGTTCACCGAGTTCCCGCGAGGCGGACATTGTGAGCACATAGACCACGGCACCGTCCGGAAAGTTCTCCATCGCGTCCGCGACCAGATCCTCCACGCGCGATTTCGACGGCTGGAGATCGGTCAGGATTTCCATGATTTTCAGGCGGATTCCGGCAGCATCGCCGTTTTCCCGCAGAATGCCGCTGTCCTCCGAGTAGGTGAAAAAGGTCAATGCACAGTATTTCCGGCTCAGAAAATCGGTGATGGAAGCCGCCGCCGTAATCAGATATTCAAAATTGTTTTCGATATCGTCATAACCGATGCTCCCGGCGTTGGAATCCAGAATCAGCATGATCCGGTCGACGGTTGTCGCCTCGAACTCCTTGACCATGATACAGCCCTTTGCCGCCGAACTTTTCCAATGGATCGCACGCATCTCATCCCCGGGATGATAGGGGCGCACGCCGAAAAAATCCATGCCGCTGCCCGCGTGACCGAGAGGGCGTCCGTCCTGATCGCTGCCCGCCCTCCGGTCGTTGCGGAGATACAGATGTTCCAGCGGTTCGATTTTCGGCGTGACCGTAACCTGGGCGGGGAGATCGAAACAGCGGGATTTCCAGAAAAGACCGCATGGGTCGCCGCTGACAAGCCGGATCGTCTTCAGCGGGAAATGCCCGCGTTTCAGCGGGAGAATTTCCCGTGCCGCCCGGCAGGAGCCTTTCGGTGCGAGAGCGGGAATCACCGCGCTGAAAATTCCTTCCCGGCAGAACGGCAGTTTCTCACTGGCTACGACGGGCATGCGGTAGAGATAGGTCCGGTTCAGCACGAACAGCGGCAGTTCAAAGGGCTCCCCGCAGACAGCGTCTCTTACTCTGCCGCGGGATATGGTGATGCCGTGAAGGGAAAACTGTGCCAGGACAAAAGCGGAAAGTGTGATTGCACACAGAATTGATGCGATGATTGCCGTGGCGAATCCGACATTCATGATCGCGCTCCCGACGGCGGCAAGCGAGGCAAATACAAGCAGAATGCCGCTTTTTGTCGGCATCGCGGCGATCATCAGGCGGGTTCCTCGTTTTTCAGTTTGATGGAGTCCAGAATGGAATCAAGCACGTGTTCGACACTTTTCCATTCATTCCGGCAGCGCAGTTTCAGGCGCAGCCGGTGCGCAATCACCTGTTTGAGCAGATCCCGCACATCCCTCGGCGTGACGAAATCCCGGCCGGAATAGGCTGCGAGGCTCTGACTGCACCGCATCAGGGCCAGCGAGGCGCGCGGGCTGCATCCGTTGGCGAGCGCGGGATGTTCGCGTGTGGCGTTGGCGATCCGGATGATATACTCCTTGATCTGCGGGGAGACCTTCACTTTCCGGACCTGCGCCTGGCAGTAGACTACATCGTTGCTCTTGATGACGTAGGAGATGCTGTTCAGCGGATGTCCGGAAATCTGGGAGCTGAGAATTTCCATCTCCGCTTCCGGGACGGGATAGCCGATGCTCAATCGCATCAGAAAACGGTCGAGCTGCGGTTCCGGCAGCGGATAGGTTCCATGGTAGTCCTCGGGGTTCTGGGTCGCAATGACGAAGAACGGTTTCGGAAGGACGTGGCCCTTTCCGTCAATCGTGATGGAGGATTCCGACATGCATTCCAGGAGACTCGACTGCGTGCGCGGCGTCGTGCGGTTGATCTCGTCCGCCAGGATCACGTTTCCGAAGATCGGGCCGGGCAGGAATTTGAACGTGCCGGTCGCCTCGTCGAAAATATTGGCGCCGGTGATGTCGGAGGGAAGCATGTCAGGCGTGAACTGAATTCTCCGATACTGCGCCTGGACGGATTTCGCCAGCGTCTGCGCCAGCAGGCTTTTTCCGACGCCGGGCGCGTCTTCCAGCAGCAGATGCCCGTCGGCGAACAGGCAGACGATGATGTCGCGGATCACTTCCGGTTTCCCCTTGAACACCTTTGCAATGTTTTCCTCCAGCTGGCGGATGATTTTCTGGAGGGTTTCGATATTGAAATTTTCCGCGCTCCACTTGTTTTCGATGTTTTTTCTGGCGAATTCCGGATTGTTCGGATCGTTGAACACGATCATGGCGCTGCCCATCTGGATGATATCCATGTGCTTGATGAGCTGCATCGTGACGGGCTGGGAGTTGACGAAGGTCCCGTTCGCGCTGTTGAGGTCCTTGATGAAAAATCCTTCCTCCTCGCGCGAGATCACGGCGTGATGGCGCGAGACGTTCTGATCTCCGATGACGACATCGCAGTCCGGCTCGCGCCCGATCACGATATTGTTGCGTTCCATGCGGACTTCGCGGTTCTGTCCGTATCCGTCCTGAATGGTGAGCGTGGGATGATCCCTGTGTTCGGATGATGGCTGCTTGCTCATGATGAGGGAGTTTCCTGTGCGATGATGGATTAGAGCAGATCCTCGTCGGTGACCGACGCCTCATACTCGATGCCGTTTTCGTCGAACATCTTGCGCAGGTCGTTCCGGTCGATGGACTTGAAGAGCGCCTCCTCGGGGGTGATGATGTCGCGCTGGACGATGTCGAGCAGAGAGCCGTTGAGGGAACGCATTCCGAGCTTGTATCCGGTCTGGATCACGGAAGGGATCTGGAAGATTTTGTTCTCGCGGATCAGGTTGCTGACGGCGGAGGTGACGACAAGAATTTCGAGTGCTGCGATACGGCCCCGGCCTTTCCGTTTGCAGAGGGTCTGGGCTACGATTCCCTTGAGCGAACCGGAAAGCATCGCGCGGATCTGTTCCTGGCGGTTCGCCGGGAACTGCTGGATGATACGGTCCGCGGTACTGGCGGCGGTGGTCGTGTGCAGCGTTCCGAACACAAGGTGTCCGGTTTCCGCCGTTTCGAGCGCGATTTCGACGGTTTCCAGGTCGCGCATTTCTCCGACGAGCACGATATCCGGGTCTTCACGGAGGGCGGCGCGCAGCGCGGCGGCGAAGCTGTTGGTATGTCTTCCGATTTCGCGGTGGTTGATCAGGCATTTCTTGTTCGGGTGCACGAACTCGACCGGGTCCTCGATGGTGATGATGTGGTCGGTCCGGTTCCGGTTGATGTAGTCGACCATCGCGGCGAGTGTTGTCGATTTGCCGGAACCGGTCGGTCCGGTGACCAGCACGAGCCCTTTGCTCAGGGTGCAGAGGTCTGCGATCACTGGCGGAAGATTGAGCTGTTCGAAGGTCAGGATGTTTGCGGGGATGAGTCGGGTCACGATGCCGACACCGTGCAGGTCGCGGAAGATGTTCACGCGGAAACGGTCCCCGGTCGGCAGCGAATAGGCAAGGTCGGTGTCGTTGCAGGCCTTGAACTGGTCGATGTTGCGCTGCGGCATGATCTCGAAGGCGAGCGCCTCGATCTCATCGCTGGAAAGCGGCGGCGTATCCGTAAACACCATTTCGCCGTCGATGCGGTATGCCACGGGCGTATCGCTGCTCATGTGCATATCGGAGGCCTTCTGTTCGATCAGGAACTCAAGATATACGTCAATGTTCGGCATCGGAATGTTTCCTTTCGTTTTCTGTTCACAACGGGTATCACAATAGCACGCCTGGCGCGCTTTTCAAATCCGGAAACGGGAACATTTGCATATTTGAGAAGGGGGAAACAAACTGCTCCGATGCGGAATTCCTGCTCCTGCGCCGGATCATGCGGAAAACAGGTCCGGCAAGGCGTTAAAACATCTTTTCCCCGGCAGCGGAACGTGCCGGACGGAACCGCATGTCAGGAAACACTTATTTTTTATATTCATCCTCGATCCTGCGCAATCCCACGATCCCGTAGGTCGCTAGAGTGTGCAGAACCTTCTGGTTTTCCCGGCACGGGTGAAGATGGCCGTTTTCCCAGTAACTGACAGTGGTTTTGGAAATCCCAAGCAGGTTTGCGAACTGGAACTGGGTCAGTTTGAGCATCTTGCGGATGCTGCGGATTTTTGACGGAGTCAGAGGCGTGCTGCCAGTCTCTTTATTTTTGAAACTGGCGGACTTCCGGAGATTGTAGATCTTTTCAAAATTGCGCAGATGATGGTGAAGTTCCTTTACCCCCTGCATATTTTCCACCAGCGAAAAGACCAGAGGCTGAAGAACTGGTTTGGCCTTTGAGGGAATTACGGAAAAACTTTTCTGCGTGATCAGTTCTTTGTTTCCATAGGTGTAAAATGCGTTGTTCATAAGGTCAATTTCCGTATTTTTGTTTTAAACGGAATAACATAGCTCATGTTGGAACCTTATGCAAGAGTAAAACGCCTTTTTTTTGTTTTTTCCCATTTCCGTGCACAAACAGGAAACGGGAATGCGGCTGTTGATTCCGGTGTATGCGGCTGTCCGCCGGAGAACGGATTCTTTCCCGCCGGTCTTGGTGTGAAACGGAAAAAGTCTGAGTATTTTCTCAAATTCCACCTGCCTTCTCTGGCGGTACGGATGCGGTCGCCGGATTGGTTTACTGAACTGTCAGAGCGATCTCTTTCAACTCCGTAACGGCGTCCGGATCGTTCCAGTTCACCATGATTCCGATTTTCGCCTTCACTGCTCCCGGAGCCCAGACGTTATGGGAAAACGAGTTCCTTTCCCGGCCCCGGATGCTCCCCTGCATTTTCTGCCATGCCGCCGTGGTGTTCCGGCCGCCGAGGGGAAACATCATCCCGCCGTTTTCATGGAGTCTGACTCCTCCGCCCTGAACGGAGAAGGGAATCGGATTCCGGAAGGAGATCCCGTATGCACCGTCCTTTTCCTCAATGGAGGCGATTGTATTCCAGGCAAGCGTGTAATTCGGAAGATCGCTGTAATCCTTTTCCGCGTGGAAGGCGACCACGAGCGGCCGCTTTTTCGGCCAGTATTTCGCATCGCGCACACGGATTGTCCGGTCTCCGGCCTTGAGGGGCGCAAGCAGTTCCGTGAAGGTTCCGCCGATTGTTTTTACATTTGCCGTGGTGATTTTTCTTCCTTTCGCATCATACTGGATGAGGAACGGCATGCACGAACTTGCCTTCCCGTCGGCGCTCCGGCAGGAGACCGTCAAAGTGCAGGTTTTCTCCGGATCGATGTCGATGAAATCCTTCCGCAGCATTTCAAATTTTCCCGGAATGACGAGAATCCCCTCTTTTGCCGACGCTTTTTCCGGAAGAATCCAGCCGTCGGGCTTGTTCCAGCTGCTTTCTTCCGCTCCTTCCAGCAGAAAGGCTCCTGCCAGAAACAACACCGGAATGATTTTCTTCATTTTTCTTTTCCCTTCATGATGTAGCAGATTGCCGCACTTTCTCCGGGTTTCAGTTCCGGAGTCCACTTGCGGAGTTGTTTCCGCATCTTTCCGGTTTCCGGGTCGACGATGGACACCATGCGCCCGAAATCAACCTCGACGGGTTGATCCAGACGGTGGACGCAGGCGACGCCGTTCCCCACGAAAACCGCATTTCCGGGACGGCTGTATGTCCATACCCCGGCTGATTTCGCGATATTGTGCAGAAGAGCGGGCGTCAGCATTCCGTTTCTGGCCGCGTAAAGCAGTTTCCCGCCGCCGGGCAGCGGTTTGCTGACGAAGGCGGGTCTGCCGCTCTTTTCCCATACGCCGAGCACTTCTGCATCCGGATCGTCCACGACCGTGAAGCCGAACTGCGCCCTTCTGCGCAGTTTTCCTCCGCTGAGATACATGCCGCTGCTTTCCAGACATCCGGTGAGATCCTTGAGAACCGGACTGTCCGCGCCCCGCGCGGGTATGACCGTGTCGGTGGTGACGCCGTTGTGTTCCGTTACACTCAGTCCCAGACGTTCCAGCACGTCGACGGGGCCCGAGAAATCCCGGCTGCACCGTGCGGCGTCGCCGATCAGCATCAGCGTTTTGCCGGATCTGCAGCATCTTTTCCTCAATGCGTCAAACTGCTTTCCTGTCAGCGTCAGCGGCGACCAGACGAGATAGAGATCATATTCCGGCAGTCCGGGTTTTTCCAGATCGGAAAGGAAATGGAGCGCCGGCGTGATTCCGCTGGTCCGCCAGATGAAGTTGACATGGTTCGGCACATATTCCGACATCAGGCGCGTGGCCTCGTCCATGAAGAATGCCGCTTTCGGCGGGGGATACTTTCCCGCGTTTTCCGAGACATGGCGGTTCATGGCGTACAGGGTCCGGACGGTTTTCATGATCTCCGGATCATGATACCAGGAACCGAACATGTCGTAAAGGTAAAATCCCTGTCCTCCCGCCGCGAGAACGGAGGCACCGTCCCGGATGATCTGACTGCGGAACTCCTCAATGCCGGAAGGAAACGCCACGGCATTCATGCTGTAGGAGGAGGTTCTTTCAGTGCGCCATGTGCGATGATCCATTTCCTGCAGATAGATGAGATTCCGCAGATTGACGGCGGCAATGCAGCTGTTTGCCGAAGCGCCCGTCCCGCCCGGAGCGCGGCTCGGCGCATAGTAGCTGACCATCGCAATGATGTTGACCGCCTCGTTTTTCGTCAGTTCGTCAAGCGCCAGACGGGACGGCTGCGCCCAGATCGCGGTGCTGTACCAGGTTTGCACCACGGCCGGCCGCCCCAGCGCTCTTTTCAATTCGGAGGCGAAAAGGTTCAGTGTGCGCGCCGTTCCCAGTGCAATAAAGCGGCGGCAGTCGGCGATTTTCCGTCCGAGTCCCGGATGGTCGTCGAAGTATTTTGCCTTCCGGTATTCCTCCAGAGTCGGATTCGCCGCCGTTTTGAGTGTCGCCTTCGGATCGTCCCAGGCATCCTGAAGCGCCGCGTCCGTTCCGTAGATTTCCGCAAGATACTCGCACAAGGCAATCCGGTTCGCTTCGGAATAATCGAAGTGGCCGTTGCCGTCGCCGTATTCCCACTGCACGAACTGCCCGTCGTGTCCGCCGCCGATGGCAAAACCGATGACGATGTTGCCCGCCGGGGATTTCCGGAGAAAGGCGCCCAGTTCACGCAGGCCGCGGACAATCCGCTCCCGGTATGCCTTGCCCGTATAGCTGAAGGCCCAGCGGTGCATGGACGAGGATTTGTCCAGAGGCTGGTTTCCGAATCCCCGGAAACTTGTGTAGTAGCTTCTGCCCCGCTCGCCTTTTCCGTTGAGAAAGATGTTGTCCGGGTGTTTTTCCAGAAAAGCGTTGTCCGGATCGACGCCGACATCGAGCAGAACGCGTGCATTCGGATTTGCGGCGTGAATGCGGATCAGATTGTCCTCAATCCGTGTAAAATCAAATTTGTCTGTCTGCGGATTGTACAGTGCTCTGTCCCAGTCCACGGAAAAGTAGAGACGGCTTCCGCGGTTGAATGTGATGACAAGATTTCCTCCGGCTTCTCCGAATATCCGGAAATCCGCTTCGCCTTTGTAGGCGTTCATGATCATGGGTTTGCCGTCGACGATCAGAGTCGGCCGTCCGCCGCGTTTTTCCACAAATGCCGTGGCGGGGGGAATTTTTTTCATGGCTTCCAGGATGTTTTCCCGTTCGCGCGGCTGCGGGTCGAAGGCGTCGTAAATGCCTTTGAAACGTTCTTTTTTCCGGCTTTTCTCAAGCTTCCATTCCAGAACGGTGAAACGCAGCGGATTTCCTCCCGCAGTGAGTTCCATCCGGACTTTTGCTGTTTGTGCGGAAGTTTGAAAGACGATGGGAAAGATTTTTTCCATTCCCGCGCATGTGACACCCTGCATGAACTGATCCGCGGCGTTTCGGACAATCGGACGGTCATTTTTATCCAGCTGGATGATTTCGCCGGTCAGGAGCGCACCCGGCACGGCTGAATCAATCCTGACCTTGAGCATGGAATCATAGGAGACATTTGCTTCAACAGGGCGATTCCGGAATGGATAAAAAGTTTTCGCTTCCGGTGCGCCGAAGCTTGAAAATGTCACTTCCCCGGCGGCGGACAGGCCGCAGCAGAGAAGGGAACCCAGCAGGGCTGTAACGAAGAATCGCTTCATTTTGCGGCATCCCAGTATTTGTCGCGCATTTCGGCTGTTTCCTGTGCGACGTCGGAGAAATTGACGAAGGCCTCGACATGACTGTCTGCGAAAAGCAGATTGATGGTTCCGTATCCCGGCATTTTTTCGGAATGGCGCGGATCGGGCCTGCCGTCTCCGGTTGTCGAGCTGTTTGTGACGATGTAGCAGCCGTTGCGCGTGCTCCCGTAGCGGGCTTCCGCATGAGTGATTTTGCCGGAGGGATTTTTGATCCGGTTGTATTTTGCCGTCTGATTCACGCCGGATGCCGTTCCGTTCGAGCCGAAATATTTCCAGTTGTATCCGTAAGAGATGAATTTGTATGTGTAGGCCCAGGTCGGCTGGGTGACGCAGCTTTCCGTTCCGTTCACCTCATATGCCCGGCTGGTCGGCTTGATTGACGGACAGTAGTAAACCTTGCTGTTGCCCAGCTCCTTCTGGTCGTAAAACAGTTTCGCCCAGTTGCCGAGAGCGGGATTGCCGTAGGTGCCGCCCGCATCCAGACTCGCGTATGGAGGGAAATAATCCATGGCGGAAAGCAGATAGGAGCTCATGACCATGCCGATCTGTTTCAGATTGCTCATGCAGCTGGTGCGGCGCGCCTGTTCTCTGGCCTTGTTCAACGCCGGCAGGAGCATGGCCGCCAGAATCGCGATGATCGCAACCACGATCAGAAGCTCGATCAATGTGAAACATCTCCCGCGTTTCCTGAAAAATCCGTTTCTGTTTCTGTGAATCAGGTTCATTCCACTTCCTCCGTTTTTCTTTCAATACAGCTTCCGCGTTCCTCAATCGTCACAGGAAAAAACAAGGGTTTCGTATTCATGTTTTTTCCTGAAAGCAGAGTTGTCATCATGATTTCCGCCGCACCTCTGGCGATTGCTGGCAGCGGCTGGAGAATCGCGGAAAGATGCGGGTTGCAATGGCGGCTGCATTCCACGCCGAGAATGGAAATATCTTCCGGAATGCGCTTCCCCGCGTCCATGATCCCCTGCCATGCGCCGTATGCGAAGATTGCGCCCGCCGTAATCACTGCGGTCGGCGGTTCCGGCGACAGGCACAGTTTCCGGATTCTGTCGCGCGCGGCGTCGTACCATGAGGGGACGGTCTCCTCCAGAATGTAGTCCCTGCCAATGAAAAGTCCGAAACGTCCGGCCGCCCGGCGGAAGTCCCGGTTGCGTTCCCGGATCGTGGAATTGATGGAGTTGCAGGAGAGATAGGCGATTTTCCTGTGCCCTAGCAGCCTGTCGGACTTAAAAGCAAGTTCTGCGAGAAAAATCATAAAAGCATGATATATTACCAGTCAAAAAAAAGGTGTATGATGGCAGCGAAATTTGTGATATTGGACCGAGACACGCCAATGATGTTACCGCC
>CASEFP010000142.1 GCA_949287225.1 uncultured Lentisphaeria bacterium
GTTCGGGAAGGCGCGCAGGAAGAACATCGCGTGCAGCACGTTGATGATCCGCGAAGCGGGCTGGAAGTCATACCATTGATATTCGGTCCGTCCGTCTGCATTGCCGCTGTTGTAGTCGCGGTCGCGCGATTCCGTGACTCTTGCGTTGAGCGCCGCAACGGCCTCCATTCCGCGCGGCGGCTGATAACGCGCATGAAAATCCAGAAGAATGCCGACGACCCGTTCCGCCAGAGCCGGATCATTGTCCAGCATTGCGGTGCGCGCCATCGAGACGATGAAATACATCCGGTTGATCCAGCAGGACTTTTCGATCGTGCTCCACTGCTCGTATTTCAGGAAATCGATTTTCCCATCCTTGCCGAGAAAATCGGCGAGCGCCCCGCCGGAAAGGATGTTCCGCGTAATTGCACGGTCGTCGATGGAACCGGCAATCTCCTGCTGAATGAATCTTCCGCCGCCGTCGAAGGGATAGAGTTCAAAGAAATTGTATTCCCTGAGAAGGGATTCCGGAAGCGCAGGAAGGCAGGAGTCAATGTGTTTTCCCATGGGGGGTATCCTCTTTTTGTTTTTGAGTTCCGGGGAAATATAACCGGCTTTTTCTCCGTTGCAAAATACGAGACAATGGAATTCCGGAAAAAAACGCGTCTTACCGGAGAAACCGTTTCCGCTTTCCGGATTGCAAAAAAGTTTTTTCACAGTATGGCATGGAAAACAGGGAAACTGAGGTTGTATGGAGAAAGAAAGGGAAGATTCCCGGATTGTGCAGTCAACAGAATGATCATTCCGTTTCAGGGAAAGAGCGGTTGCTTGAGAACGGCGTCGGGAGATCCGTGAATCAGAACAAGGCACCTGACGGGAAGGAGGATATTTCGGAACCTGACATGGAAATGTTGCAGCTTCAGAAGGAAAAATCTTTCTGAATCCTTGAAAAAACATGGCAGATATGTAGATTATTCCTGTCGCGGAAAGAATTTCCGGTGCCCGGCGGCAGAAACCAATTATTTTTTTCTGCATGGCATAATAACTTTATATGGACATGGTCGAGTCGTCAGATGCACAGCTTGGTAATCCAGACCAACAGTGAACTCTATGCAGGAATAAGCCGTCAATATGCCGGTACTGCCTGGGGAGGCCATGTCGGCAACGATAACTTGCTGTTGACTTTAAGCGGACAGCTTGGTATCCGCGTCGGTGGAAAGCTGTGTGTTTTTGCCGCCAGAACCCTGCTCTATCTGCCGCCATGCCGGCAGCGGGATTTTTTTGCCCGAAGTGATTGGCAGGGTCACTGGGTGCATTTCGACCTTAAAAGCTGCGGAAACATACGCCCGGGATGGGATGATGACGGCGATTTTCTTAAAGCCTTAAATTTAAACCAGTATGATTTCCGTCGTATCAGATATGTTTTCGCCCAGCTCTGTCAGGTTGCACAGGAACGACGCTTGGGATGGCGCCAGTTGAGCTACCATCTTATTTGCGAGATCATTCTGCGGGGGAACATGTGCGCTGGAAACGACTTGGCTCCCGAGCACATCAATCTGGCGACAAAACTGTTAAGCCGGCTGGAACAGCCGCTTGGAATGAATGAAATCGCCGCCAGATGCGGAATGTCGCCGACGGTGTTTTATGCGAAATTCCGGGAATCATTCGGCATCACTCCTCGACGCTATCGGGAAGAGGAATGGCTGCGGCAAGCCAGATATAAACTGGAAAACACGGATAAGACATTGGCACAAATCGCATCTGAACTCGGAAGTTCCAGTGCGTTTTATCTGTCACTGCGTTTTAAGAAGAAGTTCGGCATTGCCCCGTCTGAATATCGGCGGCGCGTTCGTAATGACCTGCCGCCATTCCCGGAAAGACCACGCTGAACCTTCCGCATTCCAGAGCAGGCAATCCATCGGTATCGACTTTCCGGGGGGAACGTGGTAAAAAACGAAGTTGCGCGTCTCCTGCATATCAATAACGGAACAGCAGCGTGTCGGGATCGTTCACCTCGATATGGAATTCCTTCCCCGCACCGAGTTTCCGACCGGAAAAAACCTCCTCCAAGCAGAAAGATTCACGCGGCAGAGAAATTTTCACCTCTCGAATACCGGCACAGTGAAACGCGAACAGGCGATCATTGGCGTAAATTGGAATTCCTTCCCCGCTCCAGATATGAACCTGCGCAATCTCCATTACCTTCCGTAAATCACCCGTTCTCATATTTTCGGGGTGAAACGCAGCAACAGACCGCCAGTCTCCGGTCGTTCTGACGACGATCTGACTGGTGTCGAATGAACTTCCGCAGATGCATTCCACATGTTCCGGATCCCATCTGCCATTGTGAATAATGCCGGGAGGATAGAGATAACACGCGGTTTTCCCGGGCAACACCCTGCGCATCACCGCCTGACGGACCGGATCAATCTCAAAGGGATGGCAGAAGATGAACAATTTGATCTTTCCAGTATCAAATTTATCGAGATCATTGAAACCGGCAGTCAGATATGGAACTCCGGATTGATTCAGAAGTCCGATGATCGGGCGGAGGAAATTCAGGCTTTCCGGGTTGGAGTCGTTGATGTAATACATGTTTTCCGGATCGGCAACCACCATGACTTCAGCCGCGCTTCCCGGCGTGAAACCGCATTCCATATCCCAGATCTGTTTGCATCTTTTCAAGGTTGATTGAGCTGCGGGATTGTCATACCACCCACCCCACATGTCAAAAAACCAGATCGAAGTGTTGTAAATCAATGCGTAAGACGTGGCCCGCTTTAAGCCGGCGGAAACGGCTCCGGGAGTCGGCCACTCGACATGACGGCCCATGATGGAGACGCGTCCTCCACCGGGAGCTGCCGGAAAGCGGCTGGTAAAGGTGGTGTCGTCACATTCCATAATCAGATTCTTGCCGCGCAAAGGAGCACTGACCAGGGGAATCATGCTGACCGGACTTCCGCCCATGCTCCGGTTGCGGATACCGTAAGAAAACGGATTCAGGACAAAATCCACCGAAGGATTGTTGAGAATACGTTCATACTCCAGCTGGCTCCAGCTTGCCTGTTGAAACAGTCCGAGTTCAAAGATATATCCATACCACAATCCCAACGCCATTGTCTCCGGAAGAACCGAACGTGCCGTTGAGATGAAAAGCTCCATTGTCTCTGCCGACTGCATGCTGTTGAAACGCCAGTAGTCAAGCTCCATACCATGTTTTTCAGGAGTGCGGAGCAGCCCGCCGCTTTCCGCGGCCCCACTGTAACGCCGGAAATACGGTGGAATATCCACTTTGTCCATCAAACCCTTTTGAGCCATATATCGGTTGAATGCCTCAATGCGGGGCATGCTTTCAGCTCCACGGGAATCATCGAACCATTCCGTGGTCTTTCCTCCCATCAATACGATCGCGATGATATTGGAGGAAAATTTATCAACCAGATGTTTCAATATTTTTTCAAGGTAGTCACAGACATCATTTCGATATTCCGGAGAAGATGCAACCCGTCCGAACTCATAAAAAGGATCAAAGCGCCAATTGAAATCTCCGCGCCGGTACCACCATGCCGGCGGATTCAAATCAAGTGCACATGTCAGTTTCGCATCGGGGACGGCATCAAGATGATCCTGAATGTTGTGATCCAGAAGAGCAAAGTCATATTGACCTTCCCAGACCCATACCGGTTGATAACGAGTATAGGGTTCCCCCATAAAATTGCAGTAATTCGATACCATCACGGTGATATTGTCAATGCCGATATCGCGCATTTTGCGCATGGTTCCGAATTCCGGTTCAAAAGAACGATAACCAAAAAACCGTTTCATGAATAAGCTGCATATCCTATTTGAATAACCTGATTTGAGGATTGGCAATCGCTACGGAGGTCCGGGAATTTGCTCTGAACTCAATCCCCAGCCCGATTTTTGAACAGTTATCAGGAACGGTAAACTGCGCATGGATGGTTTGCCATTCGCCCGCTGCCGGATATTGAGATTTCGGCAGTGTCACATAGCGCGTTTTTGCTTTCTCTCCGTTTTTCATCGTCAGGGGAAGGTAAAACTGTATCGTCTCCACATTGTCGGAATCCAGACGGATCATCAACGAATAGCAATAGCTGCCGGCTTCAGGATTTGCGATATTATAGGTGGCCACGGTTTGGAACCGGCCTTCGCCCCATTTACGTAAAGTGATCATCAAACCCGGAATATCGTCGGACGTCTTGACCGGTTTCCAGCGTGCGGCCTGGACGTTCCAAGCAGGAATTCTTTTGCGGTTGCTGTCGATCCTGAAATCGGCGTTTTCTACCGTAATTGTCTCCTCGGCTCCGTGCGTCCAGAACAGCAACCATACCAGAATGTTCAGCAAATACTTTTTCATATCCTCCTCTTTGATAAATTATAGTTTGTTCTCCAATTCTGTCATTCCATATCCTTCCTTTTCCCGGTGTTCCCAGGGGGAGTCCATCCGGTGCTGTATGCAATGGCGGTCATGCAGGTCTGATCGTCGGTAAATCCGGGAGACTTCTGTAAAAAGCACAGCAGCTCCCCGGGGCGGCAAATGACACTGTTTTCATATTCAGGAATCCATTTGTTTCATTGCTCAACCAGGAGATCGGAACTTAAACGCGGCGCACGGTAATGATAAAGACCGCCGCCGAGATTTCTGGTGTGCCCGAAAGCGGATTGCAAATTGTCGCACCCCGGAACGGAAATGACTGCTTCGCTGCCGCCCTGATTCGGTTTTCCGCCGCAGCCGACGATCAGAACTCCGACCTTGCCGTTGTCGGCGCGGAACGCGCGCGCTTCGACCCGGATGTCGCCGCGTGTGGAAAGCGTAAGTTCCGGAGGTGTTTTACTGCCCATAATATACGGCTCGGCTTTTTTCAGGCCGCCGATGACCTCGGAGAGCATTTTTACGGTTCGCGGATAGTATTGCGGATCATCCACTTTCCTTATAACCTCTGCATAACGTCTGGCGGAAGGGAAACTGTAAAAAATAAACGCCCTTGCATCATGAATCGCCCCGAGATAAGACATCGAGCGAAGCATATCGGCTGTCGGCTCAATGTACTTCCGATATCCTGCGGCGTCTTTCACCTCCCATTGTTTAATCAAACCCCAGTTGAATGCCTGCGGCGCCATCCATACCGGAACTCCGGCTTTTTTCGCCGCTGCCGCGAATGAGATGATTCCTTCAATATTATCACCTCGTTCTGCTTTCTCCAGCGGATAGGAATCAAACAGGAAGTAATCCCCTGACCGGGCATAATTCGGCAAAGCGGAAGGCAGATTGGTCAAGGTAATCGTGGGATGCAGAGGATCCAGGCGGTTGATTGATTCGCGGTATTTCTCCACCAGTTCCACGTCGGCTTCGCACATTTCGTCGGTCAGATACCATGCCAGTATGGACGGATGACCTTTCAAGGCGTTGATCAGATTTTTCAACTCCTGATGATAATCGGTTATGCGCCTTCCCTCGAAATTTTTCAAACGTTTACTCGGCTGCGTCAGGTGATACAAACAGAATATTGAACGCAGATTGTATTTCGCGAATTCATCAAGGCCACTCAGGATGCGTTTCGCGCTGAATGATTTTGAAGATGCCAGTTTTGCGGAAGAGAGTGCGATCGAATGGTAATCCAGAACACAATTGAAACCGATTTCGGACATTGCCTTATATATGGCATGCTGATCTTCAATATCAGCCGGAGTTACGAAACATCCAATCGGCATGAAGGGTCTGCCGTCAACGACAGTCCGCCCGAAGCTGTCTGTAAAAACGGCATTTGCAGGCGCAGGCAGGGCTTTTCTTACAGTCCCGTTGAATTCACTGTAATTGAGTCTGCACTTGTTTTTCATGTCTGCCGTCCAGACTTTGACTTTGATTCCACCCTCTTTGAGATTGCCGTATTGTCCGGAAACACACCCGTCTTTCACGGGATAAACCTGAGACTTTACCGTTTTCCCATCCTGCTCAAATTCGACCAGAGCATAGATTTCGGAATCTCTCCCCGGAGAGTGGACGACTATGTTGAAATTCCCGCCGCCGATATTGAAATTGCGTTTTTCGGGCTGGGTCATCAGCGCCACCGATGAATAACCGGCGGAATGAATTGCCGCGTTGTCATACCATATTGTCCCGTTATACATATGCCGCAGCTGCAAAGACAACTCTACAATGCTGATATTCTCCGGCATTTTGAAGTTCAGCTTGTAACGCAGGTATTCGGTGTTGGTCGGCGGAGGTATCACTTCAAGGCATTCGGAAACTTTTTTCCTGTCCGCCGCCAGGAATTTTACGGCACAGAGTACAAAATGCGTGGAAGGCTTGCGGACACACTTCAGATCCTTGACTTTGAAATCAACAGTGAATACGTAATTTTCATTGGGATGAAACAGTTTTGCCGGCAAGTCGATGAGCCCCTCATGGGAGGCTTTCGCCGCATCTCCCTCGCGATCGACCCGGATTGCGGCATTGCCGTTTACGCCCTCTCCCGGAGCGTGCCGGAATCCCTTCAGCAATCGCAATTCCGGACTCTGCGCGGTCTCAAAACCGCTGGCATAAATAAGCTTTCCTCCCGCGCTTTGAGGCAGGGATTTTATGAGCTCCGGCGCAGGAACGGCAAAGACATTAATACTCCACACGCCTGCAAGAAATATGCTGACCGCAGGAAATGGAAATCCATTGTTCTTTTTCTTGATCATTCTTGTTCTCCCTGATTCTATGAAAAACATTCATTCAATGACTTTTCTATACGAATGAGTGGCCTTGTGATAAAAATATCCGGACCGCATGTTGAAGATATACCGCGTAGTGCCGCTGTAATGCAGAAATTTAATCTCCGCCATGCGTGAGCGTGTGGCGTTTTCCGCATGCCCGTCAGCAAAAAGCATAGCACACGTCTGCCCGTGAAACATGGCAGGACGTGAATAATAAGGTGACGTGCCGTCGTGTGCTAAGGCTCTGTAATTGGGACGTAAATCATCCAGGCAGTAGGAGTCCGCCAGCAGCCATAACAAACTCGGAGTAGTTCCAAGCTGTCCATAATACATGGCATGCAATGGCGTGCTGGAGCCTAAACGTGGAGCTCCGTAAGTGTAAAATCCATCCGCCTCGGCACTGGGAGTGAGCGGATAATTGGGACAGAAGGTGATTTTTGAATTATGAACCAATATTCCTGTCTGGGTGAGAACATTCGCCCACCTGACATTGTCGGAATTGCGGAAATACTCTCCGTTATAAGTATCGCCGTATGTACGAATTGCAATTCCAAGCCCCTTCAAGTTCCCCAGGCATTTGATCCCCTTGGCTTTCTCCCTGGCATTTTGGAGGGCCGGCAGCAGCATGGATGCGAGGATCGCGATGATGGCTATCAGGACGAGCAACTCAATCAATGTGAATATTCTTTTCATTTCATTCTTCCTTTCCTGCTATTCCATTGAACATATTTCGGCAATCTTCAAGGCGTCACTTCCCGATTTGTCAATTCCTCCTGAAGAACTTCCAGATAAGCGGAACCAAACAGATCATCTGGTTCCAGATAACTGGATTCCGTCCATTCATTCCAGCTGTTGATGTTTAAAATCTTATGTTTTTGCGGAAGCTCCCGCAAACGCTGCCTGATGATTTTCAGCGCCCTGGCAAATTTTTCCGGCGAGTTGTCATTGATCATCGGACCGCATGGATACAAACCTTTGTCCCACAGCCATATTTCGCTGGGAGCAAGACGCGGGGTAGAGTCCCAGCCCACGGTTATATTCGGAAAATATTCACACGGATATTCCCTGACAGCGTTTTCCCAATGATCCATGTAGCGGGAGAAAATTTCATCATAACACCCGACAGCCTCACGCAGTTTTGCATGATGAATCCAAACGTAGCTGGTCGCGCTGTCAAATCCCAATTCCGCAAGCAGTTCCGGCAGATCCGCGGGGGTGCCTTCTCCCGGCAACAGGGGAGTTGCCCACACCACAGCATTCAGGTGGAGGTCCGGAAAACCGGCCGCACGAGATGCGGTACGGAAGTCATCCAGCGCACGCCGACTCTCCGCCACGGATCCAAATCCGGACAGAAACCGATCAAGATCGTAGATCGAAAAGTACGGTCTTCCGTCAATCCGGTAATAATTGGATTGCGGGAAATAACGTGTCAGATGAATTTGCGCGATTTTCTCAAACGTTAAGCGGCAGACTTTGCCCGGATAGAGAACCACCCGTGGGCTGTAGCGTGTCGCAGGATGAATATCGGTCCAGTCATGATTGGCCCACATTGTACAAAATTTCATTCTGCCGCGATTTGGGGCATTCATAAAACCCTCTTCCAAACAGCTTTCCAGAAACGGTCCGTCATCGTAGTAATACCAGTCAAAAATAAAAAAGTCAATGCCGCAATCGGCCGCCGTATCAATCTTGTGCGCCATAACCGTCGGGGATTTTTCATCTTCATATCCCCACAGCGGCTTACGCGGCTGGCGGTGTCCGGGAAATCTCGCAGTGGAATGTTTGATCAGTTCCCATTCACTCCAATTATGCCCATGATGCGTCTCATTGCGGATATCTCCCGTGTGATAATTGGGGAAATAGTAACAGCCGACATCCAAATTCATATATAAACTCCTGTTTTCATAATTTTTGCCACTGCTATATATTATAGTATGAAATTTATGATTTGAGAATACTTTTTTCTTCCTCTGGCATATAACTTTATACTGAATTCGTAAAATATCTGCAATGCTTCGGTATCCCGCTGCTTCAGACGGCAGGTCCGCATACAGATACTTTGAAATATAACTTAGCACCAGATCCGTGACAATTGGAAGGCATTCTTCAGACTGCCCGATGCATTCACGGTGGCCCGGAGCTGATAGACGGTTAGCCGCCGGTGGCGGAAATTTGTGTTTGCATAAGAAAACGGCATGAACAGCTCCTGCATTAGAATATGTAATATACCATGAAAAGAGTCTCATGGCAACTTGTTCTTCCGCCCTTTCCCGGAGGGAGTGGACGGCCGTTATCCGTGCATCCACCAGCGATAGGTTCGCACCAGACAGAAAGCGACGAAACACAGCAGCGTAAGAAGAAAGAATCCCAGCCCGAGCGGAACGGCGATGGAAAGGAGTCCGAATCCGGCAAGGAGTGAAACAAACAGCGCAAACAGGACGATCCCTTCGGCCAGCTTGATCTGCTTTGAGGTCAGTTCAACAAGGAGAGTCTTTCCCATGATTCACCTCGCTTTCCAGTCGCCGGAGGGGATGACTTCCGCCTGCTCCGGCAGATGGTTCATGGTGTAGATCCATGCCTGAACCGTCGAACAGTCCGGCAGGCGGAAATCCGCCAGGACGCGATCGTAGAGGCGGGGATATCCTTCCAGACGGTCGACATCCGCCCAGTCCCGAGTTGGGATCTCAATCAGTTCGACAGGGACCTTCGTTTTCCCCTTCGGGACAAATGCCGGGAATCCCCGCCCCGTGTCATAGAGCGTTCCGGAAATCGTTGCGATTCTGCGGAAAATGGCATTCCGGCAGAAGTGTTCATTGTGTTCGCCGGAACGGAGTGTTCCGCATGCGGCGATCAGGACAGTTTCTTTTTTCATTTGCGCCTCCTCTCTTTTCCATGTGCGTATATTTGCATGGTTTTGCGGAATATCCAGTTCATTCTGCGATTTTTTCCCGAAAGAAAGTGATATTTTCCAGTGAAAAGTTCCGGGAACGGAAAGAGAAGAACTTTTCCTGCTTGCCTTCCTAAAAGGGGGTTCATAACATTGACAATATCCAGAGCCGTTGTTCCGGAAAAAAAGTCGCCGGTGCATTCGACGGGATTGCCATCGAAGTCTGTTTCGTAAATGCGGTTTTTCATAGATTGCGCTCCTTTTTTGTGCACCGACATTCGCAGAGTTGCGGCCTTTACGGACTGATTTGGTATAGAATACCGCGGGGTTCGGGTCGACTCATAAAATCGAACGTTGCCCCAAACTTTGCGACCATTGGCATAATTTTATATGCTCTCCGGTTGCCGATGGGTCAAAAAATAATTGCGATTTTGCCGGATTTGACCTCAACGGAGACTTGCATAACAAGTCAAGTCATGCTCCGGTCAAAACCGCAA
>CASEFP010000143.1 GCA_949287225.1 uncultured Lentisphaeria bacterium
CACTGGCAATGAGGCCAGCTCCAACGGCGGTGCGATCGCGGCGTTCGGAAGCGATACGACCATTTCCGGCACGTTTGACGGCAACAGAGTCTACAATGAAAACGGCGGTGCAATTTACCTCCATCAGGGCGGAACACTTGAGAACATCTCCCTGACGAACAACACCGCGCAGGACGGCGCGGCGGTTTACAGCGCGGCCGGAGCTCTGACGGTTGATGCCGCGACCGTGACAGGAAACAATGCCATGGCCGGCTCCGTTGTAACCAGTGTCGGCGACAAGACGATCGTCCGGAACAGCAGTTTGAACAACAATACTGCGAGCGGCAGCGTGGTGAACGCGCCGAACGGCGAACTCTTCCTGATCTCGGCTACCGTTGCGGAGAACAACGGCGTTGCCGGAACCGACGTTGTCGGCGCGAATGTGTCGATTGTGAGCTCCACAATCGCCGAAGCCGACAAGGATGAAGTGCTGGTTCAGGCGAGCGGCGACGTCCAGATCGCGAACAGCATTATCGTCGGCAGCGAAGCCGAAACCACGGTCGTCAATGCCGGCGGCGATATTGACGGAGCCTATTCGGTTCTCGGACAGGTCGCCTCGGTCGGCAGATTCAACAACGAATACGACACCGTGACGATGGATCAGTCCTATGCCGATGTCTTCGGAAAGAATACCGTGAACAGCAACGGCCTGATCTCCCTGCCGTCCGGCTCTCCGGCCGCGGAAGGCGTCTGGACCGCGGTGGATACGGATTCGGATTCCGAAGCCTACGGGAGCGTGTATTACACGACCCGTCCGGAAGGCATGTGGACACAGGGCTACAATCCGAACCGCATGAGCTGGAATCTGCTCGACGCCGGCTATGTCGGCGGGCGTGGAGACATCTCCTCCAGCGCAACGGTTTCGGCTGGAAACGCCGGCGGCAGATATCCGAGCATGGGAGCCAGCTGGAACCTTTCCTGGGCGCCTGACTTCGGACCCGGTCTGAACAGTGATTTCATCAATCCTTCCTGGAACGGCGTCGGCTGGAACAATTACGATATTTACAATGTCGTTTCGGACAATCTGCTGGCGAATCCTGGATTCCTGCTGAATTTCCGCAGCGAAACGGCGTTCGGCGGCAGCTGGAGTTATGATTTCATTCATACGTTTGATGACCGTTACAGCACGATGGGGCAGTTCTCCGTGACGCTGGGACGTTTCGATCTCGGCTTTGTTCCGAGCGGCGAAACCTACATTTCGGTGAACGTGAACGGAAGCACCTCCGACGACTTTACGAGATATTCAACGACTCCGTATCTCTCGGACGGCACCCCGCTGATTCCGGAGGAACTCGAGTCGATGAATCCCGAAACTGCGCCGGCTTCCGACGGGGCGTTTGATGTGCCGGAAGGACTGGAGGAAAAGATCATGTCCTATCTGGGCCGTGCGGAAATCTTCAAGAATGATTTCGACAAGGCTCTGGATCAGCTGCTGGCCCTGAACGTTTGATAAGGAATGAGATAATCATGAAAGCATACGGAACAAAGGAGGAGAAAATGCGGCACGGTTCGCATCGGATTGCGCTTGGAATCGCGGCGGTTCTGGTTTTGGCCGGAGGTTGCAAGACCGCGGATGATTACCGCAGGGAGCGGGTGAAAAACGCGGTCGAGCAGTTTGACCAGGCAAAGAAAACGGAACTTGCCAAAGACAAGAGCGTCCTGACGCTTCAGGACTGCATGAAACTTGCCGTCAAGCATAATCTGGATCTGAAAGTTCAGAATCTGGAGAAGGATGCGGCCAAAAACATCATGATGGCGGAACTGCTCGGAATGCTCCCGGATCTGACTATCTCGGACAGTTTCACCGGCCGTTCCAATCAGCCCGGCTCCAGCAGCAAGGCGATTGCGAGCGACGGCGATACCTACGGATACAGCACGAGCACCGACCGCAATGTCAACAACCTGAGTGTCGATCTGGCCTTCAGCCTCCTCGACTTCGGGCTTGCGTTCTTCAATACGCAGCAGAGCCATGACCGCATGCTTCTCAAAGAAAAACAGATTGAACGCACCGCGCAGAACCTTTCGCTCGAAGTGGTGCGCGTTTACTTCAAGGTTGCCGCCGCCCAGCGCGCAATCAAAGTGACGACCAAACTGCTTGAGGACTGCAAGAGCCGGTATGAGCTGATCAAGAAACTGGCTGCCCAGAACAAGATCACGCCCTTCCGGGCAACGGATGAAACCACCCGTTTTCTTGCGATGGAAAAGCGCCTGACAAGTTATACGCGCGGCTATGAAAGCTCATGCGTGGAGCTGCGTTCCCTGCTCGGGGTCTATCCCTCCTCGAAGATCGTCGTGGACGAGAGTCCGCTGGATACGGTTCCGGAATTCGATTTCCCCGATATCGAGCTTCTGGAACAGATGGCGATCCTGAAACGGCCGGAACTTTATGAGATCGACATTCAGAAGCACATCAACATCCTTGAGTGCCGCAAGACCCTCCTGATGATGCTGCCGAATGTGAGAATGTATGTGGACTTCATCAACAACAACAACTCCTTCCTCTATCATCAGAGCTGGTGGGAGCTTGCCGTGAAGGCCGCCTACAACGCATTGAAAACCCCGCAGTATATCTCCCGCTACATGGCCTACAGCGATCAGGCTGATCTGGAGGAGATGCGCAGTTTCGCCCAGGCGATTGCCGTCATGTCCCAGGTTCGGATTGCGAAAGCGGACATTGTTTCCAGCCGCGAACGCTTTGAGATCAATCGCAAGGAGCATGAGGAATACAGCAAATATCTCAAGGCCGCACTGGCGACCAAAAGCGTGGACGGATCGGTCACGCAGCTGGATATTGATCATCAGCGCCTCCGGACGGCGGAAACCGAGATCGAGCGCCTGATGTCCCTCGGCGCATATTATATTGCGCATTACCGTCTGCTGAACGCAATCGGCGTGAAGAATCTTGACGCCAAGACTCAGAGCGAACTCAAGGCCGAGCTTGCTGCCGCTCGGGAAAGTGCCGCGGAGGAACTGGAAAAGGCGCGCGCCGAGTATGCTGCAAAACAGGCTGCTGCCGAAGATGCCCGTATCGCGAGAATTCTCTTTGACGACGGCTTGAAGCTTTACCGTGAGGACAACGCGCAGGATGCCGCCGTTTATTTCGAACGTGCCGCCGCCAAGGGAAACGCTTCGGCGATGTTCTGTCTCGGCAAGATGTACTGGACCGGTAAAGGCGTGGAAAAGAATCCGCAGAAAGCCGCCGAACTCTTCATCCGGGCTGCCGACAATGGAAACCTTGAAGCGATGGTGCTGACCGCATGGCTGTATTACAAGGGCACTATCCTGCCTGAGGATCACGACCAGGCATTCAAGTATTATCAGATGGCTGCAGACAATGGAGATGAGAAGAGTCTCTACTGGCTCGGCTGTCTCGCCTACGAGCGCGGCGACTACAAGGATGCGCTGGATTTCTTCAAGAAGTCCGCGCGCGGCGGAGAGGTCGCCTCGATGGTCTGGGTCGGCAGCATCTACCGCAACGGCAAAGGCTGCGAGAAGGACTGCACGAAAGCGATGCTCTGGTACAAGCGCGCAGCCGAAAAGGGTAATCCCGAGGCAATGAACAACATCTCTCTGATGTATGCTTCCGGCGACGGCGTCCCGCGGAATCAGCAGGAAGCCGACAAATGGTTCAAGATGGCGGAAGCGGCCTTTGCAAAACGCTGAAGCCTCATTTTCCCCGCACAGTGCCTCTGAAGACATCTCCTCTTTTCGACGAGAGAGGAGCTCTTTCTCAGGCGCTGTTGTTTTTTGTGAACCCGGGGCCGGGCCCGTTTCTGTCGAGACGGACTTCTTGACAAATATTGGAATGGTGTTATATTACGCAATTCGTTTTTCACGCTTAAACTAAGAAATAAAGGAAAGGAAACGAAAATGAGTGAAAAAAAAGAAATCTTTGCCGACGGCATCGGCCAGATCCACTTCGCGGGGGGAATGGTCCGTTATGATTTTGTGACGCTTCAGCCGACGGAAGACGGCAAGGCTCCTGAATCGAAATCCAATGTCCGCATCATCATGCCTCCGCAGGGTTTTCTTGCCGCATTCAATTCCATGCAGCAGCTGATAGACAAACTTCTTGATGCGGGAGTGCTTCAGAAGAACGAGCAGGCGAAGAAGAAATAAGTTTCCTGACTTCAGTAAAATCCCGGCCGCGGAAGCGGGCGGGATTTTTTTTATTTTCACCTTTGCTTTTTCCTGTTTATGCTGTATAGTCATACGGAACAATGTAAGGATGTGAAATCAATGAAGAAAATACGCTCTTTCCTGATTCTGCTGTCGGCTGTTCTGGTTCTTCCGGCGGCGGAAATGACATATGATTCCCTGCCTGTCAAAGTGGTGCTGTTTCCCTTCCGCGAGGCGATTCTCGCAACCCAGATCGACGGGGTTGTCGAAAAATACAATTTCCGCGCAGGGGAACGTTTCAGGAAGAACGATGTCCTGCTGAAGCTGAACGACACGAAATACAACAATGATCTTCTCCGGATGCGTTCGCTGATGAAGGAGGCGGAACTCAATGCCGCTTATGCCAAGCAGAAATGGGAGGACAACAAGCGCCTTTACAAAGAGGATCTTCAGAGCGAGATTGAAGTGCTCAAATCCGAACTGGATGCAAAGGTTGCGGCGGAACGTTTTCAGTCCGCCCAGATCAACTATGCCGACGCGCTGCTGCAGCTCTCTTTCTGCACGATCCGGGCGCCGTTCAACGGAACGGTGGAAAAGCATCTTACGCGCGAATTTGAGACGGTCCGCAACAGTCAGCCGCTGATTTCCATCATTGACGACAACCAGCTGCTTGCCGTCATGAATCTTCCGACAATTGCACTGCCGAAGATCAAAATCGGGATTCCCGTGACCTTCAAAGTGAACGAAACCGGCAGTGTCGTGACCGGAACAGTGTATGAGATCGCGGGCCGTGCCGACCATCGGAGCGAAACCATTGAGATCAAGGTTCTGCTGGACAATGCCGGACACCGTTTTTCCGCGGGAATGTCAGGAACGCTGATGAAAGTGGGAGATGGTGATGGGAAATAATCCGCAGCAGGAAAATATCGAACTCAAAGCGCGCCTGCACGCGTTTGCCGCGATCATGCGTCTGGGGCGCGATGCGTTCGAACAGGCCGATCTGCTTGCCACCGCCGTGCATATTGTGAACAATACGCGCACGCTGCTGGCCTATGAATCCGCCTCTCTTGTGGATATGCGCGGCAGACCATCCCTCCTGGCGGAATATGCCCAGATTGAAGTGAAACAGCATACGGAATATGCGGATGATGTGAAAACATTGTGCCGTTCTGTTGATCTGAGCGGTGCGGCGGTTGAGCTGAGCGAGGGAAGCGAAGCCTTCAAAAAACTGTCGGAAAAAGGTCGCGGCGCATGGGAGCGTCTGACGGGGGAGGGAGGCTCCCTGCTGCTGGTTCCATTGCGCTCCTCGCGCTTCCGGAATTCCGCAAAGGAACCGTTTGTTCTGGTCATGGAGTTTAAAGGAGCGGTCCCGGCCCATGCCGTTGCGACGATTCCGCTTCTTGCCTCTGATTACGGCAATGCCTTATGGAGCCACACCCCCAGGGGAGGGGCGCGGCTTGTTCTCAAATGGCTGCGGAAAATTACTCTGATCCGTGTTCTGCTGCTTCTGCTGCTTGCTTTCCTTGTAGCCATGTTCACCGTGGATGTGGAGCACACGATTTCAGCGGAATTTGTGGTCCGGCCGGATGCGGAATACAACTCCTACGCCTGGTTTGACTGTGTCGTGAAGAACTGTTTTTTCAATGACGGAGATGAAGTCAAGGCTGGAGACCGGATCCTGGAATATGATACGGACCGGATGCGTTTCCAGCTTGCCGCTTCCGAGGCGGCGTTCAAAGAGGCGAACGCGGAATATGAACAGGTGCAGAAGGCTTCCTTCACCGATCGGGAAAATCTCGGGCGCCTGAAAGTGCTTGCACTCAAGCGCGACTCCGCCAAAGTCGCCATTGACGAGGCGAAGTGGTATCTGGCGCACAGTGTGGTGACCGCGCCTGTTTCCGGAATTCTCGCCATCGCCGAAGGCAGTGCCGATAAGCTTGCCGGACGAGCCTTGCGCCTTGGCGAAAAACAGTTCGGCATTCTTTCCAGCAAAGGCATGATTGCCGAGATCATGGTGAATGAGAAGGACGCTTCCGTTCTGGAGGGCAGTCCGCGTATTACGTTGTTTCTGCATACCCGTCCGGAGCTGCCGATTCCTGTCCGGATTCTCTCCTCGCGCTTTTACCCGGAGCTGACCGAGCAGAACATCTACAGTTACAATGTGAAGGCGGAAATGGAGAACAATGTTCCCGGACTCCGGGTCGGCATGCGCGGCGTCGCCCGTGTGACCGGCGAGAAGGTCAAGCTCGGCTACTACCTCTTCCGGAGCCTGGTGCTCTGGTACCGCGGCGTCTGAAGGCGGTGGAACGATGGAACGCGCTCCTGTTTCCCGGCCCGCAGGCGGACATGATTCCCCGCAGAAAAAACCTGCGCTCCACACCGGTGTGATTCGTTCGGATATCCAGTTCATTCCTCCCGGCGAGCACGGGGATTACGCCATGATTTTCGATCCGCTTTCCGAGGCGTATTACAAACTTTCCGAACGCTCCTGCCGGATTCTGCAGCTGATGGACCGCAATTATGATTTTGATGATTTCCTGAACCGGGTTCGTTCCTTCGGGATTGATGCGGAAAAGGAGGAGATTCTGGATCTGATCAGTTTTCTGCATTCGAACAGTCTGATTGTCCCTGAATACGGTGCTGTTGACATGAAGGTGCGCCGCTATCGTGAAATGAAGGAGAAAAACACCTTCTACCGGATCATGGGCATGTATCTCTTCTTCCGCCTTCCGCCGATACATCCGGACGGTTTTTTCACGGCGACGATGCCTTTTGTCCGTTTTCTGTTCAATAAATTCACATTGTTTGTCATTATCGCCGCAGCCGTGGGCGGATACATTCTTCTGCTGCGTTCGTGGAACGAGGCTTACGCGACGTTCGTGAACTCTCTTTCCTGGGCGGGACTGGTCAAATACTTCTGGGCGCTTCTGGTCACAAAGTCGGTGCACGAGCTCGCGCACGGCTATACGGCAAAAAGTTTTGGAGCGCGGGTCCGCGCCATGGGTTTGAGCTTCATCGTCTTTTATCCCCGGCTTTTCGTGGATCTTACCGATACCTGGCGCCTTTCCCGGGCAAAGCGGATCGCCTGTGACGGGGCCGGTATTGCAAGCGAACTGATTTTCGGCGGACTTGCCGCGATTGTCTGGGTGTATGCCGCCCCGGGTCCGCTGAAATCGACGATGTTTTATCTCTTTACCGTCAGTGCGCTGGGAACGCTTCTGGTCAACGGAAATCCCTTCATCCGCTATGACGGTTACTATCTCCTGTGCGATTTCATGAACATTGAGAATCTGATGCAGCGTTCCAGCGAATTCATCAAAGGGTGGAACCGCCGTTTCTTCCTCGGGATCGGATCGTATCCGGACAGCGGCGACTGTTCTCCGCTGACGCTGTATGTTTTCGGCATCAGTGCATTTATCTACCGGCTTTTCCTTTACACGTCGATTATTCTGATCATCTACTTCAAATTCACGAAGCCGGTTGCAATCATTCTGATGGCGATTGAAGTCTACACGATGCTGATGATGCCCGTGATTTTCGAACTGAAGGCGCTGAATGCGCTCCGGCGGAGGATGAACTGGGCCAAGGTGCTGCTGACCATTGTCCTTGTCTGCGGCCTCGTCTCGCTTCTGTTTATTCCGCTGCCCTGGTCGTTTACGCTCCCGTGCGAGATCGTGCCGGAGAACAGGCGGATGGTGACGGTCAATGAGTCGGCGTTTGCAGCCAAAGAGCTGAAAGACGAGCCTTATGCCGTGAAGAAGGGCGACTTGATTCTGCCGTTCCGCAACGTCTTTCTGGATTTCAATATCCGGCGCTATGAGATTGCCGCGGATCAGAACCGTGCGGAACTGGATCTTCTGCGTTCGGATACGAAAACAATCGGTGCGAGTCCCGCCGTTTATGAGAAGCTGCGTGCCAATCTGCTTACGCAGAACGAGATGAAGCGCCGGAGGGAGAATATGGTTGTGAGGGCGGAGGTCTCCGGCATATTTGTGCCTTCGATCAAGGATGTTTCCGAAGGGCGCTGGCTGGAAAAAGGAACTGTTCTTGGAGAGATTGTCTCAAAGGAAGTTGTGATCTACACCTATGCACTCGACCGGGAGGTCAACCGGATTGCGCAAGGCGACCGTGTCATGATCCGTTTGCGCGGCGAACTGAAGGAGTATCCGGGACGGATCGGTTCGCTCAATCCGGTCTCGGTCAAGTTCCGTGATTCCACGCTGGTGCAGGCCCTGGGCGGCATTGTCGCCTGTTATCCGAATCAGAAAACCCGCGAATTCACTCCTGTGAATGTCCTTTACTGCATTACCGTGATTCCAGACGAACCGATCCTCTGCCGCGCGGGGCGCACCGGGCAGGCGGAGGTGAAGAAGAGCTACCTCATGTCCGTGGAGCTGGTGCGTTCCCTGATGCACATCTTCTACCGCGAATTCTCCTTCTGAGCGGAGCTGCCGGAAATGGCGGCGGAAGCGATTTCCTGTTCGAGAATCTCGAAAAAACGGCTTCTTGCATACTTTTCATGCCATGGCGTGTGTCCGCAGCGTTCAAGCAGATAAAACTGATAAGGTATATTCCTTTTTGACAGGTAAGTGCCCAGCCAGCCCCATCTGGATTTGAGTCAGACAGCGTGGTATGTTCTTCCACAAACCGGAATAATGGGAGGACGGCATGGGACGCGAAGGACGAGATTATTGGGAGGAGCAATTGTCCGAATATTGGGACAGC
>CASEFP010000144.1 GCA_949287225.1 uncultured Lentisphaeria bacterium
CGCTACATCCTCTTCCTTTTCATTTGCGATGGATACGGACGATACGACCTTGCCGATCTCTTGTCTGTAATCAAACGACTCTGGACATCCCATTCCATGTCACCTGTCGAACAGATGAATAACATCCATATTACAGTAAACTGACGTCTGCGCTCTTCATTGTAAGGCCGCGCGTAATAGGAACACTGCTGCGGGCCGAGCGGGAAATCCGTTTCCAGTCCGGCATGCGCGTGTATGATGTCCGCGCTCCAGAGCAGCAGGGAGATCCGCGCGGGCTTTTTCTCCATGCGCGCCAGAAATTCCTTTACGCCGTAATCCGGAGCAAGGCAGTCAAAACCGATCAGTTCGATCCAGAGCTGTTTTTCATACGGTTTCATGGGCACCTTCCTTTATGCTGTTTCATCGCCGTGTTCGTCGAGCCAGCGTTTCAGGATTTCCGGCGCTTCCAGCCCGATGTCCGCGACGGTGTTGGAGCAGACGATGACGCCCTGAATCTTCCTTTCGAGGAAAAGACGCCTGTACAGGGCAAGCTGGAACTCCATCTCCGCGCGGGTGACCGGGCGGATGTCCCCGTAATCGTAGAGGTAACAGCCCGCATAGCGTTTTTTCCCGGGGGTGAGTTCGATAAAACGGGCAAAATTCTCTTCCGCCTTCGCCAGATCCGCGCCGGTCCAGGACCAGAACGAAACGGCATCGCACTGCTGAAGATAGACGTCATAGTCGATGCCGAGCAGCGCCGCGTAGTAGACGAGCCAGAGTTCCAGCGGGCGCGCCGCGCCGTGCAGACGGTCGCGGACAACCTTCAGACGTTCCGGCGTCATGCGCGCGTCCTTTGTGCCGGGACGGAAGAAATCATCCAGAACTCCGCCGACGACATTCGGATACCGTTCCGCCTGACGCAGCACTTCCTCCAGATCGTCCCCGCCCTCATCATTCCGTCTGGAACCGGCGTCTCCGATGACCGACCAGACCACGCGCCGGAACGGACGCAGACGCTCGGATTCCGCGTCGAACGGCGGTTCCGGCCTGCCGTCGAAAACAACCCGGCAGCAGTTCGGAATCCCGAGATAGTGCGCCCCTTCCAGCGGCCCCATGCGGTTTTCCCCCGGAAGGCGGTAAAGATTCGCAGAATTCCCTGTCGAACGATGATGGCAGCCCGCATCATGTCCCCAGATCCAGAAATTGTCGCGCAATGTCGTCATCAGAGTTCTTCTCCTCTGTTCAGAGTTCGTCCAGGCTGCTCACGGCCTGCGGGATGAAATGGGAACGGCTCAGCGCCTCGGCGTAGCGGACGCCGATCCGGCTTCCGTGGAAACGGGCGCGCGCCTCCATGCGGTCGAATTCGCTTCCGAGATGTTCCTGTCCGGTCTTGAATTCCGCCCAGGCATCCAGTTTCGCCTGAAACGTGTCCGAAACATCGACAATATGCGTCGCCTCCGGCATCGGCTGGAGGACCTCGAACTGATAAAGCGCGCGGGCGAAATGCGGCTCGCCCAGATCGGCGGAACACGCCCAGCCGGACTGGAACCAGGTATCCTCCGCCATCCGCGCCATCGCCCGGTGCTGAAAATATTCCGCCGGACGATGGGAAAAGATCACATCCGGTTTGACGCGGCGGATCGCCTCCATGCAGAGCCGGTAAATCTCTTTGCAGGTATCCACCTCGAAATCAGAATAATTATGGCAGACGAAATCCGTGACGCCCAGAATCCTGTGTGCGGCAATCGCCTCCGCGTAAAAACGGGGCTTCACGCTTTCACGCTCCTCCATCCGGGCGAACCCCTCGTCGCCGCAGCCGAAGCAGACCACCGAAACCTTGTGCCCCGCATTCGTGTATTTCCGAATGATGCCTCCGATCGCCAGGACGGAATCGTCCAGGTGCCCCGCCAGAACCAGAATATTTTTACTCACAGTAACCCGCTCCCGTATAATATGCCATGTTTTCCTGTGTTGTGTCCAGCCGTCCGAACTGCGCCACGATGTTGTGCGACGCTCTCACCCGCAGCGAATACTGCGTGAGCACCGGCAGCACGGTTCCGTTCAGATCCTCCGGATGATCCAGCCGCAGCGTCCGGATCCGTTCCGGCGCGATTCTTACGGTAATATTCCTGAGCGGATCGCGATTTTCAAAGTAAATATCAATTTTTGCCTCGACTTCCTCCCTGCCGGTGTTCAGAAGCATCAATGCCTCGTGCGCCTCCATCTTTCCGTCCCGGGATTTTTCCGGCAGATAGCCGTCCGGGAAATACCATGTTTTCTTGCCGCCCGCCATGATCAGATTCCTTTCGCCACAAGTTCGCGGATCAGAGGCGTCAGCGATTCGGGACCGTTCTCCGTGATCACGAATCCCTCCTCGATCCGGTTGGAGCCCGCCACATGCCCGAAGAGGCTGATGTCCGAATTCACGCACATGCCGGAGCGCAGGAAATAGTCCGATTCCGCGTCGGGATAGGGAGATTCCGCTTCAGCTAGCCCGATCCCGTGCATCGGCGGATAGACGTCATACTCCGACAAGGCGTGACGCGCGAACACCGCCTTGACCGCCTTGACCATTTCACAGGCCCTGACGCCGTCGGAAAGGAATTTCCGCTGTTCGTTCGCCGCTTCGAACAACGCCCCGAGAAAACGTTTCTGATCCTCGCGCGGAGCTCCCGCGACAAAGGGATATTCGACGGTCGAAACATAACCGGCATACTGCACGGCGATCGCGCACATCACCATGTCGCCCTCTTCGATGATCTTTTCCGTCGGGCGCCCGATCACCGTGTCCGCGCGGCGGCCTGTGCCGCAGACAGTGAAATTGATCGCCTCGGCGCCGGCCGTGCGCGCCGCGCCCTCCGCCGCGCCGACCGCATGAAGCTCGCTGTTCCCGGGAACGGCGTATTTCATGAACTCCCGGTATGCGGTGCACGCCAGGGCTCCGGCGCGCCGCAGACAGGCGATCTCCGCAGGCGTCTTGATCAGGCGCAGATCATTGAGAATTCCGGCGCCGTCGATCAGTTCGATTCCGGGATGCGCGTCCGTCAGGCGTTTCGTGATGAAGCCGGACATGTCGAAGAATCCGGCAACGCCGAGACGCTTTCCGCTCCCCATGATTTCAGAAAGAATCGCGCGGAAGGAGGAAAATTCCGCCAGCGGATAATCAATCTCCTCTGGCACCGAGACGCAGGCAAATTCCCTGACGTTGCGGATATCCTCCCACACGCACATTTCGCGCGCATACTTTTCCCCCTCCGGCGCACCGGCGAAGATCACCTTGTCACGGGAGATGAAGCAGGCTCCGCGCTCGAAGATCGGCCAGAAGTTGCAGACATAGCGCAGATTCTCCTTGCGGTATTCGTCGCCGTAGACCATCAATGCGTCGAGTCCGCGTTTTTCCAGCTCCTCCCGGATCCGCGCAAGGCGGATTTCAAATTCACTTTTTCCGATTTCCATCCTTTTATCCTTTCCTGTCCCTGTTTCATCGGGAAACGTTTCTGTTTTTATTATACTTCAGAAAAAAACTTGCATCCACGCATATTCTGCTGTATGATACGCATATTCTGACAAAATGGAGTATTTTCATGAATGTTTCGCATCTCACGGGAAAAGTTTTTGCCCGACTTGGTCAGGAGAAACAGCTGATCGAATATCATGAAATTCTTTACAAACTGCTGGGGCTTGTCGTCGACTTCATCAATGCCGACGGCGTTTCGCTGAAACTGTCGGGGATGAAGCATTTCAATCCCTTCTGCGCCGCCCTTCGCGGAACGGCGGACGGTTTTCAGGCGTGCTGCCGCTGCGACCGGGAAAACGCGTTTCTGGCATCGCGCGAGGGGAAGGCGCGGATCTATCAGTGTTATGCCGGGCTTGCCGAGATCGTTGTACCGCTTTACGACCGGAGCGGCGTCTACATCGGAAGTATGACCACCGGGCAGTTTCACCTGGCGACGGGGGAGACCCATTCCGACCGTGCCGTCCGGCGTCTGGCGCATCAGTATGGACTGGACGCGGGAGAGATGATCCGCCTTTACCGTGAAACGCCCCGGCTTTCGAATCTTCAGGTGGAAGGTCTGATCGAATATCTTAACGCCATAGGGCGCCTGATCGTCAGCACACATAACAACCTGATGTTCATGGAAAAGGTCAATGCGCCGGACCGGATTGAACTGATCCGCAAATATGTCGAGGAAAATTACCGGAAGGCGATCACGCTCGGGGAAACCGCGCGGAAATTTTACCTGAGCGCGGGCCGTTTCAGCCATTTTTTCAAGAGGGAGGTTGGAATCAGCTTCATGAATTACGTCAATCTCTATCGCGTCATGAAGGCCGAGGAGATGCTGAAGGAAACGGAACTCCCGGTTTCGGAAATTGCTTTTCTGAACGGATTCGGGAGCATTTCGCAGTTCAACCGGGTGTTCCGGAGCGCCACAGGCAGAAAACCGCGCGATGTCCGTTCCCCGTGACAAATGATTGGCAGCTGTCACATTCCTTGATTGAATCCGGGCGCAGACGGAAGAATGCGCATGCATTCTTCCCGGGGTCAAGGGGCGTTGACCCTTGTCGTGATCCAGCGGCGAAACGCTGGTCGCGCGGAGCGCGAAATCCCCGCCCGGAGCGGTTCAGACCGCTCAGTGACGAGAACTTTTCGTGCCGAAAAGTTCGAGAGCTCCGGGCGTATCCATTGAGACGGAAGAATGCACATGCATTCTTCCGTCTCAAGCATAATCAATAACCACGAGAGCTTCGGACATATCCCCGACTTTGCCGACAGCTCTCAAAGAAGCGTTTCTCATCCTTGAACGGGGGAAAGCGCCGCCGGCGACCGTTTAGACAGCCGGCCCCTGTCCCCGAGCAAAATGCGTTGCATTCTTCCGTTTTCAGCTGCACAGCTTTCCCGCACATTTCCCGCTCTCCGTCCGCGGAAAATGCTCCATGTCGAAAAAAAATGAAAAAAAAGAAATTTCCTTCTGTCATCCCCCTTGACATTTGGAGGATTTTATTGTATAATCTAAATTATGCGAACGATTGCATAACATAAAAAAGAGGCCGTCCCTTGAAACATCCAACGATCAAAGATATAGCGGAACTAGCCGGAGTGAACAAATGCGTAGTGTCGCATGTCATGCATAACGACGCGTATGCTTCGAAAATCCGCCCGGAAACCCGCGAGCGTATTCTTTCCATTGCGGAAAAGATTCACTACCGGCGGAATCAGCTGGCCTCCGCCACGCGGACAGGCAATGTGGACACGATCGCCGTGATCCTGGATTTCCAGCGGATTCAGAATTTCATGCCGATCAATCAGGTTTTTTCGGGAATCATGCTGGAAACCTCCAGACGCGGTTACAGCGTCAAGATTTTTTCCGAACAGACCATCGCGGACACCTTCCGGAAAATTCAGGAAAGCCGGATAGACAAAGTCATCTGCCTGAGCGTGAAGAAAGAGCTGCGCGAAGATGTCGCGCTGCATGCCGAACAGGACGGATTGGAACTGGTGTTCGCCTATGAACACGGACACCGCGCTTTTCCCGCCGTCAATGTGGACAATGCGGAAATGAGCGCGGCAATGGTCCGCCATCTGGCGCAGTGCGGACATACCCGGATCGGTCTGCTGTGCGTGCCTCATCACTTCTGCTATATTACAGACAGGCATGAAGGGTATCTGCGCGGTATGCGCGCCTGCAGTCTGGCCGTCAATCCGGACTGGATCTGCTGTCAGGATGCCGTCGAGGATGCCGTAGACCAGATTCTGCAGCTTCCCGCGCCGGAACGCCCGACGGCTTTTGTCACATTGGCTGATACCATGGCAGCCCGGGCACAGACTCATTTGCTCCGGCGTGGATATCGGATTCCGGAAGATTTTTCCCTGATCGGAATCGGCAATACCGAGGTGGGTTTGTATACGCCCCATCCGCTTTCCACCATGGATGAGCATCTGGTCGATTCCGGAGTTCTGCTGGTGCAGCTGCTCTTCAACGAGCTTCCGGACACCGCACCGGATCCGTTTCATGTCTATCACACGCATGCGCAGATCATTGAACGGGATACGGTATTCCAATATCATCAAAAAGGAGGAGAAAAATGAAAGGCCGGCAGTGCCGAGTTCTCAAAGAATCGGAACGTCCGTCATCCCCGGTCGCGCAAGCCGTCTCTTATGCGTTGAACATTGAAGAGGAGCTCAAAAAATTCCTGAAGGATGCCCGGTTAAACATCGATAACAACCCGGCCGAACG
>CASEFP010000145.1 GCA_949287225.1 uncultured Lentisphaeria bacterium
ACTTTTCGTTCCGAAAAGTTCTCGTCACTGAGCGGTCTGAACCGCTCCGGGCGGGGATTTCGTGCTCCGCACGACCAGCTTGCGCAGCTGGATCGCGCAAGGGCCAACGGCCCTTGACCCCGAGAAAAATGCGTTGCATTTTTCCGTTTTCGCACGGTCAGCGTTGTGCGCTGGATCGCGCAAGGGCCAACGGCCCTTGACCCCGGGAAAAATGCGTTGCATTTTTCCGTTTTCGCACGGTCAATGGCCCTTGATCCCGGGAAGATGCGCAGCATTTTTCCATTGTTGAGAAGAAAGGAGATTTTATGGAACAGATTGATGCGGAACAGAGGCAGTTCCGGAAAATGACGCAGGAACCGGTGCCCCGTCTGATCGTCACGCTTGCGATCCCGACGATATTCACCATGCTGATTACAGCGGTTTACAATATGGCGGACACGTTTTTTGTCGCCCGTCTGGGTACCAGCGCGGCAGGCGCAGTAGGCATTGTATTCGCAATCATGGCAATCATTCAATCGCTCGGTTTCATGATCGGTATGGGATCGGGAAGTCTCGTTTCCCGCGCGCTTGGAGAACGGAGGAAGGAGGCCGCGGACGAATTCGCCTCAACAGCGTTTGCAATGGCAATCGGCGCAGGCGTGCTTCTAGCCGTGACAGGACTCGTTTTCACAAAACCGATCATGCGTCTGCTCGGTGCGACGCCGACCATTCTCCCCTATGCGATGGATTACGCTCACTACATCTTTTTCGGGACGCCGTTCATGTGCTGCTCCTTCGTCATGAACAATCTTCTCCGCGCGGAAGGCAAACCGGTTTTCGCCACAATCGCGATCGGTTCCGGAGGCGTGCTGAACATCGCACTTGATCCGCTCTTCATCTTTGTGTTCGGACTGGGGATTTCCGGCGCGGCGATCGCGACCCTGATCAGCCAGTGCGTCGGTTTCTTGATTCTGCTCTATTTTTTCCTCTCCGGGCGCAGCATTACGAAATTTTCCGTCCGCTGTGTTGCCACGCGTCTTGAAGTGTATCTGCGGATTCTGAGCATCGGCTTTCCGTCCTTCTGCCGTCAGGGACTGGCGAGCGCTTCGACCGTGGCACTGAATATCGCGGCGTCGAATTACGGGGATGCCGCAGTTGCGGCGATGTCGATTGTCGGCAGAATCTTCCATCTCGTGCTTTCCGTTCTGATCGGCTTCGGACACGGCTTCCAGCCGGTTGTCGGCTACAATTACGGCGCAAAACGCTACGGGCGCGTTCACGAGGCATTCTTTTTCTGCATCAAAGCCGGAACCGTGTTTCTTGCCTGCATGGGAGTGATCGGATTCATCTTTGCGCCGGAGATCATGGGATTGTTCCGGAAAGAGGACGCGATGGTTCTTGCCATCGGAACCGTGGCACTCCGCGCACAGTGCGCCGCACTGCCTTTCCAGCCGATGAGCGTTTTGTCCAACATGCTGTTCCAGTCGGTTGGCAAGCCCGTGCAGGCGACATTTGTCGCGGCGACGCGGCAGGGAATCTACTTCATTCCGCTGATTCTGATTCTGCCCTGCTTCTTCGGACTGCACGGCGTGGAGTTTACGCAATGTATTTCGGACGCACTTTCCTTTCTGAGCTGCATTCCGCTTCTGATTCCTTTTTTCCGCGATCTGCGCGGACGCGCGGAATCCGTCGCCGCGCCTACTTGAGAAACTCTTTGATTCCGGTAGCGATCATCTGCATGGCGGTTGCTGCGATGATCAGTCCGGTCAGTCGGATCAGCGGGCCGAGGAGATGTGTTTTTTCCAGAATGCGGTTGATTGCGGGCGAAAAAATCATCAAGACGAAATTCGAGAAAATCGCCAGCGTCAATGCGCATGTCGTGGCGAGAATGCCGAACTCCGCTGTGCTGGAAATCGCGGCGGCAATGGTTCCCGGCCCCGCAATCAGCGGCGCGGCAAGCGGAACCAGCGAGAGATCCGTGAAACTCTCCTTCATCGACTGATGGCGCCTCTGCATGAAGCGGCCTTCCCGGATTGCGGTCCATCCGATCAGGAAAACGACAAGCCCGCCGGTGATCCGGAGCGAATAGAGCTCCACACGGAAGATCTTGCTGAGCACGATTTCGCCGGCCGCCGCAAGAAACACCAGGATCAGCAGCGCCGCACCGGATGATTTCCATGAAAGCTCGAAAATCTGCTTCCGGGTGAGGGGCGGATCGTAGGTGGCGAGAAACATCACTTTGCTTGCGGGATTCAGAAGCGCCAGAAGATAAAGGGAGTTTTCCAGAATCTGACCATATTCCATTTTTCAGCCTTTTTTTTCCTTTTATTTGAAATGCCTGTAATAGGGATCGACCGACTGTTCCGCATGAATGAGCGCCAGTTCACTTTCATCGGTGAAGCGGCAGGGAATCCGCAGAATCTTCCGCCGGCAGCCGGGAGATTCTATCATTTGGATGAGCAGCTCCACGCGGCGTTCGGAAAGTTCACGGAACGGGCGGAAGACCGCGCCGAGAATGCGTCCCGCCCGCAGATATTCAAAGGGGAGGGTGTAGGCGTAGATGCACGCGGGATGATAAGCGGGCGCGGAGAATGCCGCGAACTCGAGAAAATTCCGGATCACCATGCTTTCCAGCGCGAATACGCCGGGAATCTTTTTCTTCACGATCCGCGCGTAGACGTTTTCCAGTGAATGATCGCCGTCCCCGTGCGTGAAACATTCGAGCTCGACACCATGCTGTTCCGCAAGAGAGCGCCTCTGTTCCGCCTCTCCGTTGAAGGTGCTGCAGATCATGGCGGCGTGCCGGATCCCCGCACGGTGAAACGCGTCAAAAACTTCCGGCAGCGCTTTCGTGTAATCATACCATGCGGAGGAGAAGAGTTTCTGCGCATGATCCTGAAGCAGAATCGGATAATGATTCTTTTGGAGGCGGAGCGCAAGCGCGGAAGCCGGATCCAGCGACAGGGTGTCGATGACGCCGTCCACCTGACGGTTCAGGATATCTTCCAGCGCCTCCTGTTCTTCGGCGGGATCATAATTCGTGAGCGAGAGAATGAGGCGGTAGCCATGCTGTTTTGCTGCTTCCGTCAGGGCATGTGCGACGCATCCCTCCATCCGGTTGTGAAACGCGCCGAGAAGCAGTCCGATCGTGCGGGTTTTTCCCGTCCGGAGCGCCCGCGCGGCGTCGCTTGGGCGGTAGCCGAGACGCTCCGCGGCGTCGCGGATGCGTCCGCGCATTTCCTGGCTGACATGATGAATGTCCTTACCGCTCAGCACCCGGGAGACGGCGACGAAACTGCATCCCGCGGACTCCGCCACTTCACGGATTGTGACTCTTTTTTCCATGGTCGTTTTTTCTTAAATGAATTTATGCTATGGAAAACGTTTTCCATAAGATTGAGAGATATAATACTTCCGTATTTCCATAAAAGCAAGCCTGTCTGCGGAAAAATCTGAAAAATCGCGATGAAAGAGGGAGTCCGCATGATTTCGTGGTTTGCCTTTTCCGTGAATGTGTGTTACATTCATCTGCAAAAAGAAACAACAACTCAGGGAGGGATTGGAAGATGCTCAATGTATATGCCTGGAATGTATGTCCGCACTGCCATCGGACGATCGAATATCTGAAGGAGCACGGAATACCGTTCCGTTATCTGGAGATCGAGGAGCAGCCCCGGGATGTGATCCGGAAGGTGATCGACGTGAACGGCGGCGACGACTGGGTGGTTCCGACGCTGGAATATCAGGGACAGTGGCGTCCGGGTCAGGTCTTCGATGCCGAGAAACTGGAACATGACCTTCGTGCATGGGGACTTCTGAAATAATGCGTTCTTTGCGGGACGCATGACAGGATGACGTATTTTCTGAACTCCGGAACTCTTTCATTCGGCTTGAGGCGGACAGTTCCGCAGGACTTCCAGAATCCGGGGAAGCACATCCTCCCATTGCAGAAGCTGTCCGCATTCAAAATCCCAGCGCTGCCATGTCTGAAGATTTTTTCCGCCTGCAGCCAGAAAACGGAACCCGTTGATTCTCTTCCACTCCAGAAACGGTTCGGCGGAAAGGGAATTGCCCCAATACAGAGCAGGAGGGTAATCCAGCGGGGGAGAGAGCGAAAAGAGGAATCCGTTCTTCTGCGGAATCGTAATCGTGAGCGGCTGTTCCATGGAGAGAAACGGGAGAAAGAGCTTTTTTTCCGTGCAGTTGAAAAGGAGGAGCATCTGCCCGGAATCGCCGATTTCCCATGTTCCCTCCATTCCCGCACGCTCGAATGCTTTCCGGAGCTGTTCCTTTCGCCTTCCCATGACGGATTTTCCGGTGTTTTTGAGCTCGGATTCAGGGAACCGGGTGAAGCGCAGCGGCGGATCCCGGAGAAGGGGAATCAAGTGCACGGATCCGCCGGATGTATCAATCCGGACGGTTCGGCTGAGATCAATCCTGTGGGTGTTTTTCAGTCCGTGATACACGGGAAAGAGCAGCATGTCTCCTTTGGCGAAAGGCGATTCTTCCGACTTGTCTGCCAGAATTCTCCGAATCCCGCACTTTGTCCGTGAAATGCCCTGCGGTTTGGAATACAGGCATGTGAGTCCGGAAAAGAGAATTTCGTCTTCCTTTTTCCCTTCTGCAATTCCGAACCAGAGCTCATGGCCGAATTGAAACGGGATGGAGCAATTTGCCTGTTTCATTTCTTCGGTCATACAGCGGCAGTATGAGGAATCCAGCAGCTCCTGTTTCACATCCCTGCATCCTGCGGAGAGCAGAAGGAGGCAGGAAAGGATAACAGATGAAAACCGGGATTCGGGATGTCTCTTTGCATGATACATTTTCCACCTCCTTCCTACTATATTGCCGGGGAAGAGGATTTTCAAGCAGTACAATACGGCATTCTGAATAAGAGGATTCGATGCCGCACCATGGAAAGAAGGGGGCAGCTGAATGATGCGTTTTCCGCTCCGCATACTGGGTACACTGACGAAATCGTCCGATTCCCGGAATGTCCGGCCTCCGGAAGAGATTGTCCCGTGAGCAGAAATTCGGAGGCGAAGGAGGCAAGGGGCGGAGTCGGCGCACCGATCCGGGACTTGAAGTTCTCCCGCGCATACGGGATTTTTCAGCGTCAGGATTTCAGCGGAAGCTGGGTTCTTCCGGACATAAAACAAGGGGGAGGAGAAAGAAAAATCAAAATTTTCCGGGAACGCTCTGAATCCTGCCGGAAAGGGGGAGCGCGTCCGCGAATCCCGGGAAATCGCGTCTTCCGCGCAGGGTTGTAAAACGTGTTTTTTATGATACATTGAGTGGAGTTGAAGAAATCAGGATTTATTGAGATGGGAAGTTGCGGCATTTTCTGAAAAAAAACGGAATTGACGGAACTTGTCTGCATGCTGGATGTCAAAGGGGGATGGAGAACATATGAATAACGAAGATGTGAGAGCTTATGAGGAAAGACTGATCCGGGAGTTCAAGGAGGGGAACCGCGAGCGGTTCGACGAGCTTGTCTCGACCTACGGCCCGAAACTCTACCGCTTCGCCTACGGGTTGCTCGGCAACCATCACGATGCGGAGGAGGTGGTTCAGGATGCGTTTGTCCGGGCGTTTCATGCGCTGGACAACTTCCGCGGCGATTCGAGTTTCGAAACCTGGATGCACCGCATCACGATGAACCTCGCGCGGAACAAGTTCCACTGGAACCGGCGTCGCGGAGAAGGCATGAAGATCAGCCTCTCCGATCCCGACAGCAGTCCGCTGGAGGACGGCGCCGATTACGATCTGGAGCTGCCCGACGAACGGCATGCGCCCGACACTCTGCTGGAAAAGGGGGAGTTCGAGGACAATGTCGTGAAAGGGATCCGGAGTCTGCCGGAAAGTCTGCGCGAGGCGATGGTTCTGCGGCATTTGAAAGATATGCCTTATGAAAAGATCGCCTCCGTGCTAGAGTGCAAAATCGGGACCGTGAAGTCCAGAATTGCACGCGGCAGAGAGCTTCTGCGGGCATACCTGACTCGGATGGAGGCCGATGCTCCTTCTTCCGGAGATCGGCGCACAACGGCAGGATAATGATAATGAAATCAGGAAAACAGGAATTTTTAACGATGGAGCAGGGCAATGGCTAAGAACATGCCGGAAGAAGACCGGGCAGCCGGAACGGCTTGCGACTGTATCGCGCCGGAAAATCTCAGCGCGTGGATCGACGGGGAGTATGAACTTACCCCCGCCGAACGCGGGCATCTGGAACATTGTGAACACTGTTCGGCTCTCCGGCAATCCTATCTTGCCATGAATGATGCGCTCAGGAAAGCGCTTGATGTGGAATGTCCTGATGATCTCGGGGAACGCCTTGTGCTCGGCGTACGCGAAAAACTCGAAAAGGAGAAGGAGGAATCCTCTGCTCCGGACGGTCATCACTACTGGGCGTGGACGGCGCGGATTGCCGCCATGCTGGTACTGCTCGGTCTGATCGGGCACTTCGCATTCAAGGACGGCGGCATTGCCGGAAAGAGAAAACCTGCTCCGCCGGAAGTTGTCACTGTGGCGCCGCATCCGGGCGAGACACAGCTTCAGCCCGCGTCCGGCGTCACTCTCCGGGGCGGAGTGGATATCGGCAACACGCGCTTCACAGCAACGGATGATCCTCCTGTGACCTTTTCCGATGCCTCCCTGGCGCAGGTTGAGAAGCTGGCGCGGATTGAGCCGAAGGTCCGGCAGGTCTGGATTTACGACAAGGGAAGTTCCCCCGCCGATATTGAGCGGACGTTGCGGACACAGTGCGGAAAACTCGGGATTCCGCTTTCGGGCGTGCGGATGAATGTCGCGCCGGGAAGCAGTGAGCTCAATGCGGTATTTCAGGTCACTTCTTATCAGGCGGCGATGCTGGCGCGTGCGTTGAAGGAGGTCGGTTATCTGCTGGTTTCTCCTGCTCAGCCGCAGCCGGAGCAGACCCGTTTCATCGGTACCGGACGCGAGGCGGTCGAATATTCGCTGGTCTTTGCGCCGAAGGGGACTGTGCGCAGATAAACGACTCGAAATTACAGGAAAGCGTGCTGTGAGACGGAAAATGCAGAAATATTTTTCCGTCTCTTCTGTATCAGAGCAACTTATTTTCCCGTCGGTATATTCATTGCCCCGCGCCGATAGCCTGCGCGGTTGATTTCCATATTCTGAAAACCCAGCTCCAGAAGTTCTTTCCGGATCTTCTGTTCCAGACGGATTACACGCCGAAGCTGAAGAGGCTTCACTTCAATCGAGGCGAGAAGGCCGGGAAGTGTTCTGACACGGACATCCGGAACATAAAAGCGTTCCGCAAGAATCCGCTCCGCTTTCACGACCCGCTCAATTCCCGTTTCATCCAGCGGCATCCCGCAGGGGAAGCGCGATGCCGCGCACGCGGAAGGAGGCATCATCCAGTTTGCAATGCCGAGGCGGCGGGCAATCAGACGGATCCGGCGCTTGCCCAGTCCCGCCTCCAGAAACGGGTGGCGGACCCCGAGTTCCGCGGCAGCCTTCATGCCGGGACGCCAGTCCCCCAGATCATCGGTGTTGGCTCCGTCGCAGAGAACAGAAAAACCCGCCTCGCGCAGAACACGGAGCGATTCGTTCATCAGATGTTTCTTGCAGTAATAACAGCGCAGAGAATCATTCGCGCGGACCGCCGGATCGGCGAGCACATCGACAGGCACGATTTTCAGCGGAATGGAATACGTCCCGGCAATTTCCCGCACCAGCGCACCTTCCCGCCCGGGAACAAGCACCGTCGAAGCGTGAATCAGGAGCACCTCCCTGGGATTCAGATGGCGTGCGGCGAATACCGCCAGCGCAGTGCTGTCCGCTCCGCCGGAAAACGCGATTCCGACGGGCGCGCTTGATCGGAGTATTTCCGCAAGACGGAGTTCCTCGGGGAGCGGTCTCATTGTGAACGCTTTCCCGCCAGAAATGTTTCATATTCCCGGATCAGGATATCGGACATTGTCTGCCATGGGAATTTTTCCCGGACGAGCTCGCGTCCGCGCGCTCCCATTTCCGCGGCTTCGGACGGATTTTTCAGGAGATGAAGCAGCGCGTCCGTCGCTTCCTGTATGTTCTGCGGTTCCACCGTGAAGCCGGTTTTTCCGCTGATGACCACCTCCGGCGTGCCGTCGAGATGATAGGCGACCACAGGTTTTCCTTCCGCGAGCGCCTGCACCGCGACGCGCGGAAGTCCCTCCTTGAGCGAGAAGTGTGCGGCGACATCCATCAGCGCAATATAACGCGCGACCTCATCCGGCGGAACCAGTCCCGCGAACGTGACATGCCCGTGAATCCCCAGCGACTCCGCCCACGCCTCGTATTCATAGCGTTTCGGCCCGTCGCCGAGGATCAGGAAATGCGTATCCGGCAGTTCCCTTACGATTTTTGCCGCAATCGGGAAGAAGTCCTCGTATCCCTTCCGGGGAAAGAGCCTTGCAATCGCGCCGACGACTTTGCGGTTTTCGGGAATGCCGAGGGAGGAGCGCAGGGAGTCGTCCTTTTCCGCCTCCAGAAAACGGTCAAGCTCCATTCCGCTGTAAACGACCTTGTACTGTTCCGGTCGGCCGATCTTTTCCGCGAGGCACTGGCCGATCATTGCCTGCGCAACCGCGTAAATGCGGTCGCATTTTGTCGCCGCATAGCGTTCCGCGTTGATGTAGATCAGATTTTTCAGACGGCTTTCATAGGGACCGAACGCGAGGCCGTGGATCGTGTGAACCACCATCGGAACGCCCGCCATGCGCCCGGCGATGCGTCCGAGAATTCCCGCCTTGGAGCTGTGCGTGTGAATCACGTCGAATTTCCGCTCCCGCAGAAAATCCCGCAGATAAAACAGGGCGCGCAGATCGGTGAGCGGCGAAATCTCCCGGACGAAAAGCGGCGATTCCACAATTTCGATGCCCGGATTTTTCATTTTGTCCAGCAGCTGGCCTTCGCGACCCTCGGAGGGGCCGGTCAGCAGAACGCATTCGTGACCGGCCTCCACCAGTCCCCGCGCGGACAGAAACGTGTTCTCCTGCGCCCCGCCGACAATCAGGCGCGTGATGAAATGGCATACCTTCATAATCACTTGTCACTTTCTTTCCGAACCTTCAGAATGGAAACACGCCGTTCCCGCGTCCGCGGCAGAAGAAGCGTATCCGTCTTTTTCCCGTCCGCATCTGCCGCGGATATCCGGTAAAATTGGTTCTCCTGTTTGATTTCCACTGTTAGTTTAAAGGAAAAACGGGAAATGTCAATCCGCATTCCGCTGTTTTTTACGAATGTTTTCACCTCCGGCGCCAGATAACGGTATTCTCCTTTCCCGGAGCGTTCCTGAAAGACGGTCCATACTCCATTTCCGATGGCGGACGCATACGCCTCCTTTGCAGCAACGGCGTTGAACGCGGGTTTCACCATGACCAGATTTTCCACGCGCAGCACAGGGAAGAGATATTTTGCTCCATAGGTTTCGGAGCTGCGCCCCGAAGTCAGGATCAGATAAGTCAGCGACGCGTGCCCGCGCCGTTTCAGATACGCTTCCGCCTCCCGGACGAGCGGGAAATCCGGCGCGTTTACCAGAAGGGAAAAATCATGCTCCGGAATGCTGACGAGAAGGACGGGGCGCTCCCCGCCTCCGCCGGAAATGACAGATACTTCGGTTTCCGGCGTATGCGCAAGATCCGCACACCAGAAGAATAGGACGCTCCCGAGAAGCGCCAGTATGCCGAAGACCATTCTGCGCGAGCGGGAACAGAGTGCCCCCATCAGGAGAATCAGGGCGGTTGCGACACTCCATGCTCCCGGTTCCGGGCGGATGAACTCCCCTAGACCCGCAAAGTATGCGCAGACACTGTTGACCGCACCGGAAAGCAGATTCAGAATCCATGCGCTCAATGCCAGAGTCGGCGGCAGAAGAAGTCCGATGAGCGAACCGAGGCAGAACACGAAAAAGCAGAGCCACGAAAGCGGCAGCACCAGAAAATTCGCCAGCACAGAAAACGGCACCGCAATTCCCTGATACAGAAGCGTGAGTCCGAAACTTGCCAGCCATGCGATCACACACCCCGCGAGCGAGGCAAAAAGTGTCCGTGCAATCCGCAGCTTCCGGAATGCAGACTGTGAAACATGATCCGCCGGAATCCAGCGCGTCTTTTCAAAAAGCGCATCCGCCCATTCCCGTGTTACGGGCAGTGACGCGACAAGGAAAATCACCGCCGTGAAGGAATACTGGAAGCCGGGATCCGCAAGCTGAAACGGATTCCAGAGCAGCAGAAGCGAGCACGCCAGAAAAACCGCGTTCAGCACGGAACCCCGCAGCAGAAACGCCCGCAGGAAACACCACGCGCAGAGCATCGTGAGTGCGCGGAAGGCCGGCATCTGCATTCCTGTGCTCCACGCATACAATGCCGTCAGGAGCGGTACAAGCACGCATCGCGTCCGGAAAGGAAGAAAGGCGAAAAGCAGAAACAGAACTCCCGCGAACATGCCGATGTGCAGACCGCTGACCGTCAGGATATGGATCGTGCCGCTCCGGATGAAATCCTGACGCGTCTCATACTCAATTCCCTGCCGGCAGCCGAACAGCATCGCGGCTCCGAGCGTTTTGTTCGGAACGGAGGCGATCGGGGAAAGGATCCGGTCCAGCAGAATGTCGCGCAGACGCAGGAGCTCTCCCGTGAGACTCTTTTCATATCCGATGACTTCCGGTGCTTCCGTGATCCGGAAGATCCTTTTGATGCCCCGTATCTTCAGATAGTGTCCATAGTGGAATCCGCCGGGAAAAACGGGGGCGGCGGGTTCTTCGATCACTCCTTCTGCAAGAATTCTGTCTCCGTAGCGCAGGCGCTTATGATGTTCCGGAAGACGGGTCATGACGTATCCGCCGATCCTGTGCCATCTTCCCGAAGCGCTGTATTTTGCGCGGTCGATCCGGCAGAGCAGATTCTTCGGAAGCGGCATCCAGGAGAGGCGCTCCCCGCAGACGGAGGGATCAAGAACGGTCAGCTCCGCGACCGCTCCGACTGCCGGACGGTTCTGCGCAAAGGCCGCGACCGGATCATGCGCATACGATGCCGTGTGCCATGCGAGGGATGCCATTGTCAGCAGACAGGGCAGTGCAAACTGGAAAAGCGTGCGCTTCGCCCCGAGAAGCGGCAGGAGCCCCAGAGCGGCCAGCGGGGGAAGCAGAATCGGAAGAAGCTTCCAGCCGGGAAGCAGAAACGCCGGGAGCAGTACACAGAGGATGCCTGCAAGCACAACCCCGCAGGGCAGTTTCCCTGAGAACATCCCCGAGGCCGTGCGCATTCTCTCCTGATACGCTGTTATTGTATTGAAGAATTCAGAGGTCATCATACCTTCAAGATACACCGTTCCGCCTTTTTTTCCAGCTTCCGGAAAGAGCAGGAAAGAAAAAAGGCGTTTTTCCCGGACCGGATTTTTCCGCGGATTGCAGAATTGAGCAGAATTCCTTCCAGCGACCCGCGGCAACGGAATGTTTCGGCAATTTCCGTGCCTGGAATGTTTCCCTGAACTTGAATTTGTTCTTTCCGGATGTACATTAATGATTTTACAATCAAGCACAACTGGAACATCAGCCATGAATGCGGAAACGCTTCTTGAACTCAGAGGACTCTGCAAATCCTATTCGGGAGTCAGCGTCCTCGCCAATGTGTCGCTCTCCGTGAAGACCGGTTCCGTGACCGGACTCATCGGAGAAAACGGGGCGGGAAAATCCACCCTCATCAAATGTGTCAACGGCGTGACGCGTCCCGATCGGGGGGAGATCATCTTTGCCGGTGAAACTCTGCGTCAGAACACGATTGAATCGGCACTGCGCAGGGGAATCGTGACCATTCCGCAGGAATTCAATCTTGCCAATGAAATGAGTGTAAGAGAAAATATTTTTCTCGGGCATGAGCTCAAACATGGCGGCCTCTTTCTGGATCATTCCGCCATGCGGAAGCAGACGCGCGAACTGCTGGAACGTCTTGACTGCCGGATCTCCCCGGATGCGGAAGTTTCCACATTGAGCATTGCGGAAAAACAGCTTGTGGAAATTGCGCGTGCCCTGAACCGCACCTGCCGTCTTCTGATCATGGACGAACCGTCCACCGTCCTGAATCCCCCGGAAGTGGAGAACCTGTTCCGGATCATGCGTGCCATGCGCGATGATGGAATCAGCATCATTTACGTTTCGCATAAGCTGAATGAGGTGAAGACCATCTGCGATTCCGTCGCAGTGCTGCGCGACGGCGAGTTCATCTGTGAAAAGCCGACATTGGAAGTGACCCCGAAGGAGATGGCCGGCCTGATGGTCGGACGTGAGCTCAGCCGGATTTTTCCTCCGAAAGCAGCCCCGCCTCCGGAATCGAAGGTTCCCGCTCTGGAACTGAAAGGCATCACCCTGGAAAAACTCGTCCACAACGCCTCCTTGAAACTTTATCGCGGAGAGATTCTCGGGCTTTCCGGACTCGGCGGCTCGGGAAGAACCGAGCTCGCTGAAGCGATTTACGGCATCCGGAAAATCGTTTCCGGCGGGATTTTTGTGAACGGGAAGGCGGTCCGGATCAAATCCCCCGCACAGGCGGTCGCCTCCGGAATTGCCTATCTGACCGAGGACCGCCAGATTTCCGGGATCATCCACTCGTTTCCTCTGGCCTGGAACTGTTCCCTCATCTCTCTGCGGAAATACTGTACCGCCTCTTTCATCCGGAAGAAAAGGGAGAATGCCGCTGCGGAGGAGTACATCCGCCGTTTTGAAATCCGGACGACCTCCGGCGCAGCACCGATCGGAGAGCTCAGCGGCGGCAATCAGCAGAAGGGGGCGATTGCGAAAAGTCTGGATCCTTCGCCGGAGATTTTCATTTTCGACGAACCGACGCGCGGAATCGACATCAAATCCAGAAGCGATATTTATTTTTTCATCAGCGAGCTGGCGCGCCGCGGGATGGCGTGCCTGATCATATCGTCTGATCTTGAGGAGGTCATCGGACTCTGCCGGCGGGTCGCGGTCATGCGCGAAGGCACAGTCGCGGGCGTTCTTGCGGACGAACATGTCAACGAAAAAGAAATCATGTATTTGGCAACAGGTGTAAAATGAGTCAGGATCAGACAAAACTGGGAAAACAGCGGGCTTGGGCAGATATCCTCAATGAAAGCAAACCGTTTCTTGCACTGGCGGCGCTGCTGCTGGTCTGCATGGTTTCCAACGAGTATTTCCGGAGTCCGCAGAACCTGGTCAACATCACGCGCCAGGTCTCCTGCACGGGGATTGTGGCCCTCGGCATGACCTTTGTGATCATCGGAGGCGGAATTGACCTCTCGGTCGGCTCGCTTCTCGCACTGGCGGGGGTCTCCGGAGTCATGCTCATGGGACGGATCGCCGATCCGACTGTCGCGGTTTTCGCCGCATTCGCCGCAACACTTGTAATCGGCATCCTGGGCGGCGTTGTGAACGGGGCGATCATTACACTCGGCAAGGTGCCGTCGTTTATCGCGACACTCGGCACGCTTTCCATCTACCGTTCGCTTTCGCTGTATATGGCGGACGCCGGAACGGTCAGCAGTTCCAATGACCTCTTCCGATCGCTCGGCAGCGCGGCATTTCTCGGGCTTCCGCTTCCCGCGTGGGTCTTTTTCGGCCTGGCGGTCGTGTTCGGCGTGATCCTTCGCCAGACTTCGCTCGGACGCCACATCTGCGCGACCGGCGCGAATCCGAAGGCGGCAGAATACGCGGCGATCAGGACCAATGTGATCCGCTTTGTCACGTATGCGATCGCCGGATTCACCGCCGGAGTTTCCGCATTCCTCTTCAGCACGCGCTTGAACTCCATCAGTTCGACCGACGCGGGCCTTTCCTACGAACTGGATGCCATTGCCGCCGCGATCATCGGCGGAACCGCCATGAACGGCGGACGCGGCTCCATTGCCGGAACCGTCGCGGGTGTCTTCATTCTGGGAATCATCTCCAATGCGCTGGACATGTGGGGGGCGCCGGTCAATCTTCAGGGACTGGTGAAAGGTTCCATCATCATCATTGCCGTGCTGATCCAGCGCCAGAAAAACGTCTGATAAACGGGATTTCATCCGTTTGGCAGCCGTTGTCCATGCGCAATCCGGGGGGAGGGTGCTTTCCGCACCCGGCCGCGAAGAGAACGTTTTCTCTCTTTTTCCCGGCGGCTTCTTGCCATTATTCCCTGCCAGGAACTTGCATTCCAGGAGTTTTGCAGGTATTTTACCGCGCGTAAAATACGAAAAGGAGCTGGAGGCAAGATGACAGAGAGCAATCATTATCGCATGGAAAGCGACAGCATGGGGGAAATCAAGGTTCCCGCGGACAAATACTGGGGCGCGCAGACGCAGCGCTCGAACACCTATTTCAATATCGGGCTGGACTTCATCCCCTCGGAGGTCATCCGGGCGCTGGCAATCGTGAAAAAAGCCTCGGCGCTCGCGAACAAAAATGCTAAGCGCCTGGATTCCGCGCTCGGAGACGCGATCTGCCAGGCGGCGGACGAAGTGCTCGCTGGTAAACTCGACGGCAATTTTCCGCTCAAGGTCTGGATGACCGGAAGCGGCACGCAGTCCAACATGAACATGAACGAGGTGATTGCCAACCGCGCCTCCGAACTCCTGGGAGGCGTGATCGGATCGAAAAAGCCGGTGCATCCGAACGACCACGTCAACATGTCGCAGTCCTCGAACGACACCTTCCCGACGGCAATGCACATCGCGGCGGGGGAAGCCGTCGTTCATCGCCTGATCCCCGCGCTGAAAAAACTGCGTGACGCCCTCGCGGAAAAGGTTGCGGAATACGATACGATCGTCAAAATCGGACGCACGCACCTTCAGGACGCCGTCCCGCTGACGCTCGGACAGGAGTTCAGCGGCTATGTCGCCCAGCTGGATTATGCGGTCCGGCGGATCGAAGGAGCTCTGCCCGAGATTTTCGAGCTCCCGCTCGGCGGCACCGCCGTCGGAACCGGGCTCAACGCGCCGGCGGGATTTGCCGAAGACGCGGCGGCGGAGATCGCCCGCCTGACAAACCTGCCGTTTACCTCCGCGTCGAACAAGTTCGCGCTGCTTGCCGGGCATGATGCGATCGTCGCGCTCTCCGGCTCGATCAAGGCCGCCGCCTGCGCTCTGATGAAGATCGCCAACGATATTCGCTGGCTCGCCAGCGGCCCGCGCTGCGGAATCGGAGAACTGATGCTCCCCGAAAACGAACCGGGCTCCTCCATCATGCCAGGAAAGGTCAATCCGACCCAGTGCGAGGCGCTGACCATGATCTGCGTTCAGGTGGTCGGGCTTGACACCGCCATTGCCTTTGCCGGATCACAGGGTAATTTTGAACTCAATGTCTTCAAACCGGTCATGATCTTCGACCTGCTCACCGAGATCCGGCTCCTTTCCGACTCCTGCCGCAATTTTACGGATTTCGCCGTGGCCGGGTTGAAACCGGATAAAAAACGTATTGCGGAACTGGTCGAAAAGTCGCTGATGCTTGTAACTGCGCTCAGCCCCCGGACCGGATACGACAACGCGGCGAAAATCGCGAAGCTCGCACACAAGGAGAATCTGACGCTCCGCGAGGCATGCGCAAAGGCGGGACTGGTTTCGCCGGAAGAATACGATTCAGTCGTCCGCCCGGAAAAGATGACTCATCCTTATGGGAAGTAAGAACCTGATGCCGTTGCGCGGCAGAAGTTTTTTTCTGCTTCTGCTGTTTTTCCTCTCCGGAATTCTTTACGGGCAGGAGCGTCCGCGCATTGTTTCGCTTGCGCCTGCGCTGACAGAGCTGGTCTGCCGTCTCGGACAAGCCGATCTTCTGGTCGGGCGTTCCTCGGCATGTGACGAGCCGCCGGAAATCCGGCATGTCCCTGTCGTCGGCGCCTTCGGACGACCGAATGCCGAGGCTGTCATCGCCCGCAAACCGACGGTGATCTTCGCCAATGATTTCGCCGATCCGTCCGTTGCGGAAATCTTCCGCTCGGCGGGAATCCGCGTGATCCGGAAACAGTGCCGGAATCTGGAGGATTACCTTGGATGGGTCGAGCTCGCGGGAAAAATTCTTTCCTGTGAAGCCATGGCGCATGCGGAAAAACTTCGCGTCCTCAACGAGCTGGAGCAGATAAGAAAACAATATCCGCCGGAGAGCGGGAAAACCGTCCTCTGCCTGATCTGGGAGAAGCCCCCGATGGCGGCGGGGCGCGGGTCGTTCCCGGACGCATTGATCCGTCTGGCCGGACTGCGCAATCTTGCAGACGGCGTAAAACAGGAATATTTCACTCCGTCGCAGGAATGGCTTCTTGCGCATCAGGCGGATTATCTTCTGGTGCCCGGATTCACGAAGGAACGCATCGCCGAACTCCGGAAGAACCGGGCATGGAAAGAGCTCCGCGCCGTAAGGGAGAACCGGATTGTTTCGGAGATCGACCCGGATCTTCTGCTGCGCCCGGGGCCGCGGCTGACCGAGGGTGTCCGCCGCCTTGCGGAACATTGTCACGAAAAGAAAGGACCTTGATCATGCCGCCGAAGAAAAGTGCGATGGAATATGCCGTTCTTCTGCTCGGACGGCGCGCCTGCTCCACGGCGGAACTCCGGAAAAAAATGCTTGCAAAGGAGTATCCGGAGCAGGAGATCGCCCGCGTGATCGCGGATTTTACGGCGCGCGGTTTCCTGAATGATCCGCTGTATGCGGAGAATCTGGCGGAATCGGTCTATCTCCGTGGCGGCGGGAGGAAGAAGGCGATCCGGAAACTCCGCCTCAAGGGGATCGACCGGGAGACCATTCAGGAAACGCTGTCGGAGCGGGAGGAAAATGCGGGAAAAAGCGAGCTGGAAGCCGCACTGGCCGCACTGGCCAGAAAAAAATCCGCCTTTGAACGGGAACCGGATCTCCGGAAGCGTCGGGAAAAGGCGCTGCGCTTTCTGGCCGGACGCGGTTTTTCCGCAGCTGTGGCATATGACGCTCTGAAACAGTGCCTCGAAGAGGGATAAGACGGATTTCTCCGGCTCTGCTTCTTCTGTCGTTCCGCTCCGGCGGGGGAGGGGAGAGGGGCAACCTCCTGCATCTCCGGCAAGTGCCCGCGGATCTTTTTCACTGTCCGGTATTCTTCCTCATTTTTTACAGAACTTCATTTGCATGAATCCCGATGTGTGTTAGATTAACAATGTGGGTAAAAAACAAGGGAAAGGAACTCTCATGGCAATCCATCCAACCGCAGTAGTTTCTCCGAACGCGGAGATCGGGAAAAACGTCGAGATCGGGCCGTATGCCATCATAGATGATGACGTCAGAATCGGCGATGACTGTTTCATTGACGCGCACGTTAAAATCGGGCAGTACACCACGATCGGGCCGCGCTGCCGGATTTATTTCGGCGCGTTTGTCGGCGCGGAACCGCAGGACCATCGTTTTTACAAAGGCATCCAGTCCTATACGGAGATCGGATCGGATACGGTGATCCGGGAATATGTGACGATTCACAGGCCGCCGTTCGAGTTTCTCAAGACGACGATCGGCAACCATGTGCTGCTGATGGCGTTTGTCCATCTCGGACATGACGTGATCATCGGCGACCGGGTCACCATTGCGAACAACACGGCGCTTTCCGGTCATGTGCAGGTCGGACCCGGCGCGGTTATCAGCGGTTTTGTCCTGGTGCATCAGTTCTGCCGGATCGGATCGCTTGCCATGATCGGGCCGACGGCGCGCATCGGACAGGATATTCCGCCGTTCTGCATGCTCCGGGAGACCAATTTCATTACGGGACCCAACACGATCGGACTCCGCCGGGCGGGCATGAGCAACGAGCAGCGTCTGGCGATCCGCAAGGCGATCCGCACCTTTTTCTTCGAGGGTCTCAATGCGAAAAATGCGCTCGAACAGATCGAGCGGGAGGAACATCTTCTGCCCGAGGTTCGTATGTTTGTGAATTTCATCAAGGAATCGCATCGCGGCATCATGCCGGGAAATCCGAAGTTTGTCGGGATTTCCGAGGAACAGCGCGAATTGATCGAATCGCAGACGACATAACCCCCGTAAAACCTGAATCCTCTCAAAGGCGGGAAGAATGCTCACGCATTCTTCCCGGGGGCAGGGGCCGTTCTGGCCCTTCTCGTGATCCTCTGATTCTGTGGAGCACAAAATCCCATTTTTCTGTATGACGCTGATATTCATCAGCGGTATAAGTCTACCACTCAGCACAAATCATCCGGCAGATTACGTTTTTAGTTTTTTGAAAATGGCTGGTATATACCAACCATAAAAAATATAATTTTCTCTTTTTTTGATTGTGGCGTCTTGTCAAACCTCCATTTTTATTTATAATAACCGATGAACAACGGAGTTTTGATTTATGCGTCAGTTGAATTATGAGGAAATTACATTGGACAAGGAGAAATCCTCTCCGCTTTACCTTCAGCTGGCTGATGAGCTGCGTCGTCAGATCGGGAGTGTTTCGCTGAACAGCAGCGAACGCCTGATCTCGGAACGGAAACTGTCTGAACGGCTCGGCGTGGACCGCACGACGGTCAACAAGGCATACGGCGAACTTCTGAAAGAGGGACTTCTGATGCAGCGGAGCGCACGGACACTCTGCATTTCCGCGGAGACCCGTCGAAAAAACGTCACACCCTTTCCGAATATCGGTATTATTCTTCCGCAGCAGTTCTCCAGCCTGATAGAGCGGAATAACGGACTTCCTCTGCAGTATATCAAGGGCATCATTGACAGTGCGGCTGCACGGCATATTTCCACGATCATGATCCAGCTTCCCGACCTGGATGCTTCTTATGCCGAAATTGATCTGTTCAATCAGGAACTGGCAAAGCATCTGATCGGAATTATCCATCTCGGTGGCAGGGGGGTGTATCCGGACCGGCCGCTGGAACGGCTGATGCAATTTGAGAAACTCCCGCAGGTGATGATTTCCGCCTATCCGCTCTTTCCGAATATCGGAACCGTGACAGCGGATTCCTTTCCCGGCGGATATGCGCTTGCGGAACAGATTCTGGCATTCGGACATAAGAAACTTGGAATTATCCATTATATGTCCACCCTTGATGCACAGGGGCGGAGCCGTTATTTTACCTATGAGGTGTATTTCCGGCCGCAAAAACTCCTGCGGATTTTTCAGAAATACGGATTTGAGTGTGATGAGCGTTACCATTGCTTTCAATGTGGAAATTATCCGGCCATTCTGCGCAAACTGAAAAAGAAACGGGAGGAAGGAAACCTGCCGACTGTCTACTGGTGCATCAATGACGAGGTTGCCCACTGGACCATCAAGGCGCTGGAAGAACTTGGAATGCGGGTGCCGAAGGATATTTCCGTTGTCGGTTACGATGGATCCTCAGTTGTTTCAGAAGACAAACTGACTACTATTGCTCACCCGTTTTATGCCATCGGATACCGATCGCTGAATCTCCTTCAGGATTATTATGAGAACGGAAAAAATGAACAGAACAGTCATGTGGAAATCGCCACATCCCTGGTGGTCCGGAAAACTCTGGGGCGTGCAAAAGACTTCACCCGTAAATACGAGAGTTCATGAAAAATAAACATAAAACATATTTCACATGGAAAGGAAGAAAAATGAAGAACCGTCAGGACAATTTCACATTGATAGAGCTCCTTGTCGTAATCGCGATGATCGCCATTCTTGCCTCTCTCCTGCTGCCTGCGTTGAATGCGGCAAAAGAAAAAGCCCGAATGGCAACCTGTGCTTCAAATCAGAAACAAAGTTCTCTGGAACTTTTCCAATATGCGGACGACAATAAGGGATTTCTTCCTCCGCATTATGTTTATGGATCAACCTATTGGGGAAATACCCAGCAACGAGAATTAATCTGGTTTCATATTCTTGTAGATGCTCCCTGGTGGTCCGATACGCTCAAAAGAAAGTGGCAATATTTTCATTGTCCTTCTCTGCCATTTGATACCAATTTCACTACTTTTCAACGAAGTTACGATTCACAAATTTTTGGTCTGATTTCAGGTGTGGCGGGTAATCAGTTCAACCTGTATCTGAAAAAAGCTTTGACCACGGCAACAAGCGTTTATTGTTTTACAGAAGAGGAATTGAAGCGTCCGGCTTCCGAACTTCCCATGATGGCGGATTCTTCTGTCCGTATCGGAAATATCGGACAGAACAGACAGGTTCATAACATTTATTATCGTTATCCTTTTGAGAATTCTGCTGCACTTCATCTGCGCCATACCGGGAATAGTGCCAATATCACGTTTATTGACGGTCACCTTGAAAATCAGAGTAAGAATACCGTGATGGCAAAAAATATTTTTCAGCACTGGGTTCTGAAAAACCGTCTCTGGCAGAGTAAATAGGACATAATGGGAATGAAAATAATGAAACAATGTTAAGGATACAAGATGAAGATTTTCAACGGACTGGTTATATGGTTTTTCTCTTTCTCCATTTTCGCCGCGGAACATGTCCAAGTATCACCGGAAGAGGTGCTCTTCCTTGCGCATTTCAATACGAAAACAGGGTTTGAAAGGGGAAATGACAGCAATCTGATCAATCATGCGGAAATCACTTCCGGAAACGGCGGATTTCCGTTTCAGGACAGTTCTCCTTCAAGAGAGGCTCTGAATATTGTCGGAAAAGGACGTTATTTTTCCATCTGTGCCGAGGATAATTTCAATCCGGCACGGGGAACGCTGCAGTTCATGGTCAAGCCGCAGTGGGGAACCAAAGGGTATAACCACTGTGTCCTTTTCCATCTGGTGTTCGACAGGGAGAAACGCGGCAGTTACGCGTGGAGCGGAGCCAATTCCTTTTATATTCAGAAACCGCCTCGCAAGGAGCTGCTTTCCTTTACCCAGAACGGCAATTCTGCCGCAAATTCGCTCCAGAAGCTGATCCCGCACAGCCTGGACCGGTGGTATCAGCTGACTGTCACATGGGACGCTGCTGCAAAAAAACGTGTGTTCTACATCGACGGCGAAGCTGTCGGCAGTAAAACGTTCCGCCCGTTTACCGCTCCGCCGGTGGAACTCTGCTTCGGCGGCCTGAAAACATGGAACGGCCAGTCTCTGATTGATGAAGTCAGAATTCTGGACCGGGTTCTGACGCCGGAGGAGGTCAGACAGGACTATGACGCCCTGATGGAAGGCAGGGAATTTCCCGCACCTCTGAAACAGAACACCGAAGAGGTCTCTTTTTTCCCGGTCAAACCGGAAAAGCAGAAGGAAAACGCAAATTTCACAGGTGAAATTTTCCAGTGTCCCTGTCTTGACGCGGATATTCCGCTGGACGGAACGCTGAAATCTCCTGTCTGGAAGCACGCGTATTCCGTCGGCAATTTCCTTTTCTCCTCGGGGAAAACGCCGGAAGCGAAAACGGAAGTCAAAATGTTCTACAGTTCGAAGGCATTGTACCTTGGCGCAATCATGCAGGAACCGGCAATGCGATATCTGACAGCGAAATTCGACCAGAATGATTTGAATATCTGGAGCGACGACTGTTTTGAAATGGTTCTTGATACCGCGGGCAGGAGCGATACCTTCTATCATTTTGTTGTCAATGCCCTGGGCTCCTGCTACGATGCCAGAGGAGGAAGCAAAACGTGGAACGCAAAGGGAATGCGGATCAGGACGAGCCGTTTGAATGATCGCTGGATCGTGGAAATGATGATTCCTTTTGCCGCATTCGGCGTGGCGACGCCGCAGGCCGGGGAGTTCTGGGGAATCCGCCTCTGCCGCGAACGCTTCGCCTCAAAAACGGAATACACCTCCCGGCCGCTTGTCAAAAACGGTCCCTTCAGCCAGAGAAACTATTTTGCAAAACTCTATTTCGTTCCCGGCAGTTCGGAATATGATCTTGCCGTCCGGGAAGAGCAGCGGACCTTTCAGATGGGCGTCAACGCATTGAAGTTCCGTTTGGAGAATCCGAAAGGATTCGCAGGAACCGTCCGCCTGAGAACGTCGCTGTACGACACGGACGGGAAGTGTCTGGCAATGGAGGAGAGTGAGCAGAAGGCGGCGGATCGGATTTCTCTTGCATGCAAAGTAGCGGATGACCGAGCGGAACGCATGAGCGTTACCGTCCTGATCGACGGGAAGACTGTCTGCGGAACCGTTCTCCAGCGCGGATTCGATTCCACCGGCAGCGGGCTTCAGACGCTTGCTGCCGAGCTTGACGATATGAATGCCTGTCTGGGGGATCTGGGAAAAATCAGGCATCCCGTACATCGCGGAGTCGTATCGTCCATCGAACGCATGAAAAAGGCGTTGGCGGAATATCAGGAGAAACTGGATTCCGCGCTTGCGTCCGGGACCACGGTTCCCGAGGCGGAAACTGCGGAAATCGCCGCGCTGGCAAACGGATTCCGCAAGTTTCAGGACCGTTACCGCTATCTGATCTGGGAAACTTCCTCGTGGGAATTCGGTTCCCCGGACGCGCTCCCGCCGATGAATTATAAAACCGCTATGAAACTGAATTATCAGGTCGCGGGCAATGAGCGGGAGGCCAGGACCTTCATCCTTTCCGGGCTTCTGTGCGGAAAACGTCTTGATCTCCGGATTGTGCCGCGTTCCCATGACGCGGGCGGCAGATTTATTTCAACGGATCATTTTGAAGTCTATCAGGAGCCGTTTGTCAACCATAACGGCGACATTATCACGGCGCCGCTGGTCCGGGCTCCCGGCAATCTTGTGACACTGACTCCCGGCACCAACGTCCGCATCTGGGTGATCTTCAATTCCCGGAATGTCGCTCCCGGAAATTATATGACGGAAATTGCAGTCAAGCCGCAGTATGATTACAGCATCCCGGACAGATCGATTCCTGTTGCACTGAAAGTCTGGAATTTTACCTTGCCGGAAACCCACGAATGGCCGATTGACTGCTTCTTCTGGACTGGTCAGGTCACACCTCTTGACGAAATTGCTATGATGAGGCTGATGCACGATTATCATGTCAAATGGAGCATGACAGAGTCCCATTTTTACATAAATGGATTCGTGCGCGATCGCCGTGGTTTTGGTAAGCTTCCCTCAGGAGAAAAATATAATGTTAATCTAGTAAAATATGCAAATCAGGAGTTCTTTGATGAGGCAAGGCGCCTCAAAATGAAGATAGTTTTCGCCTGGGGAACCGGACCTGATGCGGAGTGGCATAAAATTATGTCAGAACGTTTGCTGAACATGGGATTCACATACAAGGATTTCATTTTCCACGGGCTTCTCCGGGATGAATTTATCAAGGAGAATATTCCTGCTGAAGCTCCTCTTCGAAAGGAAATAGGCAGACTTTTGCCGGAAGCTCAATTCATGGCCACTTATCTTTCCACTCCGCCCCCCTCCGGGGCGACTCTGAAGGATATTGCAGATGCTGGATTATCAGATTTTTTCAAGGTATGGGCTGTAATTTCCGGTCGTCTTGAAGGGAAGCAGTCGCGTGAGACAGTTGATTTCTTCTGTTCGCGGAAAAGGATTCTCTGGGGTTATCGCTGCAGCCAGCAGATGCAACTCCAACCGATTCTTTCCTATTACCGTTTCTTTCCATGGAAGGGATATTTAAACAGATGGGGCGGCATTGCTTTCTGGAGCGCATACAGCGCAAAAGGCGATGACGGATTCGATCACCGCGACGGTTACGACGACGGCATCACCTGGCGCGGAATCAATAAACAGCCGATCCCGACGAAACGCTTCGAAGCCGTACGCGAGGGACTCGAGGATGTGGCATATATGGACATTCTGAAAAAACGCATCGCCGCCGCAAAGGCAAAAGGAATCGACTGTTCCGCTTATGAGAAACTTCTGACCGATCTCCCCGGGGAGATCATGCGTGATGAATCGCAGGAAAAACTCGATTCCTGGCGTCTTTCCGTCGGTGAAGCAATCGACTCTCTCTCGCAAAAACTCAAATAACGGATAACCTCTCCGGCCGGATCCGGAAACGGGCCCGGCCTTTTTTTGTCCCCTTCAGGACACTAAAACTACCGGCTCTGCCGGTATGTTGAAAAGAACTTCAGATTCAAGTTGCAAATAAGAACCTCCTATCCTATTTTAGAGTTAGGTTCACCAGCCGAACTCCACATAGAAACAGGAGGTTATAATGACAGAAGATAGAAG
>CASEFP010000146.1 GCA_949287225.1 uncultured Lentisphaeria bacterium
CACGTGCAGGAACGATATTTCGACTTTTATGCCAAGGAGTCCGCTTATCGATATGTGATTTGCCTGAAAGAAGACAATGTCCCGATCGGTTATGTCGGATTGAGCAACGATGAGAGTCGTGATTTCGGGTACGCCCTGCTGCCGTCCTTCTGGCACCGTGGCATCGTGACGGAAGCGGCACATGCCGTGGCGGAACAGATTCGCCGGGCGGGATATGAGTTCATAACCGCGACGCACGATGTCAATAATCCCCGCAGCGGGGAAGTCATGAAAAAAATCGGAATGAAATATTGCTACAGTTATGTAGAACCGTGGATGCCGAAAAACATCCGCGTAACATTCCGCATGTACCAGTTGAATTTTGACGGGAATTCAGACCGGGTTTATCGCAAATATCAGGAGATCTATCCGGATCATTTCATCGAAACATTCTGAATTTGTCCGAAACAACCTGCGATCCCCAAACGGATTCCGTTGTTATTCCGGGCAATCTGACACACCTTCTATCGGAACGGTTATGATCTTCGGGAAATCGTTCCGCATTTCTTCTTCTACTAAATAAACGATTCTCCTGCGTCCTGAAGCTCGACCGGAGATACATTGCGGCGCTTCCTCCACCTGCGGATGTCGGATCACAGAAACCAGATGGAAATTCCGCACATGATGGGGCACAGGATATAAGAGAAAATACCACAACTTCAAAATGGCTACGGCATGGATACTGCAATGCCGTCCTCAAAAAAAGGGTGCATTACACCCCATAGTCCCCGTCATACTTGCCGAAAGGCGAGAGCAAGCCGTTCGCCTTTGTCAAAGCGGAAAATGTAAAAATTATACAGGAATAGGAGAGATTGTCGGAGCTCACCCTATCCCGTGGAGAAGTGAATAAAGAGTTGGAAAAAACCGGTAAAATGGGCGTATCTCATGAATATGCCACTTCCGCAGGCATGACAGCCGCCGATCTTCATCATGGCCGCATCAAATCGGACAACGTCGTGCCCCATGGCTTGGGCAGCAGAGATGAAGGCATCGGTCATGGCAAAACTGTTTCCGTTTCTGCGCGGGCTTCCAGTGACCACTACGATTTTTTTATTCATGATTATCTTCCTCAAACTCGATGATGTTGTAGTCTTTCAGCTGTTACCAGAGTAAGCGAGGCGAACCGGCAGACAAGGCTTCTGACCGATCCGTCTCACAGTTTTGACCCTCTTGTCAGTTCTGGATTGTGTTGGAATTCTGGTTGTAGGCTTTTGCAACACACTTCCACTGCCCATCCAGCTTCAGCATCAGCAGAACATCGGTGAAGTCGATGCTGCCGCCCCAGCCTTCTTCCAGTACACGGGCCACTGCCAAGTTCTCCTCGACCATCAGAACATCCACCCTAGCGCGGAAGTCAGGATTCCCGGGAGTGGTATCCACATTGCGATAAAACTGCTTGATGGAGCCATGTTCCAGAACCCCGTTCAGACGGCCGAACAGCACTGCTTCATCGATGAAAAGTTCCCTGGCATACCTGCTGTTGCCTTCCGCCACGCTTTTTACGAACTTCATGGCGGCCTCTTCTACGGCTTGATACTCTTTGATTTCCGATCTCATTGCAACTGTCTCCTGAAATTAAATTCCGATAATCTATTCAGGCACAAATCCTGTGCCTACGAGATGAAATTGGTCGCGACCCACGGCTCCTGCGGCGGGCGCGGCAGGTTCGATTGCGCCATGCTCTTGAGCAGATACGCCATATTGTTCCCCAGGGTGCGCATGGTCTGGAGTCCTTCGAGGTCGCGTCTGACCTCGTCCGGTGTCAACCCGTGGGTCGAGTTCCAGTACTGACTTGAGACGACCGGCATTTGCAGAATGGTGAAGTACTTGTTCAGGCGGTCGAATGTCGCGCTCGCTCCGCCGCGGCGACAGTTGACCACGCAGGCCGCCGGTTTGTACTGGAAATATTCCGATGCCGAGAAAAACACCCGGTCGAGGATCGCGCAGAGAGCCCCCGGAGGACCCGCATAATAGACGGGCGCTCCGATGACCAGGGCGTCGCTATCTTTCATCTTCGTTACAAAATCCGTGTAAAGTTTTTCCCGGAACACGCAGCCGTCCGCCCCGTCTTCATGGCACTTCCAGCAAGCGACGCACCCCTGAATTGCCCGATTCCCGATCCAGAAGATTTCCGACTCGACGCCGTTTTTGTTCAATGCGCCGGCCACCTCGGAGAGAGAGGTGAATGTGCAGCCGTCCCGATGGGGACTTCCGTTGACCAGTAACACTTTCATGGTAATTCGCTCCTTTTTTGTTTTCAACGAATGTGCTCCCCGAGCTCGAACGCTTTTTTCAGCTCAGGATGTCCCGCAATGTCGCCGAGTTTCAAAACTCCTCCCGCAATCAGAGTGCCGAGATCTTCCCATCCCAGAAACCCGAGCAGCGACTTGTAGTAATGGAGAACCGGTTCCTCGTTCTCCCGCCCGCTGCCCTCCGAGGTCATCAGCAGAATCGTCTGCTTGTGGGGAGTCACCCAGTTCGGATCGGACTCGGTCACCGCGAACAGGCGGTCCAGCACGCACTTCAACTGACCGGAAAATCCCCAGTAATACATCGGCGAGGCGAAAACCAGAATGTCCGCCGACCGGTACTCCGGATAGATCTTCTCCATATCATCTTTCTGAACGCAGGGAAAGTCAGGATTCCGACCGCCGCCGAGACACCCTTTGCAACCGTGAATCGACATCCGATCCAGATCGAAGCGTACCACCGTGTTGCCGCCGGCTTCCGCACCGCGGGTGAACTCCTCTATCAGGGCCGCCGTATTGCCGTTCAAACGCGGACTTCCGTTCAGAACCAGAATTTTCCTGCTCATTTTCCCAACTCCTTTTCTGATGTTTGCCGGAAAGAGAGAGGATTTTCCCCCTCCCGGATCGCCCGATCAAATATTTTCTTTCCAATCAATATAACCCGAAAAATTTTCCTGTCAAGAATGTACTATTTTGTACTATAATATCATAACTGTGCAGTACTATCTTTTCCGGAAGTATATGTTTTATGCTCAAAATTTGCTTTTCGGAACATTGCGGGATATAGTAAAAGAAAAATTGATTTTTTCTGGAATGAAAGTGAAAGTTTTCAGATGGACAAGAAAAAAGCATTGTCGTTTCACTGTTCGGTGGAAGCCGCGATGGCGGTGCTCGGCGGGAAATACAAGGCCATCATCATCTGGCATTTGAACGTTTCTTCCGTCATGCGCTACAACGAGATCCAGAAAGC
>CASEFP010000147.1 GCA_949287225.1 uncultured Lentisphaeria bacterium
ATGCAAGCATACGCGGTATCGGGGATTTCGCCTGCGGCGACCAGCTTACGCAGCTGGACCGCGGCAGGACTGAGAGTCCTGCACGAAGCATTTTTGCGATGCAGAGCATCGCTGTATGAAACTGTTTTTTTTTGAATCAAATCCACTTTTTCCATTGATAATCAGGAGGCTGGTTGGAGATTCCTTCTAATCTCTGTTATAGAGACGAAAAAATGTTCACGCAGTCTTCCGTCTCAATGGATACGCCCGAAGCTCTCGAACTTCTCTTGCCGAAAAGTTCGAGTCACTGAGCGGTCTGAAGTGCTCCGGGCGGGGGATTTCGTGCTGCGCACGACCAGCTTATGCAGCTGGACCGCACAAGGGTCAACGCCCCTTGACCCCGAGAAAAATGCGCTGCATTTTTCCGTTTCCAAGTCGAAAGCGGGTTCAAAGATATTCGGCAGCCGCGGCGGCAAGTTCGCTCCGCTCGCTCTTGCGCAATGTGATATGGCCGTGAAGCGGCAGATCTTTGAAGCGTTCGGCAATATAGCTCAATCCATTGCTGGAGGCATCCAGATAAGGATTGTCGATCTGTTCCGGATCGCCGGTAAGCACCATTTTCGTATTCTCGCCCGCGCGGCTGACGATCGTCTTCACCTCGTGAGGCGTCAGATTCTGCGCCTCGTCAATGATGACGAACTGATGCGGAATGCTGCGTCCGCGGATATAAGTCAGCGCTTCCAGTCCGAGCTTGTCCGTGCGGATCAGCTCATCCACCTTGCGCTTGACCGACTCGCCGCGTTTCTCCGAATGGAGGAGGTAGTCCAGATTGTCATAAATGGGCTGCATCCAGACACTGAGTTTTTCGTTTTTATCTCCCGGCAGATAGCCGATGTCCTTGCCGAACGGAATGATCGGACGCGACACCAGAATGTTCTCAAACAGATTGTCGCGCAGGACAAGCTGAAGAGCTGCGGCAAGCGCCAGAAGCGTTTTCCCAGAACCCGCCTGCCCGACCAGCGTGACAACCTGAATCGCGGGATCCATCAGAAGCTGAAGCGCTATCCGCTGTTCCCGGCTGCGCGGCTTGATGTTCCAGACGGTATCCCCCGGAAGTTCGCGCGGCATTACAAGACGGCCGTCGCGGAACTGACCGATGGCGGATTTTGAACCGCATTTCATCGTCACGAATTCATTGGCATGAAGCAGCATGCCTTCCGGCGGAACCACGGATTTATCCTTGAAAAAGGAGTCTATCACCGTCTGAGGAACCTCCGTTTCCGTCATGCCGGTATAAAGTTCCTCGTATTTGACGTTCTCACATTCAAAGTCCTCGACCGGAATGCCGAGGCCGTCGGCGCGGAGACGCAGATTCAGATCCTTGGTGATCAGAATGACGCTGTTCTTGTCCGCCGCCTCCTGCTGGAGCTGGTAGGCGACCTGAAGAATCCGGTTGTCGGCAACGCTCATGTCCATATTGCCGGGCAGAGTGCCGTCGCTTGACAGGATACGGAGCATACCCGAGGGTTTTCCCCCCGCGGCATTCTCCAGAGGAACCCCCTCGGAAAGACGCCCCTTCCTGCGCAGATCGTCGATTTTCCGTACGACCTGCCGTGAGTTCCGCCCGAGTTCGTCCTGACTCTTCTTGAATTTGTCAAGTTCCTCGATGACCGCCATCGGAAGCACAACCAGATTGTCCTGAAAAGAGTCGAGCGCCTTCGCGCTGTGAAGAAGAACATTGGTGTCAAGCACATACGTTTTCGCCATGAGAAAACTCCTTGTCCGGGATTGTGATTTTTGGTTCCCTGTTACGAAAATGACGCGGGAAAGCGGATTTTGCAAGCTCTTTTCTGAATATTTTCCGGGAAAATAGTTCATTTTCCGCGCGAAAACGGTTTTTTCAGGACGTTTTCTGTTGCATTCGGACATTTCCGCGTGTAAGTTTTGCTTTTCACGGAAGAACGATTCAGAATATGGAAAGAAAGTCATGCTGAAATACAATACGGGAGCGCTTGCCGTCTATCACGGGAAAAGCGCACAGATCACGGGACTCAACGGCGATAAAATCGAAATCCGGATCGAGGGCGGCGCGTCGAAGTCCGTCCGCGCCAAAGACATCGAAATCCTGCATCCGGGGCCGGTCACAACTCTGCCGCCGTCAGAACCATGCACCCCGGACTGCGCGGAAGCCGCCGAACTCCTGGAGGGCGAAACCGTCTCCTTTCCGGAATTCGCCGCACTGCTCTACTCCGAAAACACCCCCGGCGCATACTGGGGCGCATGGAAGATTCTCGCGCAGGGCATTTATTTCACCGGCAATCCCGCAGACGGCGTAAAAGCGCGCAAGAAAGAGGAGGTCGAAGCCGAACTTGCCGCGGAACGTGCGAAGAGCGAGGCAAAGGACCGCCGCGCGGCACTCCTGGAACGGATGCGGGCAGGCACACTCCTCCCGGAGGACCGCCCCCTGATGTCGGAGATCGAACAGCTCGCGCTGGGGCGGAGCGAAAACAGCCGCCTGATGCGCGAACTCGACATCGAGGCAACCCCGGAAAAGGCGCACCAGCTTCTTCTCCGCCTCGGTGTCTGGGACGATCTGACTGATCCCTATCCGGAGCGGACGGGAATCGAGCTTGATGATCCGGCATTCCCGCTGAGTGCTCCATCCGCCGAAGAGCGGGAAGATCTGACAGCCATGGCCGCTCTCGCCATCGACAACGATGGCAGCGCCGATCCCGACGACGCAATCAGTTTCGCCGACGGACTGCTCTGGGTGCACGTCGCCGATCCCGCCTCCGCGGTCCCCTATGGAAGTGACATTGATCTGGAGAGCATGAAGCGCGGCGCGAATCTCTATCTGCCGGAAAAGATCATTCCCATGCTCCCGCCGGAAGCCACGCGGGTGTTCGGGCTCGGATTGAACGAAACGAGTCCCGCGCTGAGTTTTGCCGTCCGGATCGGGGAGGACGGACACGCCGCGCTGGAACGGTGCATGCTTTCCACGGTGCGCGTCGAACGCTTGACCTACGCCGGGGCCGCCGCAAGAATGAATGAGGCGCCTCTGCGGGAGATTTCCGACATACTGGAGCGCTTCCGCCGCAGACGGGAAGAATCCGGCGCCCTGTTCATCCGCCTGCCGGAAAGTGATATCCGGCTGGAAAACGGCAGAGTCGTCGTAAAAGAGGTGGAACTGACGCCAGAACGCGAACTGGTCGCCAATGCAATGCTCGCCGCGGGTGCGGCGGTGGCGGAATTCGCCGTCGCGCACGATCTCCCCATGCCGTTCGCCACACAGCCCGCAATTGAGGAGGAGCGTCCGGAAGGCGACACTCTGAGCGCCATGTATGCGCTGCGCCGCCTCTGTCCGCCGAGCTCGATCCAGACACTTCCCGGCCCGCACGCGGGGCTCGGGCTGAATCCGTATGTCCGTGTGACAAGTCCGCTGCGGCGCTATGTCGATCTTCTCGCCCACCAGCAGCTGCACCGCTGGATCGCCGGAGAGGAGCCGCTGACAACCGAAGAACTTGAGGATCACATTCTGAGTGCGGAAAAGGCGTCCGCGCTCCGGCGGAAACTCGAGCGGCAGGTCGATGATTTCTGGATGACGGTGTTTTTCCGCCAGAATCCGGAATGGAGCGGCGAAGCGGTGCTTGTGAACCGCGTCGACGAACGTCTGACCTTCCTGATCCCGTCGCTTGCATACGAGTTCAAAAGCCGCTGGGGGGGAAAACTGGAGATCGGGGAATCCGTCCGTGTCAAAATCCGCTCCGCCGATCCGACGACGCTCTCCGCGCAGTTCCGGATCGAACCGGTCTCCTGAGCCATTCCGCAGAAATGCGGAAGAAATTACGCGACAATGATGCCGTCGATCAGCACATTGCGGATCTTTGACGTGTTGGAGAGCGGATCCCCTTCGCAGATGACAATGTCGGCGTCCTTGCCGGCCTCCAGAGAACCGATCCTGTCGGAAAGCCCCAGAATCCTGGCAGGATTGATCGTGATTGCCTTCAGAGCCTCGTAATAATCAAGCCCCGCCTGAACCGCCATCCCCGCACAGAACGGCAGATACTGCTGCTGAATGACCGGGGAATCGGTCGTAATCGCAATCAGGCATCCGGCACGGACAAGCACATCGGGCGTTGTCCAGGATTTGTTCTGAAGTTCAAACTTGGAGGCGTGGGTCAGCGTGGGACCGACAATCACGGGAAAACCGGAAGCCTTCACCACATCGGCAATCAGATGACCTTCCGTGCAGTGATCCAGTGTCATGTCAAGATCGAACTCCTTCGCGATGCGGATTGCCGTGACAATGTCATTCGCCTGATGGGCATGGGCTTTCAGCGGGATCTCCCTGCGTATGACGGGAAGCATCGCCTCAAGTTTCAGATCGAACGCGGGCGCTTTGGCGGGATCCTGTTCGGCAAGTTTTTTCTTTTCCGCGTATTCCAGCGTCTTGAAGAGGAGTTCCCGCAGACAGGCGGCGGTCGTCATGCGCGTGCGGATTTTCTTCTCGCGATGACAGTTTTTCGGGTTTTCCCCGAACGCGCATTTCATCGCCGACGGCGTTTTGACAACCATCTCCTCGACGGTTTTTCCACGCATTTTGTAAACGGCAAAAGTTCCGCCGACGACATTCGCGCTTCCAGGTCCGGCATGGACGGTCGTGACACCGCCCGCGGCGGCGAGCTTCACGGTTTCATCAAAGGGATTGAAACCGTCGATGGAACGCAGATGGGGCGTAACGGCATCGTTGTATTCATTGTAATCCGCGCCCTCGTAGCCGATCCCGTATCCGTGCAGTCCGAGATGGCAGTGCGCCTCGATGAATCCGGGAAAGACATTGCAGTGCGCCGCGTCGATGACTTCGGCTCCCGCCGGCGCTTTCAGGCGGGAACCGATCTTTGCGATTCTGCCGTTTTTCACGAGCAGATCCGCCTTGACGATCTTTTCCGGCCCCATCGTGTAAAGCGTGCCGTTCCGAATCAGAAGATTTTCACTTTTGCTCTTCATAGCCTGGAACTCCCCTCGTTGACTTTCAATGCCAGAAAAAATCCGGAAAAACCGGATCAATCCGTATGCAAAGTTTTACTGTATCGCCTGTATGACGTTATTGCAAAGCAGGAAAATGGAAAAGCCCCTGGAAAATATGCTTTTCACATCCGGGAGGAATCCCCTTCCGCCGCCCCCTCCCCTGTCCGGGCGGCGGAAAGAAGCGACTTTTCCAGTTTCCAGTTCAGCGCGGCTCCGGCGAGCGCCAGGAGAAACAGCATGCCGCACAAGCCGATGAACACATCGCCGTAACGGGTGTAGAAGGTCGGCTCCGGATTGCGCGGGACGGGAACGGACAACGTTGCCGAGGCGCGGCCGCGCCAGGACGGATCGGGCCTGCCGTTCTGTTCCGCAAGCGCCGCGGCGATCCGCCCGTTCGGCAGGATCACCGCGGAGTAGTCGAGATTGCCGCAGCGGATCATCGGAAGGCGCGTCTCGAGCGTCCGGAAGACGGCGTTGGCGAAGTGCTGGGCGGGCTCGAAGCTCGTGGGATACCACGCGTCGTTCGTGATGACAAGAAGCACGTTCGCCCCGTTCCGCGCGTGGTTCCGCGACACATACGCGTAAACGTCCTCGTAACAGATCGAAACGCCCGCGCGGACCTCCGGAGAAAGTTCCAGGGAATTGAACCGTTTCCCGCGCGTGAGATTCCGCCCCATTCCTGCGGCGCGGGCAAGCCACGGGAACGTCTCGCTGTAAGGAACGTATTCCCCGAACGGCACGATATGCTCCTTGCTGTAAAAATCGGCAACCCCGTGCCCGGGTTTCAGGAGAAGCGCCGAGTTGTAAACATCAATCTTTTCCGGATCAAGCGCATTGCGTTCCAGATAAATCGAACCGATCACGAACGGCACCTGATGTTTCAGGAGCAGCGAAAAAAGTTCCGCCCGGTAACGCCCCGAAAATTCCGATGCTGCATTGTAGGAACAGGGAACCGCCGTTTCGGGCCAGATCACCACATCCGGTTTGACTTTCCCGTCCTGAAACAGCGCGCGGCTCAGCGAGGTGCAGACCTCCAGCGCTTCAGCGGCCTTTTCCGCGTTCGCCTGTCGGCGCTGGGAGAGATTCGGCTGGACGATCCCCGCCTGAAAGGCGACTGTGTCCGTGAATTCACTTCTCCGGTGTTTCAGGAGCGAAGCGCCCGCGGTCATGGCGAAAAGCAGCAGGGCGCAGGCGAAGATCAGCGCATAAGGTCTCACATAGGCGCGCTCCTTCGACGGCGCGAGGAGTTTTTTCAGGAAGAGTCCGAGCGCGGCGTTCACCGTCACGATCAGGAAACTCACCCCGTAAACCCCGGTGTATTCGCAGATCTGGATCACGGAAAGCGTCTTCCACTGGCTGGCGGCGAGATAGTTCCACGGCAGTCCGGTGAAGAGCCAGGATTTCGTCCATTCCAGAATGCTCCACCAGGCGGCGAGCGCGAGGCAGAAGGCAATTTCCAGAAAAGGATTGAACTTCCGGAAGCTCCGGACCGCGTCGGCACCTTCGAGACGCACCTCGGCAGGAATCAGGAGATTGCGGAAAAGAAACGGTACGGAAAGCGCCCAGAGCGTCGGAAACACGGCGAGAAGCAGGCAGAGCACGAAGGGAATGAACCACATGATCTCCCGCAGCCAGAAGAAACTTGTCAGGCTCCAGGCATAGCTCCAGATGTAGGCATAGGCAATCAGGTATTTCACAGGACGGTACAGCGCATACATCAGCAGCGGCAGGAGCCCGAACCATGCAAGGAACGAGATCGACACCTCCTCGAAGATCCCCGCATAGGCCCATCCGCAGAGCGCCGCGCCGAACAGTTCCAGCACAATTCTGAGGCGTCCCGAAGCAAAGGCGAGACGCCGCGCTCCCCTCATTTCCGGGCTGTCGGACACATCCATAGAAAAAAATCCCGTGAAAATATTGTTAGAAATTCGCAAAACAGCTAAACAGGATGTAATTTACCAGTTCTATGCAAAAAGTAAACGCGCAAATGGAAATAAGGCGTAAAAAAATGAATGCCAATCAAGAAATGTTTTTTGAGCATCTGGTCATCGGGAGCGGTCTTGCCGGTCTTTCCAGCGCTCTGATGCTTGCGGAAAAATGCACGGGGGAAATCGCCGTCGTAACCAAGGGCGCCGTGGAGGACTGCAACAGCAGACTCGCACAGGGAGGCATCGCCTGCGTCACGGATCATGAGGATTCCTTCGATGAACATATCGCCGACACCATCAACGCGGGCGACCATCTCTGCAATCCGGAAAGCGTCCGGAGCATCGTGGAAGCGGGTCCGGAACGCATTCAGTGGCTCACGGAGATCGGCACCCATTTCACCACGCGCGGCGAACTCGGCGACCCGAACGCGGCGCACAAGGACGAATTCGACCTCGGGCGCGAAGGCGGTCACAAGAAACGCCGCGTGATCCATGCCGGCGACATCACAGGCGAGGAAGTCGAGCGCGCCCTGATCGAAGCCTGCCGCAAGAATCCGCGCATCCATATTTTCGAACACCACAGCGCAATCGACCTCATCACGACCGCGCGGCTCGGATGGATGGGGGCGGACACCTGTCTCGGCGCCTACGTGCTCGACATCCGGAATGAAACGGTCAAGACCTTTCTCTCTTACAGCACCTCGCTGGCGACCGGCGGATGCGGAAAAGTGTATCTCTGCACCTGCAACTCGGACGTTGCCTGCGGCGCGGGTGTCGCAATGGGCTACCGCGCCCATGCGAAGATCGCGAACATGGAGTTCTACCAGTTCCACCCGACACTCCTGTATCATCCCAAGGTGCGCTCCTTCCTGATCAGCGAGGCCCTCCGCGGCGAAGGCGGAACGCTCAAGATGCAGTATCGCAGGGGCGAGTTCACGCCGTTCATGCAGAACTATCACGAGATGAAGAGCCTCGCCCCGCGCGACGTGGTGGCGCGCGCAATCGACAATGAACTCAAGCGCACCGGACAGGTCTGCGCCTATCTGGACATGACGCACAAGAGCGAGGAGTTTCTGAGAAAACGCTTCCCCCGCATTTTCGCGCAGTGCCTGGAGCTCGGAATCAACATCGCCGAACAGCCGATTCCGGTTGTGCCGGGCGCACACTTCAGCTGCGGCGGCGTGCAGACCGACCTGCACGGATTCTCCGGCATCAACGGCCTTTACGTCGTCGGCGAGACCGCCTGCACCGGACTGCACGGGGCGAACCGCCTTGCCAGCAACAGTCTGCTGGAAGCGATCGTGATGCCGAACCGCTCCGCGCAGCATATTGCGGAAAACCTCGAACATCTCCGTGCGATCCGCCCGAGCCATCCGATCCCGACCTGGACGACCGGAAACGCCAGAAACTCCGACGAGCAGATCGTCATCTCCCACAACTGGGACGAGATCCGCCGCTTCATGTGGGACTACGTCGGCATCGTCCGCACCGACAAGCGGCTCGAACGGGCAAAAACGCGCGTCCGCAACATTCAGAAGGAAATTGAGAAATACTATTGGGACTTCCACATTACCAGCGACCTCATCGAGCTGCGCAACATCGCGACGGTCGCCGAACTCATCATTGATTCGGCGATGCTCCGCCATGAAAGCCGCGGGCTCCATTACAACGCGGACTATCCGCACCGGGATCCGGCAATGGACGGAGTCGACACCATCATCCAGAAACCCTATTCGACACAGTATCAGTAAATCAAGTCTGTAAAACCCATGCAGTTGCAACCGAAAATCGCTCCCTACATCACGGAAATCATCTCCCGGCTCCAGAATGCCGGATACGAAGCCTATATCGTCGGCGGCGCGGTCCGGGATTTTCTCCTGAACCGCCAGCCGAAAGACTACGACCTCTCCACCTCGGCGACGCCCGAACAGATCAAAAAGGTCTTCCGCGACCGTCACGTCCTGATCATCGGCAAGCGTTTCCGCCTCGTGCACCTGCACCACAGGGGCGAGATCATCGAAATCAGCACCTTCCGCAAACGCCCGCCGGATCAGACGGAGCTGCGCCGGCCCGGGAAACAGGCGCCCGAACACATGATCTTCCAGGACAACGAGTTCGGCACAGCCGAAGAGGACGCGTGGCGGCGTGATTTCACGATCAACGCGATCTTCTACGATCCGGTCAACGACAAAATCGTGGACTATACCGGCATGGGGATGAAGGATCTCGCGGAAAAAACGGTCCGATCGATCGGCGATCCGGTGCTCCGCTTCGAGGAGGATCCGGTCCGCATCCTGCGCGCGCTCAAACTGGTCGGGCAGTATGAATTCGCGATGGAACCCGGCACGGAAAACGCCGTCAGGCAGTGTCTCGGCTTCATCGTCCACGCCTCCGCCTCCCGCATGACGCTGGAACTGGAAAAAATCCTGAAAAATCCCTACGGGCACCGGATTCTGGAAACCTTCCGCAGATATGGATTTCTGAAACTCTTCCTCCCTTTCGTGGATTCCCGTTGGGAAACTCCCGCGTGCAGTTACATGATGAAACTGCTCGAAGAGCGCAACAGACGCATTCAGGAGGGAAAATACCGCGACAGCATTTCGCTTGCGATGTCGATCATGACACTGCCTTTCGCCGAGGAGGAGATCTCCGGACGCGCACCGGGGCAGCTCTGGGAATATGTCCCGGAACTTCCCGTCCGGCTGCACGAGATTCTGCTGCGCGTGCTTCAGCCGGGGATGCCGACCCGGCGCGCGGTCGCGGCGGCGATCCGCACGCTGCTGCTTCAGGACCGCGTCAAGACGCTCCAGATCAAAAAACTTCTTTCGCATCCGGGGTATCCCCATGCGCGCGAGCTCGCCATCATCCAGAACCATGTGATGTGGAAATTCTGGCGCTACGAGGAACAGCTTCCCGCGCCCGAACCGCGGCGGAAAAAACGCAGGCGCGGGCGTCTGCGCACAGACCGCTCTTCCGGCGGATCGGAAAGCGCGGAAGCCGCCGGAACCAGCGACCTGACCGCGTGACACCCTGCGGAGCCGTCTTATGAAACCATTGCTGAAACTTCTGCTGATTCTGATCTGCGTCCCCGTGTGCGCTGTGCTTTTTCTGCTCCTGATTCCGCTTCTTCTGGTGCTGATGCTCTTCTTTTCGCTTCTCTCCCGGCGCAGATGGAACGGCGGACTGCGCTGGTACAGCACCACGACCTTCCCGCGCGGCGGACGCGGCGCCTCCCCCTCCCCCGCACGGGAGGAGGAAGCCGACTGCGACATCGAATGCACGGTTCTCGATTCCAGAATTGTCGATTCCGACACGCCGGAAAAGAGAGCCGGAACCCTGGAAGCGGGAAAACCGCCACGGGAGTCCTGACGGAACAAGACACGATTTCACTCAACCATCTATACAGGAGTTCAGCATGAACCGGATCATCGCGGATTATCATGAAAAGGTCGAAACGCTTCTGGATTCACTCGCAGGAGAGGAAAAATCTCTTGAACGCGCGGCAGCCCTGATCGCGGAAGCTTACAATGCGGGGCGCACCATCTACATTTTCGGGTGCACCCACTCGGCGATTCTGGCCGAGGACGTCTTTTACCGCGCGGGAGCTCCCGCGTTCTGGCGCCCGCTCTGGGGGCCCGGCATGAGCATCGCGACAACCCCCGGACTGCTGACCAGCGCACTCGAACACAGCGAAGAGGTCGGCAACGCGATCATCGCCTGTTCGAGGATCTCCAGAGACGATGTGCTCCTTCTCATCTCGACCTCGGGGAAAAACGGCGCGCCCGTGGCGGTTGCGGACGCGGCGCTGAAGCGCGGCGCAAAACTGATCATCCTGACCTCGTCCGCCTATCAGGATCAGAAGGGGAACCATTCGGGCATCCCCAATCTCCATGCGCTCGCGGACAAAGCAATTCTCATCGACAACCATGTCCCCTGCGGCGACGCGTCCATTCATGTCGGCGCCTATCCGATGGGGCCGCTCTCGACGATTGCGGGCTCGTTCCTTCTCCATGCGCTCTCCGCGCTCGCCGTGGAAAAAATCGCATCTTCCGGGAAGACGCCGCCGGTCTTTCTGAGCTCCAACGCGCCGGGCGGACTGGAACACAACCGGAAACTTCTGGAAGACCCCGCGCTCCGGAACGCCTTCCTGCTTCCGTAAGGCGGTGCACCATGCCGCGAATCCTCGCCATCGACATCGGAACCAGCCGGATCAAGGCCGCCCTCTTCGACGAAACAGGAAACATGGAAGCGCTTCAGAGCAGGCGGCTCAACCGCGCGGCCTCGCCCGACACGCAGTCTGCCGAAACGTGGTTCGACGCAGGAGCCGCGCTCCTCCGGGAAGTGACGGCAAATGCAAGCGGGAAAACGCCCGATGCCGTCGCACTGACCGGAAACATGCACGCTTTGCTCGGAGTGGCATCCGACTTTTCTCCCGTCGCCCCCGCACAGCTCTGGAGCTCCAATATCGCACAGGCGGAATCCGATGAACTCAACATGCGTTACGGTTCCCTGCTCACGGAACGGTTCGGCAACACGTCGATCCCCGTTTTCACGCTTCCGAAAATTCTGCATATGAAACGCCATGCGCCGGAACTTCATGCAAAAACCTTCCGTTTTCTCCAGAGCAAGGACTACATCGCGCTTCGCCTGACAAACACTTTCGCGACCGATCCCACCGATGCCTCCGGCACATTGGCAATGGATCTGCATACGAAGCAATGGGCGGATGATCTTCTTGCCGAACTGGAACTGGATCCGGTGAAAATGCCGCAGATCCTCCCCTCGGACGCCGTCTGCGGAACGGTTACACGCGAAGCCTCCGGGGTGACCGGGCTTCCCTGCGGCACTCCGGTCATCATCGGCGCGGGCGACCTCGCGAGCGCCGCACTCGGAAGCGGCGTCAACGCCTCCACGCTCTCGCTGACGCTCGGAACGGCGGGACAGCTCCTCGGGGAAGGAGTGCCAGGCACCGGAAAAAAACTGGCGGGAAAACTCTTCGTCTTCGCCCATGCCGATCCGGAAAAAGAGCTCTATCTCGGCTCCGTTCCCTCGGGCGGCTTCTCGTTCGAGTGGTTCGCAAAACAGCACAACCTCTCCATGGACGAATTTTTCCGCCTGGCGCAGAGCGTGCCGCTCTCGGAGGAGCTGCCGCTCTTCCTGCCCTATATCCTCGGACGCGGCGCGCCGTACATGGACTACACCCCGAACGGCGCATGGCTCCATATGAAGGCCTCGCATACGCTTGCGGACTTCTGCCGCGCGGCGGTCTTCGGCGCCCTCTGTCCGCTGCGGCAGTGCGCCGATCTCCTTGTATCGCTGGCGGGAGAACGGCCGAATCTAGTGCTTCAGGCGCTGGCATGCCGCGAAGACGCGGTCCGGGAGACGGCAGGCGCACTCTTCCGCCAGAAAAAACGCCTTCCGGCGAACTCCGAAGCCTCCCTCATCGGCGCAGCCATGATCGGCATGACCGCGCTCGGCGTTTATCCCGGACTCGAAGCCGCGGGCAAAGCCATGGTGCGCACAAGGGAAACACGGATGGAACACGAGGCTGGCGCGGAATCCTTATTTCAACAATTTCTGCAGCAGAAGGTGACAGCATGAAACTGAAAGCGATCACAGACGACATTACACGACTCAATGTGGACGCCATTGTCAACGCGGCGAACTGCACGCTTCTCGGCGGAGGCGGCGTGGACGGCGCGATTCACCGCGCGGCCGGCCCGGGCCTTCTGGAGGAGTGCCGGAAATTCGGCGGCTGCCGGACCGGAGAAGCTGTCATCACAGGCGCGTACAATCTCCCCTGCCGCTATGTGATCCACACGCCGGGCCCGGTCTGGCACGGCGGCACGCACGGAGAAGCGGAAAACCTGAAAGCCTGCTACCGGAATTCGCTGGCGCGCGCGGCGGAAAAATCCTGCCGCTCCCTTGCATTCCCGTGCATCTCCACGGGCGTCTACAGCTATCCCGCGGAAGAGGCCGCGCGCATTGCCGTTGAAACGGTCCGGAGCTGGGAGGGAGCCTTTCCCGAAGAGGTGATCTTCTGCTGTTTCGGGAGACGCGATTTTGAACTCTACCGGAAGCTCCTCTCCTGAGCGTTTTCCGCCGCAGGCAGAGGAAAAACGCGCCGCGCGGATTGTTTTTTTCCGCCCGGTCGCTATATTACAGGAAAAACAGGATACACGCAAATGATCTGGCGCTCGGCAAGGAAACAGAAACAACAGCCTCCGGAAGAAACACTCAATCCGGTTCCTCCGGTCGTAATCCCCTCCGATCCGGAAGCCCTGACGCGGATTGAACCGGCCAGCATCGCGGCGGACTCCCATCGCGGACTGGTGCGGCGGAATAACGAGGACAGCTTCTTTTACGCGCTGAATGCGGACGGTTCGCGCCTCATCGCGGCTGTCGCGGACGGCATCGGCGGCAATGAGAACGGCGAGATCGCCAGCCGCACGGTCTGCAAGATGCTCCTTCTGCGCTGGCGCGCGCTGAACAGGAAGATTCCTGCATTTTCCTCCTATGAGGCGGCGGATTTCCTGACACACTCCATCGAAGAAATCAACAGCGCACTTTTCCGGATCAATGAATCCTACGGCACCAAACCGATGGGGACCACGATCGCAACACTGATACTCGGAGACACCTGGATGGTTTCGGCGCATTGCGGGGACAGCCGTCTCTACCGTCTGCGTTCCGGTGAACTCACATGTATGACAGCCGATCACAGTCTGGTGAACGAAATGATTCTGAACGGCGAACTGACACAGGAGGAAGCGAAATCACATCCGTTTGCGCACGTCATCACACGTTCCATCGGCCCGGCGGCACAGGCCAATCCGGAAATCCACATCGCAGACCGGTGCATCGGAGACCGCTATCTGCTCTGTTCGGACGGGCTCACTCTGCATGTGGAGGAAGAGGACATCCGGAAAACTCTTTATGACGCCTTCGAGCCGGCGCAGGCGGTCCGCAAACTGATGCATCTCGTGCTCCGGAAAGGCGCGCGGGACAATACAACGATCGTGAGCGTGTTCGCATGAATCTCCGCATTGACCGATCCTCGCTGCGTCCCTTTCTGCCGTGGCTCGTGTTCTGCCTGATTCTCGTGCCGGGAATTCTGCTGAGAATCTTCCATCTCATCGAATATGCCGAGCTGCCGCTGCTCTCTGCCGCGATCGGCCCGGACGTTTCGGAATACCGCGCGGATGCCATGCGCCTCCTCGCCGGAGAGTGGTTTTCGCAGAAGGTGCCGATCCATGCGCCCCTCTACGGGGCGTTTCTGGCGCTTCTGATGTGGATTGCGGACATGAATGATTTCGCCGTCCGCATTCTCCAGAGCGTTCTCCTGATGGTTCTTACCGCACTGCCTCTCTTTCTGCTCGCAGGCGGAGTTGTGCCGGATGAAGCGGAAAAAGGCAGACGGCGCGTGTTTTTTCCTTTTCTCGCCGTTCTCTTTCTGACGCTCTATCCGCCGCTGGCGGTCTATCAGTGCGAACTGGTCAGCGAACCGCTGATGATCGCGCTGACGCTGTGGGGACTCTTTTTTGCATCGCGCGCCGCCGCGTCGCAGAAGAAGGCACTGCATTTCCTTCTCGCCGGATTCTTCTGCGCGCTGGGTGCGCTCACCCATCCCTTCTGCCTTCTCTTCTGCGCGGCGCTCTTTCTCCTGCTCCTTCCGGAAATGCGCCGGACGGACCAAAAGATATCTGCGAAACTTCCGGCGCTCTTTCTTCTTCCGTTCCTGCTGCTTGTCCTGCCGCTGTCGCTGCACTATTCGTTCCTTGCGGGCAGGCCCGTTCTCATTCAGGCGAACAGCGGATTCAACTACTATCTCGGGAACCACACCGGCGCGGCCGGCACCTGCACAATCCCGCCCGGACGCGCCTGGGAAAAACTGCATGCGAACGCGGCGGCGGAGGCGGCGAGGCAAGGCATATCCGCTGACACGTATTTTCTGAAACAGGCCTTTCACGGCATTGTCCATCACCCGGTCCGCTTCGCCGGACTCCTGGGAAAAAAAGCCGCGCTGGCACTGAGCGGACAGGAGTTCACGACATGGTCCGACATCGCGGTGCTCGGCATTCTGACGCTCCACCGTTATTTCTGGAACTGGTGTTTTTCGATTCTGCTTCTTCTCGGGCTTCCCGCCATGCTCCTCGGGCTTTCGGAACCTTCATTCCGTTCCCGGGCGAAATGGTTCCTTGTCTATTTCGCGGCATTCTATCTTTCGCAGATACTCCTGCTGACCGCCGGGCGCTACCGTCTGCCGCTGACCGTGCCGCTCTGCATCACCGGAGCTTATCTGCTCTGTTTTCCGGAAGTTTTTTTCAAAACGACACGGAGGAGCGCTCTTTTCCTTGTGTTCTTCTTTCTGACGGGGATCATTACCTTCTTTCCCTTCCGGCGTGATTTTGCCACAGAAGGGAACTATGCAAAAACCGTGCTTGCCGAATCCTATCTCCGCACCGGCAGTCCGGAGAAAGCCGAAGAACTGCTGGCGGCCAGCGGAGAGGATCCGCTGTTCTGCGACCGGCGCAGCAATCTGTTCGGGGAAGTCATGCTTGCCAGAGGAGATCCCGCTGCGGCGCAAATGTGGTTCCAAAAAGCGATCCAGTCCGATCCGCACCGCCATCACGCCTACATGAATCTGGGAACGCTGTATCTGGACGCGAAACGATGGAAGGAGGCGCTCGCCATGTTCGAGGCGGCGCGCCCGCTCGTGCACGCAGCCGCCGACATGGCCGATCTGGATTACAACACCGGGCGCCTTCATCATGCGCGCGGCGAATTTGAACAGGCGGAGGCCTGTTACCAAAAGGCGCTCTCGGAAGCGCCGACACACCGCCGGGCGCTGAACAATCTCGGCGCGTTGATGCTGGCGAAAAAGGACTACGCGCAGGCGGCAGCCCTCTTCCGCCGGGCATGCGCGCTGGAGAAGCGCAACGAAAAACTCCGGATCAACCTCGCGCTTGCCTATTTCCTTTCCGGGCGGAAAACAGAGGCGGAAAGAGAGCTTCTTGAGGCGCTGCGATTGAATCCGGAGTCAAAGCAGGCGAAATTCCTGCTCGAAGATTTTCAAAAGAACTGATTGCCTCAGAGCTTCATCAACGCATCAAAGGTGCGACAGAGCTTCGCGATGGAGATATGATACGCGCCGGCGCTGGTTTCGTTCTGCATGCTCACGATGCGCGGACAGTTTTTCAGCGCGGGAATCAATGTCTTCCAGTCGATCGACCCGGTGCCGGGCAGCTGATGGCCGTCGCCGTAGCCGTCGTTGTCGTGCAGATGGCATGTGACGATATGCGGCGCAAGTTTCCCGAACGCGTCTGGCTCCTGCACCACGCCGTTTTTCCAGCACAGGTTCATGTAGGGAAGATATTTCGCGGGATCCTTGCCGGGGGTCTTCGCCATGATGTTCGCGTGTCCGGTGTCGAAGCAGCATCCGAGCACGGGCGTGTTGAAATAGTTCAGGAGATAGAGCACCTCGTCGGGGGTGTTGAAGGGTTCGAAACTGTTTTCAACGGCGATGATGATTCCGGCTTTCTCCGCCGTCGGGATCAGCTTTTCAAGGGAATCGACGGCGAGGACGCGCATCTCCTCAAGTGTGGTGTCCTTGTAATAGCAGTCGTATGCGCCGATGTGCACGACATAGGTCCGGCATCCGAGATCAGCGGCGTATTCCATGCAGAGCTTGTGATCTTCGATCATCGCGCGGCGGCGGGGACGGTCGGTAATGTTCAGATCGTAAGCGGTGCTCCAGAGTCCGTGACACTCGAAGATTTTCATCGAGCTCTCCCGCAGCCAGGAAAGCAGTGTTGTGTAAAATCCGGGTTCACAGACAAGGCGTTTTCCCCATGTATCGGTCAGGACGACGCTTTGCGCGCCGTTGTCCGCGAATTCGCAGAGGGTGTTGACGACAAAATCGTCGCTGATCTTTCCCCACGGGAAAAAGTGGGAGAGCGGAATGTTTTTCATACGGAAGCTCCTTCATTATGTTCCGAAAGTTGCGTTATGGGAAGTATCACATCGAAAGCGGCGCCGCGACCCGGCAGATTGCCGCACTGGAGCCAGCCGTTGTGCGAAAGAACGGTGCCGTATGCCATGGCAAGCCCCATGCCGGTGCCTTTTCCGACGGGTTTTGTGGTGAAAAAGGGTTCAAACACGCGCGATTTAACGGCGGGATCAATTCCGGTCCCGGTGTCTTCGACGCGGATGACGCACAGCTTCCGGTCGGGATCGAGTTTTACCTCCGGAGGCGGATCAAGCTCGATTCCGAGCGCGTGCGGTTCTCCGATCCGGATCGTCAGAATCTGCTCCTCGCTCTCCGTATTGGACTGCATCGCGTCCTTGGCGTTGATCATCAGATTGAGAAGCGTCTGCTGAAGCTGGATCGCATCGCCGCGGACCACATATTTTTCCCCGTCGTCAAGAATCCGGAAAGTGATCCCGGACTGCGTTCCGGGGAGAAAGAGATCCGCACACTTGTCCACAAGTCCGCGCACATCCACGTCGGCATTCTGATAATTCCCTTTCCGCGCGAAGCTGAGCATCTGGGAGGTCAGCGTTCCGGCAAGTTCCGTGATGTGGTCGATCTTGTCCAGATTGCGCCGGATGTCCTCGTCCTCGACGTCGTGCATGTATTTGATGATGTCCAGATGCCCCTGAATGGCGTGGATGTAGTTGTTGAAATCGTGCGCGATTCCGCCGGCGAGCCGTCCGATCGCCTCCAGCCGCTGCCGGTGGGAGAGCTGCGAATGCCACTCCTCGCGTTCGCGTTCGAGTTTGCGCCGTTCGGTCACATCGCGCCCGAAGGTAATGAGGAGCGGCGCGTTTTCAAAGGGGATCATTGTGATCGAGAGTTCCAGTTCCGTCCCCTTCTCCGGCACAACGATCGAGCAGGAAACCGAGGAATTCTCCATGCGCCCTCCTCCGGAATCCGCGTCATGTTCCAGGAGATGGCGCCAGACGTCCGGATTCAGCCCGGCGACCTCCTCGAAGGAGTGGTTGATGACCTCGGAAAAGGTGTCGGCTCCGAGCATCCGGAGGGCGGCGCGGTTCGCGTCGATGACCCATCCGCTCTCGTTCATGACCACGATCATGTCGCTGGCGTTCTGCACCAGCATCCGGTAGCGTTCCTGCGATTCGCGGAGATTCTGCTCCAGCTTGAGCGCCCGTCCGTAGCCGCCGAAGAATGCGAGAATGATGTCCAGCGTGCGACGCGACTCGCCGGGATTCTCATGGGTGATCCTCGAGAGATAAATCGTCGTCGGCACGCTCAGGACCAGAACGAAAACCGCGCGCGCAAAATAGGAGGTCGTGAGCTGACTCCACCATGCGGGCGTCCCCCAGTAGGCGATCGTCACGAAAACGATATGGTCGATCAGCTGGATCAGCAGCAGCGATCCGGTCACGGTGACGTAAAGGCGGCATTTGAGGTTCATCAGGCGCTGGAAGAAAATCGGCAGCAGAAAGAGGTCGAACGTCAAGGCAATCACCGTCGCGGCCATCATCCGCAGGCTCGTCGAAAGGAGGATGCCGAAGGATTCCGTCACGATGCTCTGCGGCATCGTATAGCCCGGCCATGTGGTCTGCACCAGCGTGATCGAGGCAAGATACACGTAAAACCCGAGCGACGCCATGACTCCGATGATCAGGCGTTGCGCGGAAAGCGTCCCGTCGGTCATGTAAACGACCACAAGGACAGCGAGAAACGGCAGTGACAGAACCGAGGAGGAGAGCGAAAAATCCAGCGCCTGATACCCGATCAGCATCCGCAGCCCCGAGGCCCCCGTCAGCTGCGTGAAGACCAGAAGCACTCCGGATGCAATGTAGAACGGCGTGCTCCCGAGCACCTTGCGCAGCCCGTGAAGGATCAGCAGTCCCGCGAGAATGAACGTCATCTCAAGTAGTGTGAGACAGCATCCGTAAAAGATTTCCACGGTTCCGGCGCCTTTCCTGTCGTTACGTTATTCCTGAAGAAATTTTCTCAGCAGGGAGGCGCGCACAACATCCCGGTTCTCCTGATCGAGCTCCCGCCCCTCGTATTTCTGGAGATGGGCCGCCTGCACCAGAAGGAAGAGTTCGTTGACCGTGTGAATGTTCACGGAGCGGAACATGTTGAGATCGACGCCGAGCCGCAGCGCGGAAAGCGAATTGAGCGACTCGTCCCCGGAAATGATATAGGCGTGCTTCAAAAGCCCGTAGGCCCGCCCGATGTGGTTCATGAGATGGTTCTGGCGGTTCGCCAGAAGAAGCGCGCGCGCCTTTTTCTCGTGCGCAATGATCTGCGTGATCACGGAAATCAGACGGCGGATGATCTGCTCCTCGCTCTCACCGAGCGTGCTCTGATTGGAAATCTGGTAGAGATTGCCGAGCGTCTGGCTTCCCTCCCCGTAAAAGCCGCGCACCGCGAGCCCGAGCTTGTTGACCCCCTGCGCGACGGCCTGAATCTGATTGGTCAGGGCCAGCCCCGGCAGATGAAGCATCACCGAGGCGCGCAGTCCGGTTCCCAGATTTGTCGGACAGCTTGTCAGGTAGCCGAAAGTCTTGTCGAAGGCGAACGGCAGTTCCATTGAAAGCTCATCGTCCAGAGAATTGATCCGCCGCCAGATCTCATTGAGCTGAAACCCCGGCGCAAGAACCTGGAGACGCAGATGGTCCTCCTCGTTGATCATCACGAACACTCCCTGATCGCGGTTCGTCACAAGTCCGGCGCCGCACCGGGGATTGAGAAATTCGCGGCTGATCAGATGGCGTTCCAGCAGGAAACGGCGATCCAGTTCGGAGAGTTCATCCACTTTGAACTCGCTGGTTTCCGCCTCCCTCATCAGAACGGATTGACGCAGCGCTCCGAAAACGGAATCCCGGATGCCGCACAAGGTCGTATCGTCCGAACGAACCGGGAACGGCTCGGAGGAAAGATTGCGCGCCAGGCGGATCCGGCTGCTGATGGCGATGTCGTCCTCCGGACCGCTGTCCATCAGCCAGCAGACGGGACGGCGGAAGAGCGCGTCGATCCGTTCATTGCCCATGAGCATCCTCCTTCCCTGCCCCCTCAAGAGTCTTCTTCAGTTCCTGAATCCGGTCGCGGAGAACCGCGGCCTCTTCGTATTCCTCATTCCGGATCCGGATCTCCAGTTCCTGCTGACAGTCGGCGATTTTCTTGCGGAGCGCGACCTTCTCGATCGCGTCTTCGGTCCGGTGGTTCGTCTCGTGATTCCGGGGCACTTTGCCAAGATGCGTACAGCCGCGGTGCATGTTCTCCAGCACCCCGGACAGCACTTCGGAGAAGACCAGGTAGCAGTCCGGACAGCCGAGACGGCCCGTTTTGCGGAAACGCTCCGTATCCCATCCGCAGGCGGCGCATTTCACGGAGGCGACCGGAACCGGTTCCTCGGCCCCATCGGTGTTCTCCTGCGCATTTTCACTGGCGAAATTGTAAAGCATCTCGGCAAGGTTGAAACTCTGGAGTATCGGTTCGGTTTCCGCCTTTTTCGCGGCGCACTCAGCACAGAGGTGAAAGACCTTCTTTTCTCCGTTGATGATCTCCTGAACATGGATCGTGGCGGGATTCTTGTTGCAGATCTGGCACAGCATTGATGCGGCTCCCTGTAAAATCAGAATGACACGTTCACATCCCCGCTGAGTGTATGAGGCGGGGGGACAATGAAACAGCCGGATGTAGCATTCCAGTCCCGATCCCAGCTGTTGAGCATCAACGGATCAGTCGGCGGCCCCCACGGATTGATGTCCACGATCAGAATTCTGCCGCCCGCTGTGAAATAGATGTCCATCGCACAGTCACGCTGTTCCAGAACCGGCGCGATTTCGTTCACGAATTTTTCCGCCTTCGACCAGTAGGTCTGGCGGAGTTCCACCAGACGCCGGAAGTGGCGGATGAGCCAGTACTGACTCATTGCCTGCAGCTTTCCGCCGCGGATGAAAAGACGGAATTCCCGCGTCACATCCATTCGCCGGAACGGACGGATGCAGATTCTCGAAACAGCCCCGGCCGCAGCAGCGGAACGCACTTTTGAACTCTCGGCAAGAACCGCCCACGCGCTCTTCGCCGAACTGACCGCGCCGCGCTTTTTAAGAAAACGTTCGGTATCGGTCGGCGCAACCGCATCCACGGAAACAAAACGCATTCCGCTGAACGTGCGCAAAGCCGGGTTCAAACGGGAAAGCACACCAGAAAGCACATCGGGACCGGTTTCTCCCGCGGCCAGGGCGGCAATCTCATTCTCCTTCAAAGTCAGGAACACGGCGGGGAAGCTGCAGGAGGAGAGTTTCGGATACCAGTCCTGCATACGGTAGAAATCGTAGTTTTTCACAATGAATCCCATATCTCACCTTCCTTATTTTAGAACGGGTCCTCGTCATCTTTCTTCGGAGGATTCAGCTGCTTCTGAACGCGGCTGAACACCACCAGATGATAGAGGAAGAACGCAATGAAGAATACCGTCTGAAAACTCAGGAACGGCAGTGCCATCCCCGAAAAAAGAGCCGCGATGATCAACGGCGGAAATGCCGAGTAGAGTGTCAGAATCAGGATGGTCCGGAAGCTCATTTTCCGCGACGCGCCGTTCGCGCTCCAGAAATACTGCGCCAGCGCGAAAAAAAGCACCGAGAAAAACGTAAGAAACACCATTCCGAGAAATGCCAGCCCGAACAGAACCACGGCGACGCCGGAGATCATCTGTCCGGAAACAAGGGCCGGATTGTCCACGGAAAAGCCCGCCGGCCAGAGCGCAAGCGACTCAATCCTCTCCCCTTGCTTCAGGCTGAAACGGTCCGCCAGATACGTGCCGAGCTCCTCTTTGGAAGGCACCAGCTTCATCAGCGGAATCTCCTGCGCCAGTTTCCCGTCCAGGACGGAACTCATCACCATATACTGCTCGTGAAGATTGTCCGGGGCGTTGCGGAACCAGGTGACAATGGCGCGGTCCAGCAGGACAATCCCGTAATCCGAGTCCCATTTTTTCGTCACATCCGCCTGAAAGGTTTCCCCCGGGAAATAATCAAACCGCATCCGGGGGTTCAGAATATAACTCTGCACCTTTTCCGGATTTTTCAGGAGGCGGATCCCCGTATCCGCCGACACCTTCACACCGCCGACCTGCTCGAACAGCACGTTGCAGACACGCCGGATCTCCCGCCCGAGAAACCAGGTGTTCACGGCGGAAAGACAGACGGAAAGAAGGAAAACCAGCAGAACGCAATGAAGCAGCGCACGCCAGACGGAACGGTTCATCAGCTGAAGAAAAACCGTCGTTCCGGTGCAGACCTGAAACACTGTCCTGAAAAAATTCATGCGCTTTCGGCAACCAGTCGTTTGATGGTGTAATTCTTATTGCCCGACTTCCGGATGATCTTCTCCAGAGCGGGAAGGATCTCCTCGAAATCCGGGGATTTCACGCGCTGAACAAATACCACGCCGTCGAGATGGTCCAGTTCATGCTGAATCGCGCGCGCCAGAAGTCCGCCGCAGTCCAGGAGAACGGGCGGACCGTCCAGAAGCTGCGCCTTGAGCACGACGGAAACCGGCCGCTCCACAGGCGCGTAAATCTTCGGCACGCTCAGACACCCCTCCTCGCACGTCTCAAGCGCACGGGAGAACGAGACAATCTCCGGATTGATCAGCACCAGCGGCATCTTCGGACAGAGCTCCGTTTCACCCGGCGAGAGCGGCATGATGACGTTTCCCGCCTTGTCCGTGGGCGGATCAACGTGCAGCGCCACCATCCGCAGCGGCACACCGACCTGCGTCGCGGCAAGCCCGATGCCGTCTTTTGCATACATCGTCTCAATCAGTTTTGTCCCGAACTCACGGATCTCATCATCCACACCTGAAACCATCTTCGCCTTCGCATGCAGCACATTGTCTCCAAGCGTCCGGACCGTCAGGATTTTCTTTTTCCCCGTATTCAGCATTTTCATTTCCTCCGTCTCAGCCCGCAGCAGGGCCGAGGGCAAGGGTTTTCCGGATTCTGGACGCACACGCCCCCGTTCCGATCACGGCGGCCGTTTCATACATGCTCCCGCCGACCGTCACGCCGGTTACGGCAACCCGCAACGGCTGATTGAGCTTGCACGCTCCCATGCCGTGCGCGGACTCGACTTCACGCAGCGTCTGTTCGACCTCCGTTTCATTCATCATCGGCTTCTTCTCGAAAACATCGGCAAGCGCTGCAAGCGCCGTGCGCGTCGTTTCGTCGGAGAGAAGTTTGCGGAATCCTTTCGGATCGTATTCCAGCTCATCGCAGAAGAAGTATTTCCACGCATTCACGTCCTGATAGGATTTCGTGCGCGTCTGCATCAGCGCGGCGACTTTGGCAAAAAGTTCCCGCGAGGCGGACGCGCGCCACGCCCAGCGCCCGGCAAACTCCCATGCCTCGGACTCGAAACGCGCAAACGGCATTTCCGCCAGATACATCCCGTTCATGTTCAAAAGCTTGACAAGGTCGAACTGCGCCGGAGAGCGCTGTGCGCGGTCGATGGAAAAAGCCTCAACCAGCTCCTGCCGCGTCATTTTCTCGCGGTTGTCGCCGGGAGACCACCCGAGCAGCGAAAGATAATTGAAGAGCGCTTCCGGGAGGAATCCCTTTTCGCGGAAATCGCCCACAAACGCGTCACCGTCACGTTTGCTGTAGGGTTTGCCGGAGGCGTTCACCAGCATCGGCAGATGCGCATAGGTCGGCGGCGTAAAGCCGAGCGCCTGAAACAGGAACAGATGACGATAGGTATTCTCCACATGATCGTCGCCGCGCACGATATGAGTCACGCGCTGCGTCACATCATCGCAGACGTTCGCCAGATGAAAGACCGGACTGCCGTCGCTGCGGATGATGACAAGATCCTTGATGCCGTCAAGCGGTTTTGCCAGCTCTCCCTTTACCAGATCGTGAAAAAACACCTCGCGGCGGGAAAACTCGAACGCGGCGGCTCCGGCAATGACTTTCGGCTCGACAAGCGCCTCAATCCCGCGGATGTTGGAAGCGTCAAGCGTAAAGATCACGTTTCCGGCTCCGTCAAAAACGTTCAGGTCCTTGAATCCGGCAAGACCGGCTGCGTTTTCGACGGTTTTTCCCTTGTGATTGACTACGGACCAGGTCAGCCCGGCACGTGAAATTGTGAACGGCGCATCCGGCGCCAGTTCCGTGCGGATACGCCCGCAAGCCCGGACAAAGGGAAAGGAATCGCAGTCATAAGGCAGACGGAACAGAACCGGAGAACCGGGCTGCCCGGGATTGAGTTCATAGGCACATCCTTTGGCGATCAGGTCGCGTGCCGCCTGCTTGTGATGCTCACTCTGCGAGGTCTGGTACATCACCTCGCCGTCGTAATCAAGCCCGAGCCATTTCATGCACTCGAACAGAGCGTCGATCGCCTGTTTTGTGGAACGTTCCAGATCGGTGTCTTCGATGCGGAGCAGGAACTCTCCTCCGCAATGGCGGGTATAAAGCCAGTTGAAGATTGCAGTTCTGATATTGCCGATATGAACCTGTCCTGTCGGGGACGGTGCGAATCTGGCTCTGAAATCCATTGTATTGCTCCTTAAATAAAGTGTGCGCAAAAGCGGTTTGGACTTTTGCGCGCTGAAAAAACAATTCTGAAAATGAACTTTTCCAGGAACTCCGCGGAGGGGCGCCGCCGCGGAGGATTCCGGAGTGCCCGCGATCAGTATCCGCCGGTTGCAGCAACCAGTTGCGCCTTGGCGTTGTGCATGTTGATGACATAGGTCGCAAGGGAGGTTTCCGCATCTACCAGGTCGCGCTGCGCCTCGTTCAGACGGGTCAGCTCGGTATTTCCGGCACGGTATTCCTCCTCGACGAGGTCGCGGATTTTCCGGTAGAGTTCCAGACTCTTCTGGGAAATCTTAACCTGCTTCAGGCAGGTGAGGTAGTTGTCATAGGCGGTTCTCACCTCGGCGACAACGGTGATCCAGGTATTCGCCAGCGTGTAGTCGCTCTGGAGCATCGCGGCCTGGAAACGGCGCATATTGAAGAAGGTCTCACCGCCGCTGAACAGCTCCCAGGAGACGTTTCCGCCGTAGCTGAAATAGAAGGTCTCGCTTTTATTGGTGCGGCTGTTGGAGCCGTCATACGCCTTGATGCGGCTCTGCCCGACATTGTAACCGATATTCGCGTTCAGGGAGACGGTCGGGCCGAAGGAGCAGATGGAGCCCCAGTAGTTGTATTTGGCGACTTCGAGCGCTTCGCGGTATGCCTTGAGGTCGGGGCGGCTCGCAAGAGCGGTATCCAGATAAACCGCGAGACTGGAAAGCACCTCGCCGTCGGGCGACGGCACGCCGGGGAACTGGACCTCCTCATGGATCGTGCCCTCGGTCAGTCCCATCAGCTGGGCGAGCGCGTATTTGGAGGCGGCAAGCTGATACTGCGCGGCATAGAGGTCGGATTCCGCGGAGTTGTAATAGGCTTTGAAGTTGAGCACATCGCTCAGCGGAACGGCTCCGACTTCGAATTTGAGTTCGTTTTCCTTCAACTGGGAGTTCTGGAACTTCATGTTTTCGCGGGCGATCATGATCTTGGCGTTCGCCAGCAGGATGTCGTTGTAGGCATAGGCGACAGTCCGAACGAGGATGCGCCGGGCGTCGAGTTCGAGCGCCTCGCTCTGCTTCCAGTTGTGGCGGGCGGCAAGCAGGTTCATTTCACGGACAAAGGAGTCGAAGAGGAGCCAGTTCGCGGTGGCTCCGGGCCCGGTTTCAAAGGAGCGGGAACCGTTCTGGATGTTGTTGTAGACGTTGTTGGGCTCGTTGAATGTGTGCGTGATGGAATAAGTCGCGGTAATGGTCGGCATATAAGGAGCGAATGCCGCGTAATAGGAGGCTCTGGCGGCGACGACCGCGAAGTATTTGGTCTTGAAGTCGGGGTTGTTCTGAACGGCGATATTCTGCGCGTCCTCAAGCGTGAGGAGCTTTTCGGTGATATCCAGTTTCTTGTGTTCGGCTCCGGGGATGCTTGTGAAGGAGCTTCTGGAGATCGCCACCGGCGGTTTCGGGTAGGAGGTGCACCCTGCGAGGACGACCAGTCCTGACAGAGCCAACGTCACTGCAATACGTCTTTTGTCCATTTTAATAAAAATCCTTATAACCTGATTAAAGCCCTGCGGCCTGCCCTTTTATTACCCATCTGTTTTAATAAGACGGTATTATACACTGATTTTTCTCCGAATGCAACCCGGAGAAGCTCAGGAAATGATTTTTTTATTAAATTATTTTGCCGCGTAACAAAAAAATATCCGGGGAATTCGGAACTCCCCGGACACATGACCGCATTATTGATAACAATTCAGTTACCTGTGGAATCCAGAGCAAATCAACAGAAAAAATGGTTCCTTCGTGTACCGAGCATTTTCAAGAAGCGGAAAGGCTCAGCATCTGGAGAAAAAACAGAGATTCTCCCTATAATTTCAGAACCGCGTCCCGTTCCGGCGTTACCCATGGAGAAACCTCTCCGCGGAGACGGATTTGAAAATCCTCGACCGGAATGATTTCCATGCTCCAGATCCGGTCAGCACATCCCGGAGCAACAGAAATCCGATGCCATTGATCCCCGGCATAATTTCCGGAATAGTCGAAGACCGCTTTCCCGTTCGGGTCGCGGATGATCACATGACCCGGTTCCAGAGGACCGCCGTCGCTTGCACTGAATGCAAAAGATTTTGCACCGGGCTTTACATGAAAGTATCCTAGCACGGCTTTACGGCCATGGAGAATATAAGGATTATATTCACTGCAATTTACAGCGTAATGAGACACATCTCCCGCAGCCTGAACTTGAAAAAAACGTCCATCCAGCTGTATAAAATAAACCCCGGAAGCAGGGACGGCGACAGCCAGAATCTGTTCTTTTTCATTTCTGAATCTGATTTTTCCCTCCTTGATTACAGTCATCCGCTCATCAAAAAGCATCCACTTAAGCTCTTTCACCGGCTTTCCGACAGTCACCGGGCGGAGTTTCAATGAAACCTTGCCGCTGCTTCCGGCGAGAACTGCAACTCTGCACTGATGGCGGATGAGATTGCTCCACAAAGGCCTGCGGCTGCCGGGTCCAGCCGGTTTCAGAGATGTTTCCTCCTCCGAGACAAGAAAATCCTCACTGATTGCGGTCCAGGCCTGGTCCGTATAATTGACAAGAACCCGTACCGGACGGCTTTTTCCTTCGCCGTCTGCCCCGGAGCGCCGCCGGAAGACCAGCGGGATGTTTCGGCGCATCTGCGGTTTCAGCAGAAAGCTGCATTCATTTCCTTCTTCGGGCAGCTCCCATGCACTCGGTTCCTGTACGGATATGCGAACCGGCAACGGGAAAGGAGCTGTATTGGTAATGGTAATTCTGTTGCGGATAAACTCAGAAGCGTTTCCTGTAACGACAACAGAATTCGCTGGTTCGATTTCCGCAAGCAGAGGTTCGGCAGCTTCCCATTCGCGCAAAGATGTCAGACGGAATTTACAGTTCCCGGCCCTGACGTCCGTCTGATAAAGCAGACGCAGAAGATTGGCGGCCGCCTCAATATGCCTGACGGTGACGGCAAAGGCGTTTTTCCCCTTCTCCCGGATCTCAATCTGTGGAATACGCGCGGTATTTAGCAAGTGCAATGTGCCTCCGGCTGGCTGAAAACGCAGTTCACGGACACGTCCGGGAATCAGCCAGTCGTCCTTGGCGTCCCCGCGCACAGTGATCCCGCTGACCAGCCAGGAAACAGCATTCCCAAGAGCAAACAGCTGTTCTCCCCTGCGCCGTTTTTCTCCGGAGAGAAGATCATCGCCGGTTAATTCATTCCGCCCCTTCTCAGCAGCGGCTGCTGAAATTTCTGCAAGAGAAGAGATGAGAGCGGAGGGATCGGGATATTGCCAGGACGCCCCTGCCGGATAAGAGACGATACGGTATGTTCCCGCCTCCAAATCCAGAGAGCCCGCGGCGGAATAAAAGAGTTTGCCGTCCGTATTGCATGCCAGCAGCAGGCGACCGTGCCGAGTCATCAACTTTCCTGGTGTCCGCAGCGTGACATCCGCAGAAAGGACGTCCTGCGAGAAATAGACCTTGCCCGTATACTCCCCGTTCAGAGTGCATCCTGTCGGTTTCAGCAGATGGAACGTCCGCACCTCGGGACCGCGCGGGCCGCCCCGCCCCTCCAGTTTCCGCCAAACGACGGGAACAGCTTTCAATTTTTTGCCGGAATCCATATTCAGCAGCTCCAGCTTCCCATTCTGATGAAGCGTGAGGGCACTGTCACAGCCGTAAAGTTCCTGCCCGGAATGCGGGACAGCGGAGAAATCGCCTTTGCCGTCCGCAAGCATGGCCTTCTGCCCGGAAGCGAGAAGCTTCCGGATGGCGGGTGGTGAATCATCCCGGATTTCCAGAACGAGCGCCCGATCAGCGGGAATCGTAAACTCCAGGGGGGCTGTTTCCGGAAGTTTTCCGATTTTTTTCGCCGGAAGCGGCCAGCTCTGCCAGACCGTATCATATTTGCCATGCAGAATCCGCGGCTTGAAATGAATCCGGATATTCTGCTCCTTTCCGGAAATATTTGCCAGGGTCAGACCGGTCGTCCCGTCATGTGCCCGCCATGCGGATGCGGGAACGGAAGGACCGATCCAGGGGAAATCCAATTCCCCGCTTAATACAATCCGGCAGGCAGGACTGACTACGGAAACAGGAGCCGCGCCGCACAGGGCTGGGTCGGGAATCTGCGCAATTTCAATGCCTTTCCCTCCTGCAAGGAACTTATACGCCGAACAGTGCCATGCTCTGGTCAGTTCCCGTGTGAAACGGTCGTGGATGCTTTCCCCCGGAGGATTGATTTGAGAGGCGCTGTAACAAAGCTGAATTCCCCATGTGAAACTCAGACCCATTTCCCAGCGCAGCATTTCCGGGGCGATTTGCTGAGCGCAGTCCGATCCGTAGGCTATGGCATGATCGTGGTAGACGTAGGAGAACAAAGGAAAGACATCACTGCTCTGGCGGTTTTTCCAGCCGTAACGAGTCAGATCCAGGGTCAGGAAACAATCCATCAGGTCAATGTAATTTTCGGTAAAACCCTCGGTTGTCAGAAAGGGATCCGCTTCCATTCGGCGGATGGATTTGCGCAAATCTTTCAGCAACAGACGATTGCCGTCCGTCCAGTAAGTGCCGCCATGTGGAGCATGGAGATCGGTATTATAACAGAGTTTGCCTGCACATGCGAGAACGTCAAGATACTGCCCGTCAGTACCCCACTGACCGAACATTTTCATCGTAACAGCCTGATACTGTTTTCTCCACAGCGGTGAAGCCGGGTTCATCCATGCGGAAGGCTGATTGCCCGCCAGCGGCCAGATATGCGGAATGCCGAATTCATTCCGCGCAGCCGCACGCTCCATCCCGTAACGGAGATAAGACTCCGTATCCTGATCCCAGACTGCGCAACAGACATACGGCGCCACTCCGATGCCATGTTCCCGCAGGACACGCACTCCCTCTCTGTAATTCGCCATCGTGGGAAAATAATCCAGATTGTTGTCATCGAAACGGTTGACGCCGTAACGGACCCAGTGTGTGTTGACGGGAACCCGGAGATCATCGCGCATCCGCAAAATTTCAGGAACCGTTTTATTGGCTCCGTTGTAAGCCTTGACCCAGAAGGCGCAGTTCAGCACTTTCGGAGAAATCGGATTGCCAGGAGAGCGAAGCGGACCATTGCGCATCCATTTGCGCTTCTCCACCAGTTTCCGATAAAGTTCCGCCGCCTCACCGGCTCCACCGGAATAAGTTCCCATCTTGATGGAATAAGGAAGCTGGAAAGAGAACTCCTGGGAGCGAAGTGCTGAATCCTGCGGCCAGAATGGAAAAACAGGATAATGAATCGGAGAAACGGCAAAAGTCGATGTTTTCGGCATACCCGTCAGATGAAGGCTTTTCAGATATCCCTTCCCGTCGTCCGCAGCCAGGAATAACCCGGTTTCATCGGATGCCATGCCGCGATGAAAGCCATTCACTTGAAATGAGCCTTTCATCGGCACTAGGGAATTTGCATTCAATTCCGCACTACCGTAAAATGCAGCAAACTGCATCGACCAGCGCCCGGGGTGATTAATTTCCTCATGTTTCAGACGCATTCCCGGAGAGCGGACAAGACGCCCGAGATAACTGCCGTAGATCAGATAATCATCGCCGAGACTGTTGACACCGTCAACTCGTGGGAATGTCACGCTCCGAATCCACATCGCGGGAGCTCCATCAGTTCGTGCCCGCAGCCGCCAATCGGCTATCCCGGAGTCATCCGGCAATGTGACGACAACATCCACATTCAATGTGCCAACAGGAAGAGCAATTGCATGCCAGCTAAGTGTGAGCTCCTGCCCTCCGGAAATCCGCCGCCGCATGACCTGTGCCGGCCGGTCCGGTGAAATTTCAGGATGATTCCGTCCGTAGTCCTGCAGCCGCAGGCTCCACAGCGAACGGCCGCCGTTCAGACGGATGCCACGACCGCTTTTCCGGTTTCGGATTCCAATCAACGCACTGTCCCGGTCTGAAAATTCAAATGCGGCATGATCATTTTCTAATAAAACTTGAGACTCCGCGGACAGCGCGGTGGAAAGGAAAGAGATCAATATGGCAAATACAAATCGTTTTCTCATCAGGGCATTCTTTCTTTCATTCTTTAAATTCACTTTATCTGAAAATCCGAATATCATCAGTCCTCCGTAATGTATGACTTTCGGACTTCACGACTTTGTTTCTTCCTCGTAATTCATAGTGTCAAATAACGATAGTTGGCAGAAGAAAGAGGATGCACCATGCTGCTTCCGGGATTGTCAATCTGAACGATGAAAGATTCCGCGTGACCATCGACCATGGCTTTGATCCCTCCACCGCTGTATGGGTTGTGCTGCCGGCTGATGTGCCGAAGATCAGTTCTCTGATAGTTGTCGACACGGGAATAAGGCTTCCACGAGCTGGCGCCTTTATCAAAAATCCCATCCACAACCAGAATGATTTTTGAAGTTGTCGGAATCCTGCTGAGCTTCCCTTCAAAACCGTAAGAGGAACGCGGTTTGTAAATATAGGCATTATAACCATAGTGGCCCCAGGCACCTCCATTCGAGCCGGAAAAGTTTCTCACAAAAGCACCGGGACACGTCAAAACACCTTTATTCTTATTGAAATAGTGTTCCAGAAAATACTGAAACCAGCTGTTGATCCCCGGACTGCCTGTTGCTTTCACATCGTTCAGATCATCTGTGGGAAATCCATTGAATTCGTCATAATAAGTCGCAAACTGCAGTGCAATCTGCCGATGATTATTCAGGCAGGAAATCGTTCTGGCCCGCTCTCGAGCTTGATTGAGTGCCGGCAGAAGCAGCGAGGCCAGAATCGCAATGATCGCAATAACGACAAATACATATATTCCATGGTATACTTTTTGGGAAATACACCAATAGTAATGATCCTTGAATTTAAAGACCATTACTGTATATTAGGAGAAAAGAGGTTTACAAGATGAAAGCCATTATATATTGCAGACAATCTTCTGGAGATGAGACATTATC
>CASEFP010000148.1 GCA_949287225.1 uncultured Lentisphaeria bacterium
ACGACAGCGGACATTACCCCTGCGGAAATTACGGTGTCCGGCGGTGTCACCGCGGACAATAAGGTTTACGACGGGACGACGGCTGCGACACTGAATTTCGATTCGGTTGTGATTGACGGCATGATCACGGGAGATGATCTCGGTGTTGATGCCATGGGAACGTTTGCGGACAAGAATGTGGGAATAGACAAGGTCGTCACGATCGGTGATCTTGTCCTGACTGGCGATGATGCCGACAATTACATCGTTGCGCAGTCGGGGAACCAGACGGAAACGACAGCCAGCATCACTGTCAGGGAAATCACAGTGACATCCGGCATTACGGCGGATGACAAAGTCTATGACGGAACGACGGCTGCGACACTGAATTTTGATTCGGTTGTGATTGACGGTATGATCACTGGAGATGATCTCGGTGTTGATGCCACGGGAACGTTTGCGGACAAGAATGTCGGAGAGGACAAAGTTGTTACGATCTCTGATCTTCTCCTGACGGGTGATGATGCCGGGAATTACATCGTTGCACAGTCGGGGAACCAGACGGAAACGACAGCCAGCATCACTGCCAGGGAAATCACAGTGACATCCGGCATTACGGCGGATGACAAAGTCTATGACGGGACGACGGATGCGACACTGAATTTCGATACGGTCGTGATTGACGGTATGATCACTGGAGATGATCTCGGTGTTGATGCCACGGGAACGTTTGCGGACAAAAATGCAGGCGTTGACAAACTTGTCACGATCACCGATCTTCTCCTGACGGGTGATGATGCCGGGAATTACATTCTGGTACAGTCAGGGAATCAGACGGAGACGACAGCGGACATTACCCCTGCGGAAATTACGGTGTCCGGCGGTGTCACCGCGGACAATAAGGTTTACGACGGGACGACGGCTGCGACACTGAATTTGGATTCGGTTGTGATTGACGGCATGATCACGGGAGATGATCTCGGTGTGACTGCTTCGGGAGCGTTTGCGGACAAGAATGTGGGAATAGACAAGGTCGTCACGATCGGTGATCTTGTCCTGACTGGTGATGATGCCGGGAATTACATCGTTGCGCAGTCGGGGAACCAGACGGAGACGACGGCCAGCATCACGGCCAGGGAAATCACAGTGACATCCGGCATTACGGCGGATGACAAAGTCTATGACGGAACGACGGCTGCAACACTGAATTTTGATTCGGTTGTGATTGACGGCATGATTGCCGGCGACAATCTTGTTGTGAACGGGACAGGTGCATTCGCAGACAAAAACGCAGGCGTCGACAAGCTTGTCCTGCTGACAGGATTGACACTGACCGGCGCCGATGCAGGCAATTATGTGCTTTCTCTGAACAGCCAGCAGAGCACCGTTGCGGACATTACGCCGAGAAATGTCGTGCTGACCGCGGGAAGCGCCTCGAAATACTTTGATGGAACGCCGCTGACAAATGATTCCTATACCATTTCGGGGGATGGATTCGTCTCCGGAGAAGGATTGGAAACCGTTGTTGTGACGGGATCTCAAACCGCACCGGGCCGCAGTGACAATATCATCGAATCATATGTTCTGGCTTCCGGGACGGATGCGGGAAATTACTCCATCACCCTCCAGGCTGGAACGCTGACCGTTATGGCCTATCAGCCCGGATGGACGAGTCAAGATCAGTATCCGTCCATCATGAACTGGAACTACACGATGGTTGCGCCTGCCGTTCTCGGGAATGCGCTGGCTTCCGGCGGGATCGACGTGTTTTCCCCCGGGAATCTGTACACGGCGGAGTATTCCACACTGATTGCCGCAAGGGAAGCCAACCGGACCTTCCGTCCCGCATTCGGCGGAATGGAGCTTCTCTTCCGGGATGAACCCGTTGCCGGCCTGGATGATCTGTTTTTCTCATCGTCCTGGCAGCCGGGGAAAACAGGTTTTTCTCTGGATCTTCCCGTGGATGATGTGGGAGATTCCATTATCGGAAGCCGCGGAAATGTAATCTTCAAGGAGTCGCTCGGGAGCGGATACGAACTGTTTCCGGATTCGTTCTCCTTCACTCTGAATGCCGGGGATGCGCCATCCGAATGGCTGCTGCCTCCTCCGGAGCTCCGGCTGCCTGCCGCTCTCTTCGACGAGACTCCGGCGGATGCATTCGCCGGACTCGGCATGCAGATTGAACAAGCGCCGAAGCTGAGCATGTTCAAGAGCGATCTTGAACTTCTGCTGGATGAGATGAGCGGAGTATGAAAGATCGCTTTGCTCTGATTCTGACGCTGATTGCTCTGACATCTGCGGCATTGGACCGGGCCCCGGTCAAGGCGGTTCTGTTCCCGTTCCGCGAGGCGACACTTTCCGCCCGCGCGGAATCGGAACTGGAACCGTACCGTTTCCGGCTGGGCGAGCCGTTCCCGGCCGGAAGCGTTCTTGTCTCCCTGGATGCGTCCCGGTATCGGATTGACGCACTCCGTGCGACGGAACAGCTGAATTTTGCAAAGGCGGCCTATGAGGATAAAAAACAGCTGCGCGAGAAGAACTTCACCAGCGATTACGAGCTGAAGAAAGCCGAATTCGATTACCGCATGGCGGAATCCGCGCTGGCGGAAGCGAAGCTGAATCTCTCCTACTGTACGGTCAAGTCGCCGTTTGCGGGGAAGATCGTGGAAATCCTTACTCGGGAGCATGAGACCGTCCGGGCGGGACAGGCTCTCTGCCGGATCATCGACGACAATCAGCTGCTTGCGGTTATGAATGTGCCGATGACGGAAAAGGCGCTGACCACTGTCGGAAACAAGGTTTCCATCGCCCTGCCGGACGGCCGGACCGCTACAGGAAACATTTACGAGGTGACGCCGCAGGCCGATCACCGGACGGGCACGGTCCGGATCCGCGTGCTGATCGACAACCGTTCCGGTGCTTTCAAGGCCGGCATGACGGGAGAGCTTGTTCATGGACAATGAGGCACTTTCCGCCCGTCTGAAAGCCTTCGCGCTGATGCTGAAGTTCGGGCACGATCTGTTTGATGCGAAGGATTTCCGCTCCGCCGCCGCGCTCGCGGTCAGCAACAGCCGCTCTCTTCTGAACTTCCGGACCGCGTCCCTGCTGGAGCTCGCCGACGGCAAGGCGCAGGTGATCGCCCAGTATGGACAGCCGGAACCCAATGTGCATTCGCGCCTTGCGCTGCTTCAGGAGCGTCTGGCGCTCTCTCTTGTTCCGGGAGAGGAGCCGCAGATTCTGACGCGGAAAAACGGCCTGTCGCCGGAACTGGCCGCAGGAAACGCCGTTTACTGCTGCTGTTTTCTGCGTCCCCCCGCAAACACGGCGGGAACGGAATTTTCCTTTCTCTGGCTTCTGGAGTATGAAAAGGAGATTCCCGCTTATGTTCCGAACACCGTAAAACTGCTTGCCGCCTCCGTTTCCGAAGCTCTGCACTATCAGCGTCTCTGCAAAAACGGACTCTGGAAGGTGAAGCGGCATGTGAAACGCAACTGGATCCGGGCGGCGCTTTTCGTTTTTCTCTGCGCTTTGATGTTTCTGCCGGTATCCGAAAGCGCCACGGCGGAATTCACGCTGAAGGCACCGGTTGTCACGTGTGCGAACGCCTGGTTCGACGGACAGATTGCAAGGTGTCTCGTGCAGGACGGGGAAATCGTGAAGAAAGGCGATCCCATCGTGGAATTTGATACGGCGCAGCTCTCCTATCGTCTGGCTTCGGCACAGGGGACTCTGCGGGAGCTGGAAGCGGAACTTGCCCTGGAACAGCAGAATGCATTTACGGATGAGGCGCGTCTCGGCAAGGTGAAACTTCTCGCCGCGCGCCGCGAAACCGCGCGGATCGCCGTTGACGAGGCGAAGTGGTATCTGGAACATTCCCGGATCTGTGCGCCCGCCGACGGACTCCTGGTTCTGGCGGACGGCCGCGCCGAACAGCTTGCCGGCAAGGCGGTCCGGACCGGTGACAAGCTCTTTGAAGTGTTCGGAGGGGAGGGGATGGCTGCTGAAATTCCCGTTGACGAACGGGATGCCTCAATCCTTCGCGGCGTTTTTTCCGTAACCCTTTATCTGCATACCGCGCCGGAAACGGCGATTCCCGCTGAAATTCGCGAGGTGTCCCGCTATCCCGAACTGACCGAGCGGAAGACTTTCTGTTACATGGTCCGGGCGGAGCTCGCCCCGGGAGCGGAGTCGGGAATGCGCTACGGAATGCGCGGTATTGCAAAACTCTCCGGAGGGAAGGTCACTCTCGGATATCGTCTCTTCAAGAGCGCACTGCTCTACTTCCGGGAGTGGTGACGATGGATGGAAATGAACCTTTCACCGGAACCCTCCGGCCGGATATAGAGCTGATTCGCGGGGATGTTCCGCTGCTGTTCGACCGGCAGGCTGACGCATATTATAAAATCGCGCCGGAAATGCTGTCCGTTGTCGCACTCCTGACGGAGTCTGTTCCCGTTTCCGCCTTTCTCGGGAAGCTGGAACGGAACGGAATCGAGATCTCCCGCGGGGAGCTTCTTATGCTGCTTTCGTTTCTTCAGCAGAACAACCTGCTGGCTCCGGAATACGGGCATATCGGGATCAAGCGTGAAAAACAGCAGCAGCTCCGGGAAAAGACGGCGTTTCTGCGTTTTTCCGCAGCGTATCTCTTTTTCAAGCTTCCGCCGTGGCGCCCCGAGGCGTTTTTCGAGAAAATCACTCCTTATGTCGGCTGGCTGGCATCGCGGGTGCTTGTGATTCTGCTGGCTCTCGCGGCATTGCCCGGCTATCTTCTGGCGCTTCGCGATTTCAGCACGATCCGCACGGTATTTCTCGATTCCCTCTCCTGGGCGGGACTGGCAAAATACTTCGCGGCGATTCTGTTTCTGAAATTCGTGCACGAGGCGGCGCATTCGCTTGCCGCGATTCATTTCCACTGTCGGGTGCGGGGGATCGGGCTCGGTTTCATGGTGTTTTATCCGCGTCTCTATACGGATACGACGGACAGCTGGCGTCTTCCCCGCCGGAAACGGCTCCTGATCGACGCGGCGGGAATCATCATCGAACTTCTGCTCGGCGGGATTGCCGCTCTTCTGTGGGCCTATCTTCCTCCCGGCGCCTGGAAATCCACGATGTTCTATATTTTCACCGTCAGCACCTTGTCGACGCTGTTCGTGAACGGGAATCCCTTCATCCGTTACGACGGCTACTATATTCTCTGCGATCTGGTGAACATTGAGAATCTGATGACGCGTTCGGGGGAATATGTCCGGCAGTGGTGGCGCTGGCACTTCCTGCGCCTCGGGGAGAAGCCTCGGAATCCGCGCGGCGTATTTTTGTTCTGTTTCGGCATCTGTTCGTTTTTCTACCGTATTTTTCTTTACACCGGCATCATTCTGCTGATCTATCACAAGTTCGTCAAGGTTGTGGCGCTGGCGATGATGGTGCTGGAGCTTTACTGCATCCTGATTTATCCGTTCTGGCGGGAGATTCAGACGATCCGGGCTCTGTCGAAGCGTTCCGCGAACCGTGCCCGCTGGATTTTTGCCGGAGTCGTGCTGGTGTTTCTTGCCGCGCTGCTGTTTCTGCCGTTTTCCTGGAGCATGACGCTGCCGGGGGAGACCGTTCCGGCGGAACGCTGTCTGGTCACTGTACCCGAGTCCGGTTATCTGTGTGAAGAATTGCCGCGGCGCGCGCGTAAGGTTTCCGCAGGGGAGGAGGTATTCCGTCTTGTTTCCCCGCAGCTGGAAAACGGCATCCTCCGTCTGCAGAGCATGCTTCGCTGCGACGAGATCCTCCTCGGACTTCAGGAGGTCGATGCGGAGAAATTTTCCGAGACCGGAGTCACAATGGAAAAGATTGCGTCGGACAAACTGGCGCTTGCCGAACTTCTGCGCCGCCGGGAATCTCTGTGTGTCCGGGCGGAATCCTCCGGAATTTTTGTTTCAAAACTGCCTCACCTTTCACGCAATGCATTTCTGGCGCGGGGACGGACGGCGGGAGAGATCGTATCGGAAAAACTTGCGGCATCCGCCTATGCGACGGACCGCGAAATCGGCAAACTGCGGGTCGGTGACCGCGCACTTGTTTTTGTGCGCGATTCGCTTTCCCGGTGCGAGGCGCGGATCGTTGCACTCAACCGGATTCCAGTCAAACTGAAGGATTCGCCTCTTCTTCAGCATTACGGAGGACCCGTTCCGGTTTACCTCTCCGGCGAGGGGGCTTCGGAATACATCTCTGTTCTGCCGCTTTACCGGATAGATCTGGAGTTTACCGGGGTTCCCGCGTTTGACTGCGGACGTGTCGCCACTGTGAAAATCCGCCATTCTGAGCGCCTGGCGGACCGGATTCTGACACTGCTTCTTTCTGCATGGCGAAAGGAATTCTGAGCGGCGTTTCATCCGTATTCCTTCCTGGCCGCAGGGAGGAAAAGCGTTTTCCAACTTTTACGGCGCTTCCGCTTGCGAAACACGCTTTCCGGGTGTAAATTATACACCGAATCTGCGATGTGCCAATACGGGAGAGAGCAATTTTGAGCGGAAAGAAAAACAGTGCGGCGGAACCGGCCGTGAATGTGTGCGCGATGGTCAAGGCGACCAGTCTTGGCTGCGCGAAGAATTTTGTCGATACCGAGGTCGCCACGGCTTCGTTTCTCTGCGAAGGGTTCGGGCTGACCGCTTCGGTGTCCGATGCTGAGATTCAGTTCATTAACACCTGCGCGTTTCTCGAGGAGGCGCGGACCGAGGCGGCGGAAACGATCCGGACCGTCCGGCGATGGAAGATGCGCGCGCCGGAAAAACGACGCGTAATTGTCGCGGGCTGTTTCGTCGAATGGGCGGAACAGTCGGAGCTTGCGGAATTTCCGTGGGTGGATGCGTGGCTGCGGATCGACGAAATCGCCGACGCGGGGCGTGTCGCTCGGAAGCTTCTCGAAGGCGGGAAATTCCCGGCGCCGGGGAGAAGGAAAAAGACCCGCCCCCGCTGGATCTACTCGCATGAAACGCCGCGCGTTCAGCTGACGCCCGCGCATTACGCCTATCTTAAAATCGCCGACGGCTGCGACAACTGCTGCACCTACTGCCGCATTCCCTCGATCCGGGGCTCCCTGCGGAGCCGCACGGTCGGGGATGTCGTCGCGGAGGCGCGCCAGCTTTTGAAAAACGGCGTACGCGAACTGATCCTGATCGCGCAGGACAGCGGCGCGTTCGGGCGCGACCGGAACGGGAAGCCCTGTCTTGCCGGGCTCCTGACGGAACTGGACAAGCTCAAGGGAGATTTTCTTCTGCGGTTGATGTATCTGCATCCCGCGAGCGTGGACGATGCCCTGCTGGATGCAATGAAAAGCTCACGTCATCTGGTCCGCTGCATTGAAATGCCGCTTCAGCATATCTCCGAACCGATTCTCAAGGCGATGCACCGCAAGGTGTTCGAGGCGCGGACGCGGGAAGTCGTGAAGCGGATGCGGGAAATCGGATACGCCGTCCGGACGACGTTCATGACCGGTTTCCCTGGTGAGACGGCGGAGGATTTCCGGAAGCTCCTGCGTTTCGCAGAGGAGACTGAATTCGACCGTCTCGGCGTGTTCGCCTATTCACGCGAGGAGGGCACTCCCGCCGCCGCGCTGCCCGGCCAGGTTGCGCCCGCGACTGCGAAACGCCGCCGCGGACAACTCCTGAAACTGCAGAGCGCGATCAGTCTGAAACACAATCAGGCGCTGGTCGGAAGCGTGATCGACGTGATCGTGGACGAGGTTCTTTCCCGTTCGAAGGCACTCGGAAGAACCTTTTTCGACGCGCCGGACATCGACAACCGCGTGCTGCTCACCTCGCCGCGGACGCTTGCACCAGGCGATTTCGTGAAGGCTGAAGTGACCGCCGCCGCCGAATATGAACTTGCCGCACGCGTTGTCTGCGGGAATCAGAGAGGAAAACGCAAATGAACTGGATGAAGAATCTGCCCAATCAGCTGACGGTCAGCCGGATTATCCTGATCGGAGTTTTCGTGCTGCTGGCAAACATCGACGCCAGCAAAATCAATTTTGTCTACATCTCCCCGACGGTTTCGCACGTTTCGCACGTGATCGCCTATATCGTTGCCATCATCGCGGGGATCACGGACTGGTTCGACGGGTATCTCGCGCGCAAGTACAAGTGCGAGAGCGACTTCGGGCGTCTGATGGACCCGCTCGCCGACAAGATTTTCATCGTGGCGACTTTCGTGATGTTTTCCGACTACCGGATCATTCCGGCGTGGATCGTGGTGATTGTCATCGCGCGCGAGTTCATGGTGACGGGTCTGCGGCTTCTGGCGCTCAAGGACGGCATCGTGATTTCCGCCGACAAATCCGGCAAGATCAAGACCGCGCTCCAGATGTTCGCGCTTCTGATCGCCGGCGCCGGCTGGGTCAATGTCTTCAATATCGCCGATCCGGTGATCTGGAACCTGTGGTATGCTCTGATTCTGATCGTGATGTTTGTCACGCTCTACTCGGGAGTCTCCTATTTTGTCAAGAACTACAAACTTTTCCTCAATAAATTCTGATTCATGACCATCGCGGAAGAGACACTCAGAACAGAAAAGGAATCCGGCGAAAAAATGCCCGCGTTCCTGATCGGCATTCAGGGCGCGGACTGTTCGCATGCATCGGCAATGGAGTATCTTGCGGAGCTGCATGAACTGGTGAATACGCTTGGAATCCCCGTCGCAGGAGAGAAAATCGTGTCCGTCAAACAGATCAACGCGAAATTCTATGTAGGCAGCGGCAAGATTCAGGAACTGAAGGCTGAAGCAGCTGCTCATGGTGCTTCGATACTGGTGTTTGACTGCGAGCTCGGCCCCTCCCAGCAGCGCAACATCGAGAAGGAGTGCGCCATGAAGGTGTTTGACCGCCAGGAGGTGATTCTGGACATCTTCGCGGACCGGGCGCGGACGCGCGAGGCGGTGCTCCAGGTGGAACTTGCACGGAACCGCTACTATCTGCCGCGCCTGACCGGCGCCTGGTCGCATCTTTCGAGACAGCGCGGCGGTGCACTCGGCACCCGCGGCGAGGGAGAGAAACAGATCGAATACGACCGGCGCATGGTCAAGCGCCGTATCTCCGCCCTCGAAGAGGAACTCAAACTTGTGCGGAAACAGCGCTCCACCCAGCGCAAGGGCCGTCTCCGGAATCCGATCTGCAACTGTGCGATCATCGGTTATACGAATGCAGGAAAATCCTCTCTTCTGAACGCGCTGACCAATGCAGGCGTGACCGCGGAAGACAAGCTCTTTGCGACACTCGACCCGACAACGCGCCGCCTTGTTCTGCCGGATAAGCAGGAACTGCTGCTGACGGACACCGTCGGCTTCGTCCGCAAACTGCCGCATACGCTCGTGGAGGCGTTCAAATCGACGCTGGAGGAGGCGGTGATCGCGGATTTTCTGCTTCTTGTGCTGGATGTGTCCAGTCCGCACATGGAGTCCCACTGGGAGACGACGCTTTCCGTCCTTTCCGAGCTTTCCGCCGCGGACAAGAAAATGCTCGTGGTGTTCAACAAGTGCGATCTGCAGAAGGATCCGGTGGTTCTTGCGCGGATCCGCTCAATCGCGCCGGACGGAATTTTCATCTCCTGCGTGACCAAAGAGGGCTTTCCCGCGCTTCTTTCCGCACTTTCCCTGTATTCTCATGGGCAAAGTTGCACTTTGGAGCTTGAAATTCCGCCTTCCAGGTCCGATATTATCGCCTTGCTGCATTCCAGAGGGCATATTTACGAATCCTCGTGGTCCGAGACCGGACAGTTCGAGGCCGTGGCGAACATTCCCGCGGAGTGCCGGGGGCTCTTTGCTCCGTATGCGAAGGATGCGGCAGGCGGATGGAACGGAAACAGACAACCAACCGGCGCCGGAGATCCGGCCGGAACAAAGGAATGAAATATGAAAAAGAGCACATTTTGGAACGGACGCGCATTGACGCTGCTTCTTGCCGCCGCGCTCATGACCGCGCCGGAAGTTTTTGCGCAGGGATCGCGGACGACCACTGTGAACCGTCAGCTTTCACAGGAGCTCTGGAACCTCTGGCGCAAAGGTTTCGAGCTGTTTGAAAAAGGCGAAATGAGGATGATCTCCGGCAAATACGAGGAGTCGATACCCTTTTATCAGCAGTCCCTTGACGCGTTCAACCAGGTCAAGAAGCAGAATCCGGACTGGAACCGCAGCGTGATTGATTACCGGATCAGCCTCTCCACGCGCCGCCTTGCCTCCGCCAGACGCAAGGCGAAGGAGGCGGCCGAAACCGCGAAACGCATGGAACAGCGGAAAAAATATGAGGCCGAGGCAAAGGCAATCCGTGAAAAGGATGAAAAATACAAAGCCGTCAGCGCGGAAAACGAGAAGCTGAGAAAACAGCTGGAGTCCCTTCAGGGTGAACTCAAAACCGCCCGTTCCAGCGCACAGCGCGGCAATGCGGCCATCAAACAGATCCGGGAGGTGCTCTCCGAGCGAGATGTTCTTGAAAAGAAACTTGCTGTCCTGAATCTGCAATATTCGGAACTCCTGGAAAAGCACAGGAAAGCATCCATTTCCCGGGAAACGGAAAAGCTTCTTACCAGCGAACAGGCAAAGACCGCCGCATTCATGAAACTCATCAAAGAGCAGAACGAGGAACTTGCAAACATCCGGAAACAATACCGCGAACTGACCGCCGAAAAGGAAAAACGCGACAAGATGCTTGAGGATGTTTCCAAGACCCTCTCCAATGAGAAGACCTTTGCCGAAGTCGAGCGGAAGAAACTCCAGGACGATCTTGCCGCGGCAAAACGGAAACTCTCCGAAACGGAAAAAAATCTCGCCGCGTCCACGAAACTTCTTGCGGAAAAAACACGCTCCTCCGAGGAGGCCGCCGAACAGATCCGCAAACTGAAAGCCGAACAGACCGTTGCCGCTTCCGCCCGGAGAATCGAAGCCGAGGCTGCCGCCGTCAGAAAAGATAACGAGATACTGAAAAAGGCGGTCTCTGACGCTCTTGCCGAAAAGAGTGCTCTGAATGAAAAACTTGCCGCGGCTCTGAAGGAAAGTGCCGCCCTGAAAAAGGATCTCGTGCAGAATATCGAACAGCGCAATGCCTTTGCGAAATCGAATGATTCCATGGGGAAGCGTCTCGCTGAGCTTCAAAAGAATGCCGAACAGCTTTCCAGCGACAATGCCGCGATGAAAAAAGAGCTTGCAAAGGCAACGGCGGACCGCGATCTTTTTGCAAAGAAAGTCAATGATAAATTCGACGAAATGAGCGATAAGCGCATTTCCGAACTCAAGGTGCAGATTGTCGATCTCAAGGCCGCGCATGAAGCGCAGATGAAAAAACTGAACGCTTCCGTCTCCGGGAAGGATGCGGAACTTAAAACGCTCCGGGAGAAGCTGGTTCTCGCGGAAGACAGCCGCAAAATGAGCGATAAGCGCATTTCCGAACTCAAAGAGCAGATCGTTGATCTCAAGGTTGCGCATACTTCGCAGATGAAAAAACTGAACGCTTCCGTTTCCGGGAAGGATGCGGAACTTAAAACGCTCCGGGAGAAGCTGGTTCTCGCGGAAGACAGCAGCGCCAAACGTTTGCAGGAGATTGCATCTCTGAAAGGTTCTCTTGAAAACCGGAAGAAAGCATCGGCCACGTCCAATGAGGTGGACAAGGCGCGTCTCGAATCCGCGATTGCGGCCCTGACAGCGAAACTCACAACGACCGAACAGTCTTTGAAGAAATCGAACGCCTCGCGCGCGGAACTGGAAAAACAGCTTGCCGCCCTGAAGAGCGCTGCCGGTGAAACTGCCGGAATAAGCAATGACAATGCCGAGCTGAAAAAGAGAGTGACGGAACTTTCCGGAAAACTCGCATCGGCGGAACAGGCAAAGACAGCCCTCGAAGCGGTTCGGAAGTCACTGGAAACCGAAGTGGCGAACCTCAAGGCCAGGACTGTGACTGTCCCCGCACAGCCGCCTGCGGCATCCGATGCATCGAAAGCCGAAATCACGAAACTGACCGCTTCGTTGATTGAACTGCGCGAAGCCAATGCACAGTATGAGAACGCTGTCCGGAACCTGACCGCCGCCGGGAAAAAGCTCGAAACGGAAAAAGAGTCGCTTGTCAAAGAACTTGCCGATGCGAAAAAACAGCTCGAATCGCGTGATGTCGGGCCGAACAACTCGCTTGTGGCCAAAGAAAATCTGGAACTCAAGGAAAAGGCCGTTCGCAGTGAAAAGCTGTATGCCGAACTCAAGGCCGAACGTGATGAGCTTGCCGCCCGGCGCACCGCCCTTGACAAGGAGGTTGTGAAACTCCGGCAGGACAACGAGGCTCTGACCAAAAGCGAGACCCTTCTCAAGGCCGATCTCAAGCGCTGGTCCGAGGGAACAGGTGGAATCGCCAGAGACACCATCGCCAAGAAAAACCAGGCGATCGACGAACTCATCAGGGAACTGGAAGCTGGAAAATCCAATAAGAAACAGCTGGAACTTCAGATCACCGATCTGCGCAACGAGATCACCCGTCTGAAATCCCGTGCCGACAATGCCGCTGAAACGGCGAAAAAAGCGGTTGCCGACGCGCGGAGATACCGCCGCGAGCTGACGACTCTCCGTGCGGATATTGAGGATGGTGTGATTGCCGTGAAATCTTCCGGTGCTCCAAAGGCCGCCGTCACCGTGACCGAAGCAAAGACGCCTTCTGTTCCCGCCGCCTCAACGGAAGTCAAAAAGACCGCCTACGATGTGAAGGCGTATCAGGAGGCGATGGCGAATGCCCGCGCCGCCGAGGCGAAGAAGGATCTTGGGACTGCGCTCTGGCAGTACTGGCGCGCGGCCGATATTGCGGTGAACAATCCGGAGCCGTATCTGAATCTGGTTCGTGTTCACCTCCTGCGCAAAGAGAAGGAGTCTGCGGAAAAGGCATACCGCAAGGCGCTTCAGAACGGTGCGGAACGTGATATGACGCTTGAGGAACAGTTCAAATAACCATAAAAAACAGGAATAATACGATGTCCATGTTTGGAAATCTCGGTGAAATGGCGGGTCTCATGAAGAAATTCGGCGAGATCCAGAAGAATATGAAGAAAATGAAGGAGGAGCTTTCCGCCATCGAGGTCACGGGGAAAAATGCGACCGGACAGGTCGAGGTTCTGGTCTCCGGCGATTTCTGTCTGAAGAAGGTGTTCATCGCTCCCGCGCTCGCGGAGATGAAGGATGCTTCGATTCTGGAATCCGCCGTGTATGAAGCCGTGAACAATGCGCTTCTTCAGGCGAAAACGGAAAGCGCGAAGAAGCTTTCCGAGGCGACCGGCGGAATCAATATTCCCGGTCTGACAGAGTAAGAAGGCATGATGGAAAGATATCCACAGGCAATTGAGGAGCTCATGGAGCTGCTTCGAGGTCTGCCCGGAGTCGGAAGGCGCAGCGCGGAACGCATGGCCTTCCGTCTTTATTCCTGGGACGAGGAAAAACTCGAAGCGCTTTCCGCAAATCTGCATACGCTCAAACAGCGGGTCGGAAAATGCCCGCGCTGCGGCAATCTTTCCGGCGATGACAACGAGGAAGGGCTCTGTGCCATCTGTGCGTCTCCGCTCCGCGACGCATCGGTGGTCTGTGTGGTCGAAGAGGCGGCACAGATTCGGAATATCGAGGCGAGCGGCGTTTTCAAAGGTGTTTATCATGTGCTCGGCGGGCGTATCGCCCCGCTGGAGGGCAGGGGGATTGATTCGATTGATGTCGAGGGGCTGGAAAAACGGATCGGGGAAGGGACCATCCGGGAGGTCATCCTTGCCCTGAGCCCCGATGTCGAAGGGCAGGCAACCGCAATTTATCTCGCCAACCGCCTGAAAGAGCGCGGCGTTAAAATCAGCCGTCCTGCGCAGGGGCTGCCGGCCGGATCGGATTTGAGTTATGCCGACCCTGCGACAATCGCCGCAGCACTCAGCGGAAGAACCATGTTTGACTGAAGAAGGATGTTTTGCTGGAATGGAAGAGAATGTTGTGAAGATCGCTCTGCTGCAGGACAAGGCACGCGCATCTGTGGACGAAGCCGCCGCTGTGACGGAAGCCGCGATTGCGGAAGCCGCCGCGAACGGCGCGAAAATCATCTGCACGCAGGAACTTTTCCTGACCGAATATTTCTGCTGGAAGCAGGACCCTGCTTTTTTCGATCTTGCGCATCCGGTTCCCTCTCCGCTGACCGAACGTTTTCAGCGCGTTGCGGCGGAACACGGAACGGTCCTGATCCTGTCGCTCTTCGAGCTTCGCGCACCGGGACTGCATCACAACACCGCGTTGGTGATCGACGCGGACGGTTCCCTGCTCGGAAAATACCGCAAGATGCACATCCCGCAGGATCCGGGCTTCGAGGAAAAATTCTATTTTGCGCCCGGCGATCTGGGGTTCCGCGCCTTCGACACAAAATACGGAAGGATCGGCGTGATCATCTGCTGGGATCAGTGGTATCCGGAATCGGCGCGTCTGACCGCGCTCAAGGGGGCGGAGATCATCTTCTGCCCGACCGCGATCGGCGGACTCGCCGAAGAAGGTCCCGCGCTTGCCTCGCTCCAGCGCGACGCATGGCTGAATGTCCAGCGCGGCCACGCGGTTGCGAACGGCTGCTACTATGCCGCCGTAAACCGGGTGGGCGTCGAACACGGCACGCGCTTCTGGGGATCGTCGTTCGTCTGCGACTATTACGGGAACCATATGGTGCTTGGTTCCGAAGAGGATTGCGCGATTCTGTATGCCGAATGCGATTTCCGCGCGATGGAGGAGCATCGGCGCATGTGGCCCTTCTTCCGCGACCGCCGGATCGACGCGTATGATAATCTGTTGAGGCGTTTTGATGATTGAGAGTTTTGCAAACGGGGAGTCTCCGAAGGGGCTCGGGTTTTCGATGCCGCCGGAATGGAGTGCGCAGGAGGCGGTCTTTCTGAGCTGGCCGTCGAATCCGGAGACCTGGCCGGGCGTTTTCCGCCGCGCCGAGGAGGCGTATGCGTCTTTCGCATCTGCGATTTCGTCTTATGAGCGCGTCCGGATTCTGTGCGCGGCGTCGGAGTTCGACCGCGTCAGCGATGCGCTGGCGGATGCGGACGCGCATTTTGAACGGATCGAGCTTTTCGACATCCCGACCGACGATGCGTGGTGCCGCGATCACGGGCCGGTTTTCGTGAAGAATCCGCGGACCGGGGAACGTGCCGTCCTCGACTTCACCTACAATGCCTGGGGCGGGAAATTCCCGCCGTGGGACAGGGATGACGCGGTTCCCGCGCTTGTTGCCGAACAGCTCGGATTCCGCCGTTTCCGCATTCCGTTCGTCTGCGAGGGCGGCGCGCTGGAAGTGAACGGCGCGGGCGATCTCCTGACCACGCGCTCGGTGATCCTGAATCCGAACCGCAATCCCGGTATTTCCGAATCCGAGGCGGAGGAGATTCTGTGCGAATCGCTCGGCGTCGAGCAGGTGCTGTGGCTCGACGGCGGACTGCTGGGAGACGATACCGACGGGCACATTGACACACTGGCGCGTTTTGTCTCGGAGAATGTCGTGCTTGCCCCTTCCGCGCCCGCGTGGAATCCGAATCACGATGTGCTCCATGAAAACATCCGCGCACTCCGGAGAATGCGGACGGCGGAGAGCTCCTCTCTGCTTGAAGTCATTCCGCTGAATTCTCCGAAACCGATCCGGCCCGAAGGGTGGCGCGAGGAGATTCTTCCGGCGACCTATGCCAACTATCTTCTGATCAACCGGGCCGTTCTGGTGCCTACCTATCGTCAGGATTTCGCTGATTCCGAAGCGCTTGCAATCATCGGTCAGGCGTATCCGGATCGGACGGTGATTCCGATCGACTGTTCGGACATCATTCTTGAGGGAGGCGCGCTGCACTGCCTGAGCCAGCAGCAGCCGCGGTAAGAAGCATCCCATGCTGAGCATCTTTTTCTCCGTTTTTGCCTGCGCCGGGCATTTTCTGCCCGTTTCCGATGAAAGAGGGGTGCCGCATGAGCGATGAACTGCATTCCTGTTTGAAGCGTTATTTCGGATTCGATTCGTTTCTGGATCATCAGGAAGCGGTCGTCCGCGACATCTTGAACGGAGAGGATGTCTGCGTGATCATGCCGACCGGAGCGGGCAAGTCGCTCTGCTACCAGCTGCCGCTTCTGATGCGGAACGGTTACAGCATCATTGTCTCTCCGCTGATTTCGCTGATGAAGGATCAGGTGGACGCTCTGCGCGGGCGCGGCATTCCGGCGGCATTTGTCAATACAACTCTGTCCGGTTCGGAACAGTATACGATATTAAATGATATCGCCTACTGTCGAATAAAGTTGCTTTATGTCGCCCCGGAACGTTTTCAATCCAACTTTTTCCGGGGCTTTCTCGAATCCCATCCGCCGGAGGCGCTCGTCGTCGACGAGGCGCACTGCATCAGCCAGTGGGGACACGATTTCCGTCCGTCCTATCTGCGGCTCGGAGAGATCATCGAGTCGTTTCATATTCCGCAGGTCTGCGCCTTCACCGCGACCGCGACGCCACATGTGCGCGAGGATATTCTCCGCCAGCTTCACCGCCCCGAGATGATCCTGCATGCGGCTGGATTCAAGCGTCCGAACCTGGCTTTTTCCGTGGTGCGCGCAAGCGGCGCGGAGCAGAAGAACGCGTATCTTCGCAAGCTCCTTTCGGCAAAAAAAGTGCCGACCATTATTTACACGTCCACGCGCAAAGCTGTCGAACAGCTCCGGGAGGAGTTTCCGTGCATCGCCTATCACGCGGGAATGAGCGACGCCGACCGGAGTGCGGCGCAGGAGCGTTTCATGAACGAGGAGGCACCGCTTCTGGTCGCGACCAACGCGTTCGGCATGGGGATCGACCGCCCGGATGTCCGGCGCGTGATCCACTACAACATTCCCGGTTCGATCGAAGCTTATTACCAGGAGGCGGGACGCGCGGGACGCGACGGGGAAAGTGCCGAATGCATCCTCTTCTATTCCGCCGCCGACCGTTTTGTGCAGGAGTTTCTGATCGACCTCAACAATCCGCCGCGTGAGGTGGTGGAATCCGTCTATGCCGCACTTCTGGCCGAAGCGGGGAGAGGCGCCTCCAATACACTCGAACTGACTCATGCGCAGCTTCTGGAAATGGTGCCCGAGGCGAAAGCGGAAGGGCAGATCGGCGCGGCATTGAGCATTCTGGAACAGAACGCTTATCTCGAACGCGCCCTGAACGCGCATGACCGCGTTTCTCTGCGCATCACGGGTGATCCTGCCATGCTTTCCCGTGAACATGAGGCGCAGAACACCCAGCGTTCGCGCTTTCTTTCGCGTTTTCTTGCCGCGGAGGGAGCCCGCGCGCTTCTGGAGCGGGAATACACCTATGAGGAGCTCGCCCGGATCGCGGGCCTGCGGATCGACCAGGTGAAGCGGGTGCTTGCGAATCTGAACGGTTCCGTCCTGCAGTACTCGCTCCCGTTCCGGGGCCGCGCCGTGACGCTGCTCCGCCCGGAGGAGGAGACGCTTTCGATTGATTTTTCCGAGCTGGAATACAAGCGGGCGCTGGAGCTTGAGCGTCTGGAGGATATGATCCGTTACACGCGGAGCGGCCACTGCCGTCAGGAGTATCTCATCTCCTATTTCGGCGAGGAGGCCGGAACGTGGAAATGCGGCAACTGCGATTTCTGCACGAAACAGACGGCGGGAGCCAGAACGCTTTCCGAATCCGAGCGCGGAGCGGTCCGGACAATCCTGCGCGCGGTCCGCTCCTTTGAGGGGCGTCTCGGGGGAGGGCGCCTGAGCCTGATTCTCGCGGGTGCGCGCCGTCCGGAGCTTGTCCGGAGCGGGCAGGTGCGCAGTCCCTTCTTCGGCGCACTCAAGACATGGAGCCAGAGCCAGCTTCTGCTGATCCTGAAATCCCTGGAGGCGGAAGGATACCTGAAACGCGTCGGAAATCCGGAATATCCCTGTCTCGGACTGACGGATGCCGGGCAGGAGATTCTGCAGGGGGAGGGGGGGAGCCTTTCCCTTGCTCTGCCGGAAATGAGCGGCGTTCCCCCGCGTGAAGCTCCGCGTAAAAAAAGCCGGAAGATCGTTTCCGGGCGCGGAGAAATTTCCGAACGGGTCCTCTACGGCAGCGACGAGGAGCTTTTTGAGCACCTGCGGGAACTCCGTGCTGATCTGGCAAGGAAAAAACACGTGCCCCCTTACTGCATTCTGACGGACGCGGCGCTGCGGGAGTTTGCCGCGAAACGTCCGATCTCGATTCCCGAGGCAGCCGCAATCCGCGGGGTCGGCGCGGCAAAAATCCGCACGATCGTTCCCATCTTCCTCGAAGCCGTGCAGAAATGGAGCTTCTGACCGGAGCTTCCGTCCGGAAAAAACATTTTTTTCACAAGGAAAGGTTGCAGGGATCCTTTTCTTCCTGTATATTTTCCGGAAATTGTCCCGGGGAGTCTTTTCATGTCGGAAAACAATGCGCCAAAAGCGAAAAAATCCCATCCGTTTGCCGTCGGCTGTCTGATTCTGTGCGCGGTTCCGCTGTTGCTTCTGACTGCCGCGCTTCTTCTCCATTCCGGCGTATTCCGCTCGAATGAGGACGTGCCCGAATACATCCGCAGCGCCCGGCCGCGCGTGGAACAGCGGATGAGTGAACTGGAAAGACAGATTCTCGCGAACGCGGAGGGAAATTACGATCCCGATACGACGATTTCGGCGCTTTTTTCCATGGAGAACGCCTTGAGAAAGGCGGAGAATTTTGAACAGATGACGGAATATATCGTTCAGGATTCCCCGGAAAAAGTGGCGCCCGAAATCCAGCTGCTCAAATACCGTTTTTTCCAGCTCTGCCGGAAACAGCTTTCCAACCGGGAAACCGAGAAGGAACTGAACAGTCTCTACAGTACAGCCCGTTCGGCTCTTCTTGATTTTGCCTCATCCGTGGATCCGGTCGGATTCACCTACAACCGTGCGCAGGCGCAGAAGGTCTGGGAAAAGCATCAGGCGGAGGCGAAAATGAGCGCAGAACTCCGGAAACGTGTCGAACGCAGTCAGGAGGAGTTTGTCGATTTTCTCTTTTCGTTCATGACCCTTTCCGCCCGCTATTACCGGGAATGGGAACACCTCTGCGCATTCCGGGACCGTGCGTATCTGGCGGCGTGGAAAGGCGATCCCGGCGAGGTGATTGCGAACGCGTCCGCGGCGGTCAAACTTGCGCCGGACGAGAAGGAGGCGCACATTCTCCTTGCCATGGCTCTTCTGGAACGGAACGGCGAAAGCGATCTTGCGCTTGCCGAATCCCTTCTTGATGATTTTCTGAAAAAACATCCATCCAGCGCTTCGGGGCATCTGCTGCGCGGTGTTGCGAAAATCCGCGCGAAGCGTTCCGGCGAGGCGGCAACCGATTTCGCACAGGCGGCGGTCTATTTCCCGAAACAGCAGGAGGAGCTTTCCAGCCGCCTCGGAATCTACCGGAAGCGCGCCTATCTGAACAAGTCCATGGAGGGAAGGATCATCGTCAACGCCTACCGCGCGATGATGTCCGGTTCCGGCTACTTCAGCCCGGACTTCCAGCTTGCGCGCCTGCTGCTGGAGAGCGGGCGCAGGGAAGAGGCACGGAGGAAAATTTTCGACCACTTCTTCCGACGCCGGATGCAGGGTGAGTGGGACAAGGTTCTGGACGATTTCCGTTTTTCCTGGCGCTTCCTGAATACAGAGCTTTTCCGGATTGACGCCGGCGCCGCGGAAACGCTGAAACTTTCGATTGATTCGGCCTTCTTCACCAACAGCGTGATCCTGAATGTGAAGAACGACGGAAAGGAACCGCTTCACAATGTGACGGTTCTTCTGTGCGTCCGTTTTACCGACATGTTCAAGGGGGATTACATCTCCTTTCCTGTCGGCGAGACGCTTGCCGCGCTCCCGCCGGGGCGGAGCGTCGAGATCGGGCGGCGCGGCATCGGGGAGGTCTCCGAGCGGATTCTCGGTGTGAAAAAGAAATTCAAAGACATCATCGAATATGCAGCAGTTGTGATTTCCGACGAGACCATTTCCTGGATCGAATCGAAAAAAGTCGGCGATATTCTCCCGGATCCCCCGGAGGAAACGTCTGTGCCTGCAAAGGAATCCCAGAGGGAAAGCACTGTGGAAGCCTTTGCGGAAAAAGTCGGGAAAACAGTGGAGAAAAACGTATCCGGAGCCGTAAGGAAACTGTGGGAATCCTCCGGGAAACAGCAGCCTCCGGCGGAGAGGGAACCATGAACTATTTCAGCGACATCAGTTTTGTGACCTGCGGCATCTCCGACTGGGTGGACAACTGCGCCGTAGACCGGCATTTCGAAGGGTATTACGGCATCCAGTATATCTTCGAGGGCGAAATTTTCGCGAAAGTGGACGATAATCCCGTTGAAATCGCCGACGGGCCGCTTGCCTTCATCACTTATCCCGGGGTCTCTTTCTCCTACGGATCGCGTCCGGGGACGCTGCGGCGCCAGGCTCACATCTGTTTCAAGGGCGAACGGGTGAAACGGTACATCCGGAGCGGTCTTCTGGAACTTCGGGAACAGGATCTCTTTATCCGGATTACAGCGAATGAGCCTTTCATGCAGACGCTCCGTTCACTTCTCAAGTATCAGCGGATTCCCGGTGAATCCCAGCATGCGCGCGCGGTTCTTCTGCTTGAGGAGCTTTTGCTTCAGCTCCGGGAACAGGCGCCGGGATCTGCCGGAACCGCCAATCCATATGTCCATTCTCTCCGGCTTCTGCGGGAAAAAATCGCGGATGCTCCGCAGGCGGACTGGGATTTCGAGCGCGAAGCGGAAAGGCTTTCGGTTTCCTATGTGCATTTCCGCAGACTCTTCCGACAGGTCACCGGCTGGTCTCCGGGACAGTATCTTCTGGAATGCCGTCTGCGGCACGCGGAAAAACTGCTGATGACCTCCCGTCTCCGCATCAGCGAGATTTCCAGTGAATGCGGTTTCGAGGACGAATTTCACTTCTCACGCATTTTCAAGAAACACCGCGCGATGTCTCCGTCGCGTCTCCGCACCCTTTACGGCATGCAGGAGTAGTCCGCCGCTGTTCCGGCGGGAAACAAGTGTTTTTCTCATTTTCATTCCCTTTGCAGTTTTTTCATTCTTTCCTCTTGAAAAAATAACAGAAAAGCAGTATTTTTCCGCTGTCAAACAACTGAATGGGAGCATAGGTTGAACCATGCATAAAATCTACTGGTTTTCCGGAACGGGCAATACCCTGTATGCCGCAAGAGAGTTTGCAAAATCCTTTCCTGATGCCCAGCTGCTTTCAATCGCGTCGCTGGACCGTGCCGAAGATGTCGTTCTCGGTTCCGAGCTGACCGGAATCTTCTTCCCCGCCTACTGTATGGGGATTCCGCATATCATCGAACAGTTTCTGGCTCGGGTTGTCCCCCAGGATAAGGGAAACAACGGAAGGTTCATCTACGCGGTCTGCACCTCCGGCGGTTATCCCGGCGGAGCGCTTCCGATGATCGAGGACACGCTCGCGGAGAAGGGGATCAACCTCAACGCCTCCTTCCATATCCGGATGCCGTCGAACTACATTCCTCTCTCGAATCCGCCGAATGAGAAGCAGCAGGCGGCACTTTTCGTCAAGGCGGACCGGGCGATCCGGATTGCGGTGATCGCGGTCAAAAAACGCAGAAAAACACGTCCTTTGCGGGTGTTTCCGATCGACACCTTCCTGAAATTTGTTTCAAAACGCGCGGTTGCCACTCTGGAAACCTCCGATAAATATTTTCGCGTTGAAGAAAGCTGCGATGGCTGCGGACTGTGCTCAAGACTCTGTCCGGCCTCGAATCTTTCCATGGATGCCGATGAACGGCCTGTCTGGCATCACCATTGCGAGCAGTGCATGGCCTGTCTCCAGTGGTGCCCGAAAAAGGCGATTCAGTACAAGGATCTTACTGTGAACCGCACCCGCTACCACAACCCGTTTGTCATGGCCTCGGAACTTTACCGTGTGAAGGAAGAAAACGAATAAACTGTCCCGGTGCAGAGCACGCGCCCGTATCGGGGATTTCGCCTTCGGCGACCAGCTTGCGCAGCTGGACCGCGGCAGGACTGATAGGAGAGCACGAATCTATTTTTTTATAAATCGTGTGCGCTGGCCTTATGCTCTCGCGTCAAGAGCCTTGCGCAGTCCTTCCCCCGCGAAGTTGAACGCGCAGACTGCCAGGAAGATTGCGAGTCCCGGCCAGAGCATCAGATGCCAGTAGGTGAGGGGATCGGGAAATGCCTGGCGCAGAAGTTCCCCCCAGCTTGAAGTCGGATCCTGCACGCCGAAGCCGAGGAAGCTCAGCGAACTTTCCGCAAGGATTGCACCCGCCACCTCAAACGTGAACGAGACAAAGATCGGTGCGGAAACGTTCGGCAGCAGGTGGAAGAGCAGGATCCGCCATACCGGCGTCCCCATCGCTTCGCAGCTCTGAATGTATTCCATCTTGCGCGCCTTGAGCGTTTCGCCGCGCACCAGGCGGCAGAGCCCTGTCCATCCGGTCAATCCGATGACAAGGATCACCAGAAGGATCGACTGACGCGAACCGTAATCCAGCATGATCGACATCAGGATCAGAAGCAGAAGAAACGTCGGGAAGCAGATGACGATTTCAACCAGGCGCATGACCAGAAGATCGGTTCGTCCTCCCCGGTAGCCGGCGAAAAGTCCGATGATTGTGCCGAGACTCATCGCGATGCCGGTGGCGAGAAATCCCACAGCAAGTGAAACTCGTGCCCCGTAGATCATCCGCGAAAGCACATCGCGTCCGGCATGATCCGTGCCGAACCAGTGTTCGCGCGACGGCTTCCCGTAAGGAACCGCGACCGTTTCAAACGGCCCGTAGGGAACCGGGGCGAACAAGGCGAAATCCGGTTTTTGCATCGCCGCGGCGATCTCCCGCCACGGGGTCTTGTCGATTCTCCTTCCCTGCGTCAGAAACGGGATCAGCAGAAGAAGCGCGACGGCCAGGACCGCGATGTGGAAAACACGCCGGTGCAGTTTCCTCGTCAAAAGATACAGGAGGAGCAGAAGCGGGAGAAACAGCATCAGATAGTTGAAGGTCTTTTCCACAAAGAGTTCCGAACTTTCCGGAGCGATCATCGCCCGCAGTGCCGGACTTGACAGCGAGCCGTCCAGCAGGACGAGGAGCGGCTTCCCGTTGGCGATCAGCGGTGCGAATACGGCGACGGCGCAGAGAAACACGATGACCAGGAGCCCCGCCATCGCGGTCCCGTTCCTGCGGAATTTTTTCCAGATTTCCCGCGCTGCGGAATACTCCTGTGACGTACTTTCGCCCATCGCTTCTATTCTCCTGTTCCGAAAAAGATTCCAAGCTCACGCTTGAGCATCGGTGTGAACTCTTCCGCGTCGAGCGCCACTTTCTCCCGGAGCTCGTCAAAGGTGAAGAAGGCGACCTCGTCCAGTTCGGATTTCTGGATGGTGAAGGGGCCCGCCGTCACGGTTGAATAGACACGTGTGTTTTCCGATTCGATCTCGTTGCGGATTTTCATGTCAAAGCGGTGTGTCAGAGGAAGATCGGGGGGAAGCCCGAGCTCCTCCCCCATCTCGCGAATCGCGGCGGCGGGATAATCCTCCCCGCAAGCGAGATGCCCGCCGACGGCGGTATCCCATTTCCCCGGCTGAATGTCCTTGGTTTTCGCCCGTTTCTGAAGAAGGAGGCGCTTCCCGTCCGGATGCAGCACGATCACGTGCACGCTGCGGTGGATGAGAGCGGGATTCCCGTGGCATTCGCTCCGGGAGGCGGTTCCGATGACCGCTCCCGTGGCGTCGTCGATGATGTCAAAGCGTTCCTCCGGCATACTGCGTCTCCGGAACGGGGGAATGGTCGTTCCCCGCGCTCACTCCTCCTTCTTTTTCCGTGATCGGCGTTTCGGCGCCTCTTCAGCAGCGGGCGCCTGATCCTCTTCCTTTCCCTCCGGGAAAAATACCAGTTTCCGGTTGTCCGCCCTGACATGGATGACGGGCGCATCCTTGAAGTATCCGCGCAGAATATCTTCCGCAAGCGCGTCTTCCAGATAGCGCTCCACTGCACGGCGGAGCGGACGGGCGCCGTATTCGGGCTGATAGCCCTTGTCGATCAGGAAGGAGATGACCTCGGGATCAAGGATCAGTTCCTTGCCCTGGTCGCGCATCCTGCGGACCAGACGGTCGGTTTCAAGCAGAACGATCCGTTCCAGATCGGCGCGTTCGAGACGGCGGAAGACTATGATGTCGTCGACGCGGTTGATGAACTCCGGTTTGAAATTCTTCTTTGCCATTTCGATCAGGCGGTCGCGCACCTTTTCAAAGGAGTCGTCCTTCCTGTTCGGATCGGAGAAGCCCAGCGTGGCGTTTTTCATGACCTGTTCCGCTCCGAGGTTGCTGGTCATGATGATGATGGTGTTGCGGAAGTCGATGCGCCGTCCGAGAGTGTCCGTGATGCGGCCCTCGTCGAGAATCTGGAGCAGCATGTGCATCACGTCCGGATGGGCCTTTTCGATCTCGTCGAACAGAATCACGCTGTAGGGACGGCGGCGGACGCGCTCGGTCAGTTCGCCGCCCTCGCCGTGTCCGACATAGCCGGGAGGAGAGCCGATCAGGCGGCTGACATTGAATTTTTCCATGTATTCGGACATGTCAACCTGAATCAGTGCATCGGGGTCTCCGAAAATGAATTCGGCGAGGGCTTTTGCCAGCAGAGTTTTACCGACACCGGTCGGGCCTAGGAAGATGAAGGACCCTATCGGTCTGCGCGGATCCTTGAGGTCGGCGCGGGAGCGCCGCAACGCCCGGGAAATGGCGCCGACGGCGTCGCTCTGCCCGATGACGGTCCCTGAAATTTCCTCCTCCATGCGCAGCAGCCGTTCATTTTCTCCCTCCTGCATCTGGTGCACCGGAACACCGCAGAGTTTGGATACAATGACTGCAATCTCCTTCGTATCAATTACGCTGTGCTGGTTTTTGCAGGAGTTCTTCCAGTCGTTCATGATTTTGTCGATCCGGGTCCGGAGTTCGTGTTCCCGGTTGCGGCAGGCTGCGGCGTCCTCGTATTTCTGCTCGGCAATGGCATTTTCCTTCTTTTTTGCGACGAGTTTGAGTTCCTCCTCCATTGCGGAAACATCGGGAGCCTTGGGCATGTTCATAATGCGGGCGCGCGCTCCGGCTTCATCCATGACGTCGATTGCCTTGTCCGGCAGAAAGCGCCCGCTGATGTAACGGTCTGACAGCTTCACCGCGGAAACGACCGCCTCCGGCGTATAGGTGACACCGTGATGTTTTTCATAGGTCGGACGGATTCCGTTGAGAATTTTTATGGCATCTTCGATCGAGGGCGGTTCGACCATCACCGGCTGGAAGCGGCGTTCGAGCGCGGCGTCCTTTTCAATGCCCTTGCGGTATTCGTCAAGTGTGGTTGCCCCGACGCACTGCAGCTCGCCGCGGGAGAGGGCCGGTTTGATGATGTTGGCGGCATCCATTGCACCCTCGGCTCCACCCGCCCCGACGATGGTGTGCAGCTCGTCGATGAACAGAATCACGCGTCTTGAGTTGCGCACCTCGTCGATGACCGCCTTGATGCGCTCCTCGAACTGTCCGCGGTATTTTGTGCCCGCGACCATGAGCGGCAGGTCGAGAGCGAAGATTTTTTTGTTGTGAAGAAGTTCCGGCACGTTTCCGGAGGCGATCGCCTGTGCAAGGCCTTCAATGATTGCAGTCTTGCCGACACCGGCTTCTCCGATCAGGACCGGATTGTTTTTGGTCCGGCGGCAGAGAATCTGGGTCACTCGCTCGATTTCCTCATGTCGGCCGATTACGGGATCAAGCTCTCCCTTTTTCGCCATTTCCGTGAGATCGCGCCCGAAAGCGTTCAAAGCGTTGAACTCCTCTTCCTGTTTGCCTGATGAATTGTTTCTGTTCCCTTCCGTGGAATTTCCGGAGGGTTCCTGGACGTCCTCTCCGGAATCCGGAATGAAATTCGGATCCAGTGCGCGCATGACCTCGCGGCGGATTTTTTCAAGATCCACCTTCATATTCCTCAGAACTTTCGCCGCCGTGCTCTGTCCCTCGCGGAGGATGGCCAGAAGCAGATGTTCCGTCCCGATGAAATTGTAGTTCATGGATTTTGCCTCGTCCGCGGACATCAGGAGGATTTTCTTCAGGGCCGGGGTAAACGGCTGCGGTCCGTCCTGTCTGGTGATACCCGCCGGGGTCGTATTCTTTTCCACTTCAAGCCGGAGATTCTGGAGGTTGACCCCGACCGCTTTCAACGCCGCGACCGCGACTCCTTCTCCCAGGGCGACAATGCCGAGCAGCAGATGTTCCGCTCCAATGTAGTCATGATTGAAATGTTCCGCCTCTTTCTGCGCAAGGATCAGGACGTGTTTTGCGCGCGGCGTGAAATTTTTGATCCAGTTGTTCAGATCATCCGGTTCCGGCATGAGACGACTCCCGTTAACAGGACGGATGCGGTTCTCCGCCTCCGTGCTTGATTTCAAAAAAAAGGACGTTCGGTATTATACACGAACGTCCTGCAAATGCAAATTGACGAATCAACAAAAACGGTTACTTCGCGAAGATTCCCTGGTTTTTCTTGTCCACCTCTGCGACATTTTCCGGGGTGACGAGAATGTATCTGACATCGAATGCCTTCTGCGGATCGGACGGCGCGGTCTTTTCCGGATCATAGGCGTTGGGATCATTCTTCATGACTGCTGTCGCGGCGATGAGGCCGGCGGCGATGACCCGCTTGAGATTGTAGACTTCACCGGTGACGATGACCGCCTGAACTTTCTTGGGATCCTTCTTCCAGATGGAGAGCTTCTGGATTTCGCTCGGATTGAACGGAAGACTCGTCATGATGATGAAGAGGTTCGTGTTCGGATACTTGTTGAAGATATCGTTGAAGAGCTTGGCCGTGATGAGGGATTCCATCGGCATCGGGTTGTCCGGGGACATTTCCGGCGTGTTGAGCTCTTCCGTGGCTTCCACTTCGATTCCGTTGAGAGCCTGCACCATGGCGTCATAAGCGCCTTTGTTGATCTGGTTCTTTGCCAGATCCTTTTCCGTGATGATGACAGCCTTCTTGCCGGCGTATTTGCCGACGAGATACTTGCCGATGATCTGGGAACGCGCCGCAGCATAGGCCGTTTCGTTCTTGATGATCCGGTTCATTTCACGGTCTTCCCCGCCGAAAATCCCCTGATCCCAGAGAACGGTTCCAGCTCCAACCAGAATCAGAATCAGGAATACAAACGCCAGCGCCTGCGCATTCGGGTTTGTTTTCTGCTTCTTCTGACACCAGATGATTCCAATCAGTGCTACGACCATTAAGGCAATGCCTATCACCAGGTACATTTCCTTACCTCCTCTTTCCTTTGTTTTGGGTTTATTTTTCTATGATAGAAATATAATTTCTTGCCTACGAATATAACATTGCAGAGATACTTTTCAATAGAAAGTTTTCAAGAAACTCGAAAAAATCTCATTTTTTTTATCAGAAAAATTCCTGTTTTTTCAATTTTCCGCGATCTTCCAGCATAATCCGATTGTGAAATCGGCGACGGTTCTGATGCTTGAGGCGGATATTTTGTCCAGAGAATCCTGTTCCGTATGCCAGAAGGCATTTCCCGGACCATAGTCAAAGTCAATCAGGTTGATCGAGGGAATCCCCTTTTCCAGAAACGGCACATGATCATCCAGAATTTCGGCGTTGAACTCCGTGCATTTCCCGCTGAATCCGGTTTCGCCGGCGAGGCGGATGGCCATTTGGACCAGTGACTTCGTACAGTTTTCCGGAATCGTGAGCGTCAGTTCACGGTCGCCGATCATGTCGAGCAGAATCATCGCGCGGCATTGCTTCAGCGTTCCGTTTTTTTCCCATTCGCGGGCGAGAGCGCGGCTTCCGTGAAGGCCGTCCGCCGGACCATATTGCACCATGCACTCTTCCCCGTCGAAAAATACAAACCGGATTCCGCACGGCGGAAGGCGGTCATGCTTCTGAAGGGCGGAGATCATGCCGAGAAGCGCGGCAACTCCGGACGCTCCGTCATTTGCTCCCTGAAAATTCCGGAGGAGCTGGAAGCGTTTGATGTCATAATGCGCCGCGACGAGGATGAAGTCCGCATCTTTCCCGGAGATTTCCGCGATGATGTTTTCAAACAGAACCTCTCCGCGCGGTGTCGGGGCGCTGAATTTCTGCGAATAGACCTTAAACTTGTTTGATTTGGCCGCTGTCTCGCTGATCCATTGCGCATACTTCCGGATTTCCGGACTTCCCGCACACCGGTTCCCGAAAGCGACGGATTGTTCCGCATAATTCCATATCTCGCTTTCCGAAACCTTCGGCAGTTCCGCATAAGGTGTTTTCGAACAGGCGCAGAAAGCGAACGGAAGCAACACCGCCGGAAGCAGACGTGCAAGGAGTTTTTTCGTCATGACTGTTTTCCTGTGCTTCCCTTGTCGATGGAGATGCCGCGCCGCTGGAAGGTCGGAACGTCAAGATCCTCGTCACGGTATTTCACCGCCGCGGATTTGGAGAAAATGCCTTTGGAGATGGTTTCCAGCTTGAAGGTGTCCTGAATCATGTCGCCCTGCTGCTGTTTTTTCCGGGAGGGGAGCGTTTTTTCCGGGGAACGGGACCAGAGGGTTTCACTCTTCTGCTTCTGCGGCGGAAGAGCCGTTTCGGGCGGCTGGTCATAACGGACGGCGAGAACGCTGAGCTGAACTTGCGAGGCATAATCCGGATTGATGGAGGTGCCCGCCGTGAGGTTGACTCCCTGCGGCAGGATTGCGGAAGCGCTTTCAATGGCGCGCTTCATTTCATCAATCCGCAGATCCGGACCGCCTGTCACTGTGAGGATCACCGCGTTGGAGGATTCCAGACGCGCCGATCCGCCGAGGAAAGGCGATTCGAGCATCCGTTCGAGAGCAAGGGAACAGCGGTCCAGCCCGTCGTCCGAATCCGCGCGTCCGATTCCGATTGCGCAGGAGGTTTTCCGTTTCTGCAGAAGAGCGGAGATTCCGGCGAAATCCGCCCCGATCAGCTGACGGCTCCTGAGAATTTCTCCCATGCCGAATACGGTGGCGGCCATTTCTGCGGAGGCTTTTGCAAACGCCTCGTCAGCAGGAGAATCCGGCGGCAGTGTGGAAAAAAGCAGATCGTTCGGCAGAACGACCAGCGCCTCCGTGATGGGAAGAAGTTCCCCGATGCACTCCTCTGCGTTTTTTCGTCTGGTATAGGATTCGAAAGAGAAGGGCGTGGTCAGCAGGAACAGGGCCGGCAGGGAGAGCCCCTTGGCGACGCTGGCCACGGTGCGGATTCCGCCGGTCGCGGTTCCGCCCCCGAGTCCGCCGGTGACGATGACGAAATCACAGTCCGTGAGCAGCTGGGTGATCCGGGCGCGCTCCCGGGCGACGGCCCGCTCGCCTTTCATGATGTCTCCCCCGCACCCGAGACCGTTTTTGATGGTCCAGTCCGCCTCCGCCTGGATCGAATATTTCGCACCGGACAGGGCGAGTGATTCCTTGTCCGTGTCGATCGCTGCCGTGTCATAGAGCGCGCTGCCGGGAAGGCGCGTGAAGGATTGCAGAATTTTCGCTCCGTTTCCGCCGATTCCGACAACAAGGATTTTTTTGTCCGCAGACAGCTGCTCCGGTGTTTCAGTGACCGGGAAATGTTCAAGTGTGCCTTCCATGGTGTCGCTCATATCTTGAATCCCTTTGTAACGTCTTTGACTTTCCGGAAGAAGGTTTCGCCGAACTCCTCAAGCACGTCGCCGACCTTCCGGAGTCTGCCTTCGGCACTCGTGCTGTTCTCCAGATCCGCAGCGAACTTCAGCAGTCCGAGCAGCGCTGTGTAGCGGTAGGGAAGATCCATTCCGCTCATTGCTCCGCTGACTCCGAGCGTCTCGCCCTTGCGCACATGCGTCCCCATGACCCCGCGCAGAGCCTCCAGGGCCGCAGGGATCGCTGCTCCGCCGCCGCAGAAGACGATACCCGTTTCCATTTTCGAGGCGAGTCCCCGGGATTCAATCTGTTCGCGGATGATGGAAAAGGTTTCACGCAGGCGCAGTTCAATGATTTTTTCAAAGGATCCGATCGGGATCCTGCGTTTTGTATTCTGCACCGTCCCGGAGAATTCGATGAATGCCGCTCCGGAGGCCCGGTAGTCCTCCAGTTTTGATTCGTTCAGAAAGCGCCGTGCCTGTTCAATGCCGATTTCCAGCCCGATGGAGAGATCGTTTGCGATATTGTCCGTGCCGACCGGAAGCACGCCGCTTGCCAGAATTCCCTCCTTCTGCACAAGCAGATAGTCCGTTACGCCCGCTCCCATGTCGAGCAGCAGAACCCCCTGCTGTTTTTCATCCGTGCGCAGCGCCGCGTAGGCGGAGGAGATTCCGGCAAAGACACAGGTGATTTCGCTTTCAAATCCGAGTTCCTTGAGAATGGCACGGATCATTTCCACCCGGCTGCGTTCGGCGGAAATGATGTGAAGATATGCGTCAAGACGGTTCGCCTGGGCTCCGAGCGGATTCTGCCGGACCCGGCAGGAGTCCAGCAGGAAGTAGGAATCGAAGGAGTTCAGATGAACCTGATCCGGGGGGAGCGAGAGGCTTTGCGCCTTGCCGACCGCTTCGTCAATGTGGGACTGTTTGACCCGGTGATCCGCGTCATAAATGATCACATTGCCTTCGCCCTGACGGGAAAATACACCGGGGCCGTTTATGACGCAGTAGACCTTTTTCCGTTCAAAATCATACCCCGCGGACTGATCCGCGTCCGCCAGGGCTTTCCCCATCGCATTGGTGACGGTCTGAAAATCGACGATGTCGCTTTTGCAGACACTTCCCTCCGGGGAGGTCTGTCCGAAACCGAGAACCACCGGATTTCCCGCTTTGTCGCAGCTGCCGTGCAGCGCGCAGATTTTCGAGGTCCCGATCTCCACGCATGTAATGATATTTTTTTCGTAGAATGCCATAAAAGCTCCGTTCCTTGTGCCGGGAGGATTTCCGCGAAATCGAGTTTTCCTTGCCGAATCTTGCGCCTTCGCGCTTGTAACTCTCCGCATAGAGGTGTATTTTACGTGGTTTATGAAATCTTTCAAGTCCGGAATGGAGAAATGAAATGGAATTTTTATATGAGATACAGCTTGACAACGGTGCAAAATACAAGGCTCGCGGAGATGATTCCCTGACCTTGAAGGAAGGTGACTGGTGTGTGATCCGCAAGGATTTCTTCCTGGATTACGGACAGATTGTCTCCTCCTCGCCGACTCCTTACAACCCCGCCGACGAACCGCGGGAGAATCCGCATCCGACCGGCACTCCTTCGGAAAAACGCGCCGAAATTCCCCGGATTCAGCGCAAGGCCACCGTGGTCGACCAGGGAAAAGCTCATGAAAATCTCATGCGTTCCAAATCCGCCATGCGGACCGCCGCCCAGTTCATCGAACGGCTTGCCCTGCCCATGAAACTGATCAATGCGCATTATTCCTTCGATAACAAACTCCTCGCGATCCAGTTCAGCGCGGACGGACGCGTGGATTTCCGCGAACTGGTCAAGCAGCTCTCCTCCGCCCTCAACACCCGGATCGAACTCCGCCAGATCGGCGTGCGCGACGAGACCGCCATCGTCGGAGGAATCTCCATCTGCGGCCGTCCCCTCTGCTGCTGCTCTTTTCTTCGGGAATTTGCCTCCATCAACGTCAAAATGGCAAAGGAGCAGGATCTTTCCCTGACCCCGAGCACGATTTCCGGCATCTGCGGCCGTCTCAAATGCTGTCTCAAGTATGAGCATGAAGGATATCTGGAGCTGGAACGCACCATGCCGAGGCGCGGCGACTGCTGCGAATGCAAGGAGGGGCGCGGACGCATCATCGACCGGAACCTTCTGACGCAGCGTGTCGTTGTTCAGCTGGATGACACCGGAAGGACGGTTTCCTGTTCCAAGGATGAAGTGAGTGTGGTCTATCCGGAAAAATACAAAGTCAGCCGGAACAGAAACCGCGACCGTGAACCTGTTTCCAAGGAGGAACAGGAGCTTTCCAAACTTGACGACTGATCCGTTTTTCAGGCTCCGGAGCCTGTCCCGGCTGTCACTCCTTTTTTCCGGCGGTTGATTGAAAAAATTTAGTTTCATACAGCGATGCTCTGCATCGCAAAAATGCTTCGTGCAGGACTATCAGTCCTGGTGCGGTCCAGCTGCGTAAGCTGGTCGCCGCAGGCGAAATCCCCGATACCGCGTATGCTTGCATCGCGGTAATTCATTCAAAAAAACGTTTCATACAGCGATGCTTTGCATCGCCAAAAATAGCTTCGTGCTTTCCTTTCAGTCCTGGTGCGGTCCGGCTGCGCAAGCCGGTCGCCGGAAGTACCGCACCGCGTATGTTTTCATCGCGGTAATTCATTGTCCTGCAGGAGATAAAAAAAGAGCGTGAAGAGAATCTCTCCTCACGCTCTCTTCCGCTTCGGCGGAAATGCTTACGCCTTCTTCTTCCAGTCGAGCGCGCCGACCGGACAGGCTTCAACACAGGCGCCGCAATCGGTGCAGTAGGACTGGAGCCCCTGATCGAACGCGGTTCCGACCTGCGTGTTGAATCCGCGCTTCATCGCGGCAAGCAGGTTCTTGTTGATGATCTCCGAACATGTCTTCACGCAGATGCCGCAGCGGATGCATTTCTTGCGGTCGTGAATGATGTACGGGTGACGCGTATCGACGGCGGCAAGCGGCTTGGAGCCGGGGAACATGTCGGGCGCGGCACAGTATTGCTCCGAGAACTTCTTGAGCCTGCACTCGCCTTTTGCCGTGCAGCTGCATTCGATGCACCGTTCGCCTTCCTTCTCGATCTTTTCCGCCGGAATCGTCGGGAAGAGCTCCTCGAAGGTGGTTCTGCGCTTTTCCATCGGGATGTAGTCGGGTTTGACCCGGTCCGCGTCGGAGACTTCACGCAGAAACACGAGATCACTCTTTTCCAGCGAGCTCCAGTGGCCGCGCGAGACGTTGAAGATGGCGGGAATCTCGTAACTTCTTCCCTCCATCGCCGCCGCCGCGGCATCCGCCGCATTGTGTCCGGCCGCGACCGCTTCGACGACCGTCTTCGGTCCTGTCACGCAGTCGCCCGCGGCGAAGACCGCGCCCTCCGCGCAGCGGATGTCCCTGCCGATCGCGATGTTGCCGCGCTTGTCCTTGTTCACTTCCTCCGGCGCGACCGTGCGCTGGCCGATGGCGGCGATCACGGTGTCGCAGACAATATCGAAGTCGGAACCCGGAACGGGCACGGGCGAGCGTCTGCCGGAGGCGTCGGGCGTGCCGAGCTCCATCTTCTGGCAGGCGAGAGCCAGTTTCCCGTCGGCATTTTTCCGGAGCGCGAGCGGAGCGGTCAGGAATTCGAATTTCACCCCTTCCTCCATCGCCTCCAGCACTTCGAGCTGTTCCGCGGGCATCTCCTTCTGGGTTCTGCGGTAGACAACCGTCACATCTCCGCCGAGACGCAGCGCGGTTCTGGCGCAGTCCATCGCGGTATTGCCGCCGCCGACTACCACGGTTCTTCCCGGGTTCGCGCAGTTTTTCCAGTTCGCCGAGGCGATTCCCTCAAGCCACTTGATGCCCTGCTGCGCAAGCTCCTCCCCGTCGATCCGCATCGAGCTGGACGCCCACGAGCCGACGGTCACGATCACCGCCTGATACTCTTTCCTGAGCGACTCGATCGTGAAATCCTTTCCGAGCTCTTTGCCGGTTTCGATTTCAATGCCCATCTTCGCGAAATGCGCGAGTTCCTTTCTCAGCGTCGCCTTCGGGAGACGGAATTCGGGAATGCCGTAGCGGAGCATGCCGCCGGCTTCGGGCATCCGTTCGAAGATCCTGGAGGCGTAGCCGAGACGCCGCAGATAGTAGGCTGCGGAAAGTCCGGCCGGGCCCGCGCCGACAATTGCGACTTTCTGTTCCTTGAGGGGAGGGAGCTCCTCCATGTAGTCCTCGTAGTGAAGATCGGCGGCAAGACGCTTGAAATCGTTGATCGAGACGGGTTTGGACGTCACGTTCTTCCGGCAGTCCTTCTCGCAGAAGCGCGGGCAGACGCGGCCGATCGACATCGGTAGCGGAATGCGCTGCTTGATGATCTCAAGAGCTTTTTTGAAGTCGCCCTGGCGTCCGGCGCGGACATATTCCTCCACGCTGGCATGCGCGGGGCAGGCGAGCGTGCAGGGCGCTTCGCAGTCGCCGGTGTGTTCGGAGAGCAGCAGCCCGAGCGCGGTTCTGCGCATCTCGCGGACCTCCTCGGAGGAGGCGTCCACATCCTGTCCTTCGCTCGGACAGGCGGAGCAGGAGGGCAGGAAACGCCCGGTCTTCTTGTCCTTGACGACGCAGACGAAGCAGGCGGTCGTGCGCGAGACCTTGCCGTTGAAGCAGAGAGTCGGAATTTCAATGCCGTTTTTCGTTGCGACGGAGAGAATCGTTTCTCCGGGCGCGGCAGTCACCGCTTTTCCGTCGAGAATAAAGTTGATGTCAGCCATTTTGTCGATACACTCCATCGGTTATTTGCTGAGGTTGGAAGAGAAGCCGTCGCCCTTTTTCACGCGGGAGATGGCTTTTTTCGGACAGACTTCCATACAGGTGTTGCAGCGGGTGCATTTGGCATTGTCCACCTTGAAGTCGTCCCCGATCGCCTGCACCGGACAGGTCTTGATGCAGAGGCGGCACTTGATGCATTTGTCCGGATCGAGCCGGACGTCGGAGAGCGCGGCGCACTGGAAGGTCGGGCAGTAGCCGTCCTTCACATGCGCTTCGTATTCGTTGCGGAAGTAGCGGATCGTCGAAAGCGCCGGATTCGGCGCGGTCTGACCAAGCGCGCAGAGCGAACCCTTGCGGATCTTGTTGCCGATGTCCTCAAGAAAATCAATATCCTCGGGTTTCCCTTTTCCTGCGGTGATGTTTTCGAGCGTTTCGAACATGCGGGTCGTCCCGACGCGGCAGAAGGTGCATTTGCCGCAGGATTCGCGGTGTGTGAAGTCGAGGAAGTAACGCGCCGTCTCGACCATGCAGCGGTTGTTGCCGATGACGATCAGTCCGCCGGAACCCATGATCGCGCCGAGCTCCTTGAGCGAGTCATAGTCGACCTTGACGTCGAACTTGTCGGCGGGGATGCAGCCGCCGGAGGGGCCGCCGGTCTGGACCGCCTTGACGCTGCCTGGTTCCGCGCCGCCGATCTTGTAGACGATGTCGGCAAGCGTGATGCCCATGGGGACTTCCGTGAGTCCGGGATATTTCAGGTCGCCCGCGAGCGCGAAGATTTTCGTTCCCTTGCTCCGTTCGGAGCCCAGCGCGGCGAACGCGTCGGGATCGGCGATCACCACGGGAACGTTGGCGAAGGTTTCGACGTTGTTGATCGCGGTCGGATAGGTGTTCCAGCCGCTGTCGGTCGGGAACGGCGGGCGGAAGCGGGGCTGGCCGCGCTTGCCTTCGAGCGAGGCGATCATCGCGGTCTCTTCGCCGCAGACGAACGCGCCCGCGCCTTCCTTGATCTGGATGTCAAGGGGTTTTTCGCGTCCGGGCAGACGGTCGTAGCCCTGTTTCTTGAGTTCGGCGATTGCGATGTTCAGGTGCTTGATCGCAAGCGGGTATTCCGCGCGGCAGTAGATGAAGATCCGCGTTGCGCCTGTTGCGTAGGCGCCGATCAGCATTCCCTCCATGACCTGGAACGGGACGCACTCCATCATCGAGCGGTCCATGAACGCGCCGGGGTCGCCTTCGTCCGCGTTCATGATGAGGATTTTTTCGTCCGCCTTTTTCGCGGCGAGAAACGACCATTTGTTTCCGGTGGGGAATCCGGCGCCGCCGCGCCCGCGCAAGCCGGAGCGCTTCATGGCGTCGATCACGCCCTCGGGCTTGAGTTCAAAGGCTTTTCTGAGGGAGGAGAATCCCCCGTTGGCCTTGTATTCCTCGATGTCCTTGGGGTCGATGCGCCCGGAGAGACGCGTCACGTTGAGTTTTTCCAGCGCGGCGCGTTCCGCCGGAACCTGGAAGCGGCCCTCCCCGGTGAGCCCGAGAATGGCGTTCACGCTTTTTTCGTCGCCTTTGACGGAGGAGTAGAAAATGGATGAGCCGTCGTTCAGCTCAAGTTCGACCATGGGTTCGGCGTAGCAGTGGCCGATGCATCCGACTTCGACGACCGGGATGTCTCCGGAGAGACGCTTGAAGGCGTCGAGGACGTCCGCCGCGCCGGCGGCGAGTCCGCAGGACGCGGTGCCGACTTTGATTCTCTTGATATCAGGCATGATGCAATCACTCCTCCATCTTTCTGTAGTCGCTCAAAATCTTGAGAAGGCTTTTTCTGTTGAGTTTTCCGTAGACTTTGCCGTTGACGGACATCACGGGGGCGAGACTGCAGCAGCCGAGGCAGGCGACTGTCTCAATGGAGAAGATGCCGTCCTCGGTCGTCTGCCCGTCGGAAATCCCGAGCGCGGAGGAGAGCCAGTCCTGAATCAGGATGGAGCCCTTGATGTGACAGGCGGTTCCGTCGCAGACGCAGATTTTGTATTTCCCCGGTTTCGTGCGTTTGAACTGGGCATAGAATGTCAGGACCCCTTCGATCTCTGCCTCGGCGATGGAAAAGTGTTTGGAAATTGCGCGGATGGCGTCGTCCGAAACGTAGCCCTCGCGCGACTGGACGAGCTGGAGTCCCTTGATCAGGTCTCCCTTCTCCGTGCCGAGTTCCGACAGATAGGAAAATTCGTTACCCATAATTAAAATACACCTCCACTGTTTTGTGTATAAAAAATACAGCTTTTACTATATCACGCTTCCGTACTAAAATCAATCGCCGTTCCGCAATTTCACTGTCCCTTTTCTGTTTTTGATTTTTTTTGCTTCTGGGGATAACATCCCGCGTCTTTTGTGTTATATTATATCCATCTCAAAAGAGAAGGGAGAGATTGTGCAGATTGTATTTTTCATTTTCGGAGTTCTGACCGGCGGAGTCCTCTGCTTTGTCACCCTGCGTGCGAAAAACGCCGCCGGAAAAGCGGAACTTGCCGCATTGAAGGAGCGTTTCGCCGAATCGGAAGCGCGCGGAGCCGCGGCGGAAGAAGCCCGGATCGCGGCGGCAAAGGCGGCCGCGGAACTGGAACGCGCGGAAAAACAGGCCGAACGGGAACGCGGACTCATTTCCGAGGCGCACGGGCGCGAACTTGCCTCCCTGCGCGAAACTCACGTCAGGGAGATGGATGCGCTCCGGGAAAATCTTCAGAACGAGCTGGAGCTGGAGAGGAAAGCCGCCGGGGAGCGCAGGCAGGCGCAGGAAGATGCTTTCAGTGCCGAACGCGCCGCGCTGAAAAAGAACTATGCGCTTCTGGAGCAGCAGTTCCGCGAGAACAAGCAGGAGATGGAGAAGAACTGGCAGACGAAGATGGATCTGCTCAAGGAGGAGTTCAAGACGATCTCAGGGGAAATCCTGAAAGAAAAAGCAGGTCACTTGTCCGAACACAATCAGGAGCAGCTTTCCGCGCTTCTGAAACCCCTGCAGGAGAAGCTCGGCGATTTCAAGAGCGCTGTCGATCAGGCGCGGGAAAAGGGGGTCTCGCTGAACTCCGAGCTCAAGGAGCAGATCGCGCACCTGATGAACGCGGCGAAGCGGATCGGGGACGACGCGAACAATCTTGCCTCCGCGCTCAAGGGCGGCAGCAAGACGCAGGGTAACTGGGGGGAGATGATTCTCGAGGAGATTCTCGTCGGCTCCGGACTCCGCAAAGGCGTCCACTACGAGTGTCAGGAGACGCTCCGTGACGACGATGGAAATCTTCTCCAGAACGAGGCGAAACAGATGATGCGACCGGATGTGATCGTCCATTATCCCGACGGCAAGGACGTCATCATCGACAGCAAGGTCAGTCTGAGCGCCTATACCGACTACATGAACGCGGAGGATGACGCGGCACGGGAAAATGCGCTGGAAAGACACATCCGCAGTGTCCGTTCGCACGTCGAGGAGCTGGTAAGGAAGAACTATGCCTCCTACATCCGGAAGGAGAAGCATGAGGCGGTGGATTTCGTCATCATGTTCATTCCGAACGAAGCGTCGCATCAGCTGGCGATGATTCAGGATCCCGGGCTCTGGCGCTGGGCGTTCGAGCGCAAGGTGATGATCGTCAGCCCGGTCAACCTGATGGCGCTTCTGCAGCTGATCCAGATCGCCTGGACGCGCGCCGACCAGGAGCGCAACCAGCAGAAGATTCTGGATACCGCCGGGACATTGCTTGACCGTCTCTATTCGTTCTATGAACAGTTCGACGACGTCGGGAAGAAGCTCGACGGCGCGTGCGACGCCTACCGCAAATCGCTCGACCGCCTCAAGGGCGGAAACGGCAAGCACAGCGTGGTGCTCTCCGGTGAACAGCTCAAACAGCTTGGCGTGAAGATGAAGCGCGTACGGCAGCTCCCCGCAAAATACCGTCCCTCCGATCTCCCGCTGCTTGAGGATACGGCGGAATCCGCCCGGGGAGCGGAATCGGAGGCGGCAGAGGCGGTGGAGCCGGACACATCCCGCGCCGCACTTCCGGAATCCTGAAGAAAGGCGCCGCACTTTTTTCAGGATCTGCTGTCAAAATAAGGAGACAACGGAGAAGGGAGGGCTTTTTTTCAGGCATTGAAACGGGATTAGACTTGAAAAATGACGGAGACTTGATACAGTAAACAGGAAGCGGACGGAGAGCGGTCCGAAACAGGGGATCCCGATGGTTTACAGAAAAAAGAGCAGAAGCAGGCCGGAAGAGGCATTTTCCCGCTCCGGGGATTTGTCCTCCGATGATGCTTCCGTCCGTGCGGAACTGGCAGAAAAACTCGCCGCCGAATCCGGCGGGGGGCCGAATCCCGCTGATCTGCCCTGGGTCGAGCAGGAGGATACGTTTGAATGCGACGGAGCGCTCCGCACCTACATGCGGAACATGGCTGATGCAGTCCCGCTGACCACGGAAAATGAGAACGCCATCTGGGACGAGATCGCCGAACTGCATGATCTGATGCGGCGCAAGCTCTATCCGTTTGCCTTTGTCGTCCGCCTCCATGCGGATCTGTTTGAAAAATGCCGGAATCCCGATGCTTTGTATGAGGTGTTCACACAGTCCGCGGTGCGGACCCTCGGGGGGAGCGGCGAAGTGATCCGCCTGATGCCGACTGCGCGGGAGGAGCTTCTTTCCTGTCTGGGCGAGCTCCATAACGCGTTTGCCGGAGGGGATCCCGAAACCACTGACGCGGCGCGGCATCTGCTTGTGGAACTGATGATGACCTATCCCATTCAGATCGACCAGGTCTTCCGCTGTCTCGATACGCTGCGCATCTATGCCGGTCAGCTCCGGAAACCCTCTCCCGAGGCCGATCATCTCCTGAAGCAGGAGCTCTTCTGTTCCATGGAGGAGTTCAATTCGGTGTATCAGGAACTCGAGGGTATATCCCATCTGCTTGACGAGAAACGCCGCGTGCTTGCTGAAGGAAATCTGCGGCTCGTGGTCAGCATCGCGAAGAAATTCCAGGGCAGGGGGGTGCCGTTCGTCGATCTGATCCAGGAGGGGAACATCGGGCTGATGAAAGCCCTCGACAAATTTGATTACAGACTCGGGCACCGTTTCAGCACCTATGCGACATGGTGGATCAAACAGTGTGTCTTCCATGCGATCGGGCGGCAGTCGCGCGTAATCCGTCTTCCTGTCCACATGCTTACGACCCTCAACAAGATCAACCACGCCGAACAGTGCTTCCTCCAGGAGCACGGGCGCGAGGCGACCGTCGATGAAATCGCTTCGATTCTGGAGATGACGCGCGAACGCGTGAACTCGATGAAGCGCATGGCGATGCAGGCAATCTCCCTTCAGGCTCCGCTTTCCGCCTGGAACGACGGGAAAAACGCCTCCGTCGAGGATACCGTGATGACGCTGCGCGATGACGACGATCCGATGCGCAGTTTCGCGCAGAAACTGCTGCGGCAGAAACTCTTTGAAACGCTCCGGACGCTTCCTCTGCGGTCGCGCGAGGTTCTGACCATGCGTTACGGACTTGACGGCGGACGGCCCAAATCGCTGACCGAGGTCAGCAGTTATTTCAACATCTCCCGCGAACGTATCCGGCAGATCGAGTCCGGCGCAATTGCGAAGCTGCGCGATCCCTCCACCATTCAGATGTTCGAGGACTATTTCTCATGACACATTCTCCCGTCCGCGTGGCATACTCCCGCTGCGCCTCCTACAGCGACAGGAATCTCCTGCGCGATGCGATTCGGCAGGTTCTTGCCGTCCAGATCGAGGATTTCCCCGGCGGTGTTTCCGGGAAGAAGATCATGCTCAAACCCAATCTTCTTGCGTGGCGGCATGAGGAGGACGTCGCCTGTGTGCATCCCGCGTTCCTGGTGGAGAGCGCCCGCGCGTTTCTTGATGCCGGAGCTTCCGGGGTGGCTGTTCTGGAGAATCCCGCTGTTCAGAGCGCCCCTTCGATCATTCGTTCGATGGGGATCGCTTCCGAGCTTGCGTCAATGAATGTGGCGGTGGCGAATTTCGAGCGCTATGAGAAGGCTGCCCCTCCGGAAAATGTACGTTTCCGGAATCTGGAAATCGCGCGGGAATATCAGGATTTCGACGCGGTCTGCGACATTGCCAAGGCCAAGACCCACGGCATGATGACGTTGACGCTCTGCGTCAAGAATCTGTTCGGTCTCGTCAAGGGCAGCGAACGGATGGGATGGCATCTGGCCGTAGGGCGGGATTTTTCCATGTTCGCGGATATGCTTCTGGATATCTGCCTGACCGTCCGCCCGCGCTTCAATCTTCTGGACGCGGTCGTCTGCATGGAGGGCAACGGCCCCGGCAGCGGCACGCCAGTTAAGCGCGGTTTTATCGCCGGGGCGTCCGATGCGCTGGCGCTGGACGCTTCGGTTGCGCCGCTTCTCGGCGTGGAGGATCTTCTGCTGCTCCGGAATGCGGAGAAGCGCGGGCTTCTTCCCCCCTTTGTGAACACTGGCGATGTTCCGGAACGCAATCCGCTGCTCCTCCCCGATCCGCCGGGGATGCTGACGGAATGGGGGGTGCCGCTTCCGCCTTTTCTGAAAGGATGGCTGCGCAATTATGTCATTTCCCGGCCGCTTCTGGATCCGTCGAAATGTGTCGGCTGCGGCCTGTGCGTGAAGATGTGCCCCCCGCAGTCCTTAAGGCTCAAAGAGGGCAAACCCGTCTTCGATCTTCCGAACTGCATCCGCTGCTACTGCTGCCAGGAGCATTGTCCGAAGGGTGCGATCCGCCCGAAAAAGACCGTTCCGATGCGCTGTATGGAGGGGATCGAGAACGGCATCCGGAGTCTCTTCGGAAAATAACTCCGCTGCTCTTATGCGTCAACTTCCGCAGAATGATAAAATGAAAGAAAAATGGTTTTCTGTTTTGCATTTCATACTTTCCATGCTATTTTTTTAATGCAAACGTTTAAACCTGAAAAGGCGGAACACTGCAATGGCTGTCACCATTCTGGACATTGCCCGTGCTGCGGGGAAGAGCTACCCCACGGTCAGCAGGGCGCTGAACGACCATCCGAAAATCAGTGAAAAGACCAAGCGGGAGATCCGGGCGGTTGCCGCGCGTCTCGGCTACCGTCCTTCGTTCGTCGGGACCGCGCTGAAGAAAGGAAGAACCGCGACGTTTTCCGTCATTGTGCCCGATCTGGCGGATCCCTTTTACGCGGACTTCATTCATTATTTCAAAAAAGAGGCCGCGCAAAAAGGATTCGACACGGTCATTTACGATTATGAACGGAGTCCCGTTCAGGAGCGGCGCTGTCTGGAACGGATGCTGAGCGGCTGCTGTGACGGCGCTGCGGCATTCGTCACGAGCTTTCGTCATACGCGCGATCTGGTGGACGCGCTCTGGAATGCACACATTCCGCTGACCGCCATCGGAACTCCGCATCTGTTCGCCGGCACTGCGCGTTATGACTGGTGCACCGTTGATACTTCGCCTTCTCTTCGGGAGATTCTGCGTCATTTGAAGCGGCAGGGGAAAAGTCATTTCGTAAGGCTTCTCCCCGCTTGTCCGGAGGAGATCAATACGCTGATTGTAACGTCGCTGCGGGAGCTCCTGGCGGAATGCGGTTTTGCCTTTTCCTCCCATTCGATTCATCCTCTGCGCATGCAGAGTTCCGATCAGGCGATGGAGGGATTGTCCGCCGGACTCGAACTGCTGGAAAAATATCCGGAAACGGATGTGATTCACGCGTTGAACGGTTTTCAGGCATGCGGTGTGCTTCTGGCCGCGCACCGGTGCGGAAGATCCGTGCCTGACGACCTTGCCGTCATCGTCAATGACGATACCTGGATCGGCCGTTTTTCCATTTCGCCGCTTTACCGCATTGATCAGAATCCGGAGCTTCTCGCCGGAGAGACCGTCCGGAATCTCGTCGACCGGTGCCGTGCCGGAACATGGGAAGCGCCCCGGCGTTCTGTCATCGAGAGCCGTGCAGTCCTTCCCCGAGAAGCGCACTCGGAAAGCAGAAAAACAATCCGCCGGGTCCATCCGGAACGGAAAAAATAGAGGAGAATCCATAAAATGGTCCCCATGAACGATTATCGTCCGATTCCCTTTTATTTCATCAACACCACAGAGAGAGAGGCTCTTTCGCTTCCTGCCGCAAAGGAGGCGATGAAGCGATTGAAGGAAGCGGGATATGGCGGATGCATCTTTTTCAACAAACCGCCCACGGGATTCTCCTGCGAGGAGTACCTTTCGGATTACTGGTTTGAAGTGACGGAAAACTTTCTTCTCGCGGCGCGGGAAGAGAATCTCGCCTTCTGGATCAACGACGGCTACGACTTTCCTCCCGGTGACGTCGCGGGACGGATCAGGGCGCGGAATCCTTCGCTCGTCCAGCGACGCCTGACACGGCTTCCTTCCGGACGCATCGAATGCGTCGAAACCGACTGGGGATTTCCCGCCTTCGAGGAGGAGGAAAGTTCAAAGCTCTTCATCGAACTTTTCTATGAGGAATACTGGAAACGCCTCGGAAAATATTTCGGAAGCGGGATCACGGGATTCTTTTCCGACGCCGACAACCGGCGTGTCAACTATGCCACGGCGAAACTTCTCAACGGGGAACCCTATTATCCGTGGTCACGCAATTTCGCCGCCGAGTTCCGGAAAAAATTTTCCTACGACATCGAGCCGCGTCTCCAGGAACTCTTCGACGGGAGCTCTCCGCAGCTGAATCTGGATTACTGGACCATGGCCGGAGAACTGTATCAGCGGTGGTTCCGCAATAACCATCAGTGGTGCCGGGAACATGGCGTGGCCTATTCCTTTCATACGTCCGACACGGGGCCTTTCTCCCTGAAGGAGTGTCCGCGGAGCTCTCTCTTTTCCGAGGGCGAGCCGCTGAAGCTCCTTGCGCATTCGGACTGTCCCGGAACCGATCACGAGCTGGCGGCGCTGGACGGGGGCACGCATTATGACAAACGCTTCTTTTTTCCGCATGTCACCTTCGGCGAAGCTCCGGAAGCACTTCATACTCCGTCATTTGCCGAAACGCGCTTCGATCTTCGCGCGAAATACGCCGCAAGCGCCGCGTTTCTTTACGGACGCAGACGCGTGCTCTGCGAGGCGTTCGCCGCGACGACCTGGGGTGCGGATCCAGCGCTCCTGCGGAGAATTGCCGCATGGCAGATCATGCAGGGTGTGAACTTCTTCGTTCCTCATGCCGTGCATCACCGTTTTTCCGGCCCGACAAAATATTTTGCCCCGCCGGAATTCCTGCATGGAAGTCTGAGCGAGGGGATACAGGAGTTCAACGACTTTCTGACGCGTTTCTCCTTCCTTGCCGCGCAGGGCGAGTATGTCGCACCGGTCGGCGTGCTCGATCCGAGCCGGGAGATCCTCGCCGGGCGGGCGGAAGGGGAGAAAATGTTCGTGCTCTGCGACCGCCTGAACCGCGGCAGCGCCGGATATGTTGTCACCGACCATGAACATGCATCCTGCTTCGACGTGCTGCTGGATCCGCTTTCCGAAAACAATCCGCCCGTTCCGGAGGGTGATGCCTCCTTCGACGGCGGGGAACTTGCCTGGATGAAGCGCAGACTGCCTTCCGGCGAAGAATACATGCTTGCCGCGAACATCTGGTCCGACCATTCCCTCTCGGGGAATCTGGTATTTGCGGGACGCCTTCGGCGCGTCGAGCTTGCGCCCGGTGAAATTGCCGTGATCGGCGGTCCTTACGAGAGTTACCGCTCTCCTGCGCCGGAAAACAGGAAAAACGTCACGCTGAAGATGAAAAGCGCGCCGCGCTGCGAAGAGGAGAATCTGCTCCCGATGCACTCGATCCGGCGCTGGGAAAACCGTGTTGAACTGAAAGAGATGTCTCTGCTCGTCCCCGAAGCGCTTGCCGGAAAGGTGCGATGTGACGGCGCAGCGCTTTCCGGCGGTGTCCGGTGCCGCCTCTTTGACGATCCCTATTACCGTTACCCCGCGCCGGAAGCCAGGGGGGAGCACACACTCTCTTTTGAGGCAGAAGCGGATTTTACGACGCCCGTTCTGCTCAGCGGCGCTTTTCATTTGCGTCTGGCGGGAAAACGCGGTGCCGAACGGAAACTTTATGAATACTATCAGCTGACCATTACGGCACCGGAGGAGATCTCCGCAGAACTTTCCGCGCCGGAAGCGCTCCGGTTCGGGAACTGGGCCGAGCAGGGCTTGATCTTCTACTCGGGATGCGTTTCCTATGTGTTCGAGGTGGATGGCAGTTTCCGCAATGCCGAACTGGAATGGAAGATGAATGGAATCTGTGAAATCCTGCTGGACGGGAAGACGCTGAAACGCCTGGTCTGGCCGCCTTACCGCCTTTCGCTCGGGGATCTGGATGGACGCCATGAACTTGTGATCCGCGCCTGGAACAGTTCTGCAAACCGGTTTGACGGTTATCGTGCCCCCGGCGGACTGGCCGAAGCGCCCGTACTGCATTTCGAATGACGCGGGGGATTCGGATTGTTGAAGGGGGACAAGAAGAAGGACGCTCCGCCTGCTGGCGGAACGTCCTTCTGGATATGCTTGACGGAAAATCAGAAGTTTTCGTCGCGGGGCGCGCCGTAACTGCCGTGTCTTTCGCCGCGGGGAGCACCGCCGAAACCGCCGCGCCGTTCGCCGCGGGGACCGCCGCCGAAACCGCCGCGCCGTTCGCCGCGGGGTCTCTCTTCACGGGGACGCGCTTCATTCACGACAAGAGCGCGGCCGCCCTGCATGGAACCATTGAGTCCGGTGATTGCCGCATTGGCTTCGCCTGCATCCGGCATTTCGACGAAACCGAATCCTTTGGCGCGGCCGGTCTCGCGATCAGTTACAAGACGGACACTTGTCACATTCCCGTAAGCCGCGAAAGCTGCTTTGAGTTCCTCTGCTGTCATTGCGTACGGCATGTTCCCGACATAGATGTTCATGTTGGATACCTTTTCCGGACATTGAAGAATGTCCTTCCTTCTGCCCCTTCAAATGTTTCTTTTGACAAATTGCCACTGTTGGATAGAGCCGGGTCAGGAAGGGTGTGACTGAACAAACCGGAATCAACGGGTGGAAATATCCTAGAGCCGAGCGTCGGCTTTAAGAACGAATTCTGCTTCCGCAAAAGAACTGCGTGCGCGGCAAGCATACGGGGTATGCGGATGGGGATCAAATAAACCTCGGAGAGATGATTTCCTTTTTCTTTTATCGTTCTTATTGTTAACGTAATGCGTTTATTGCGGATTACAAATCCGAAAACAGAAAAAAATCATTTTTTTTGAAAAAGAATTTCATTGCCGCCCTTTTTTTACAGGGGCGCTCCATGCCCCTTCCTTCCAGAGTATTTTCCGGAGAGCAATGGCGGAAGGACGTTCGATCCTTGTTGCCGGAATGACGGAAAAGTTGTTTTCTCTTTATTCATTTTTATTTAAATTACTGTATTAGTAATTTTATTGTGCAAAACCGTTGTATTTCTCTCTGAAAAAACGGAATCTTTCCCTTTCCATCTGTTGACAGACGTTGTGCTTCCGGATATATTGTTGAAACGGCTGGGCGGCTGCGGATTCCGAATCGGTTTCTCCGCCGCAGAATTTATTTATCATAATTCATAAATTAATGGAAACAGGGATTGACAAGAGTATTCCAATGAAGAAAAAAGATTCGACATAGCAGAATGCCCGCGAGTGGAAGGGGGATTTGTTCTGGAAGTGTAACTTATTGAATGACAAGCGATAATAAAAGGTAGTTTATGTTTTTGCTGGACTGGATTATTGTATTCATTCCGTTGCTGGTGGTGCTGGTAATCGGATTGAAATCTCAGAAATATGTGAAAAGCGTCGCGGACTTTCTTGCGGCGGGTCGTGTCGCAGGACGTTATGTTATATGTGTCGCCAGCGGTGAAGCCGGCATGGGGTTGATCTCCCTTGTGGCAATGTGGGAAATGTACTATTCCTGCGGATTTGCAGTGAGTTTCTGGAGTGCGATTTCCGCTCCCCTCGGACTGATCTTCGGACTGACCGGATTCTGCACCTATCGCTTCCGAGAGACCAAGGCGATGACGATGGGGCAGTTCTTTGAAATGCGTTACAGCCGCTCGTTCCGTATTTTCGCCGCCATCCTGCAATCCATCTCCGGCGTGATCAACTACGCGATCTTTCCCGCCGTGGGTGCGCGCTGCATGATGTACTTCCTCGACCTCCCTGTTCATTTCTACATCTGCGGCTGGAAGTTTTCCACCTTCGGACTTCTGATGCTGATCTTCCTCGGAATTGCCGTCTGGATCGTGATGATGGGCGGACAGATCACCATCATGGTGACCGACTGCGTGCAGGGACTGGTCTCCTATCCGCTGTATGCGATCATCGTCGCCTACATCTTCTACCGCTTCTCCTGGAACGGGGAGATGGTTCCCGCCCTGATGGATCGCGCGCCCGGCGAAAGCATGCTCAATCCTTATGATATTGAGAATATGCGCACGTTCAACCTCTTTTATGTGTTCGTCGGCATTTTCAGTTCGGTTTTCAACCGCATGGCATGGAGCGGCACGCAGGGATACAACGCCGCCGCCGCCAACGCTCACGAACAGAAAATGGGCGGTCTTCTCGGTACCTGGCGCGCCGGATTCTCCACGATGATGATCGTTCTTCTTGCCGTTGCCGCCTACACCTATATGATCCATGCCGATTTCAAGCCGCTGGCGAATGTTGTCCATAAACAGCTTACGGCGAAAACCATGGAGGAGATGGCGCATGAAAAACGCTTTGATGTGATCCGCGGCGATGTCGAAAAACTGGTCAAGGACGGCACCGTTACCCCGGCGATGAAGAAAATCCTGGAGAAGGATCAGAAATTTGATCTTTCCAAGCCGCTGGATCCGGGGAAATACCGTGATGCCGCGCAGGCGGCGGTTGCCACCGTGGACAAGGGAACCGCTCAGACGATCGGAACGATCTATCACCAGATGCTTGTTCCTGTGGCGCTCCGCGAAATGCTCCCCATGGGTATTACGGGTGTTCTCTGCGCGCTTCTGATCTTCCTGATGATCTCCACGGATACGACCTATATGCACTCCTGGGGCAGCATTATCGTTCAGGACATCATCCTGCCGTTCCGCAAGACGCCGTTTACGCCGAAACAGCAGCTGAACCTTCTGCGTCTGATCATTGCGGGGGTGGCGGTGTTCGCTTTCCTCTTCTCATTCTTCTTTGCGCAGATGGACTACATCCTGATGTTCTTCGCAATCACCGGCGCAATCTGGCTCGGCGGTGCGGGACCTGTTATCGTCTTCGGGCTTTACTGGAAGCGCGGAACGACCACGGGAGCTTTCGCTGCGCTCGGTGCGGGATCATTTCTTGCCGTCGCCGGCATCATCTGCCAGCAGACCTGGGCAAAATACATCTATCCCTTCCTGGAGGATGCCGGACTGGTCAAGTCTGTTTCCTGGTTCTTTGAAACGGTTTCCGCTCCGTTCAATCCTTATATCGTCTGGAAAGTCACGCCGGACCGTTTCCCTGTGAATTCACAGGAAATCTACTTTATTTCGATGGTGATTGCGATCTCTCTGTATGTTCTGCTCTCTCTTGCAACCTGCCGCAAGCCGTTCAATCTGGACCGCATGCTTCACCGCGGCGCCTATTCCGACGGAGGTCCGACGCTGGAAAAGATTCCGTGGAATATCCGGACGGTCTTTTCCAAACTGATCGGTATCGATTCGAATTACACGCGCGGTGACAAAATCCTTGCCTGGAGTGTGTTTATCTGGTCGTTCGGCTGGAGCTTCCTTATCTGCTTTGTGGGTATTGTGGTCTGGAATCTTTTCTACAAGTGGCCGGATCACTGGTGGGCGATCAAGTTCCATATCACAATGCTGCTGGTTCCGGGTATTGTGGCTGTGGTTTCCACAGTCTGGTTCTCGATTGGCGGCAGTATTGACCTCTACCGCCTCTTCCAGAGACTCAAGGAGAAAGAGGAGGATGATCTTGACGACGGCCGTGTGGTTGGCAACGTTTCCGCTGCGGATCTTGCCCGTATGGAAAAGATTGAGGAAAACTCCGGTAAATAACGGAATCCCGTCTGCCGGATCCGCATAATTCCAAGTGCGTTTCCGGCGAAGCGATGAAAAGACACCGCGGATTTTCGCCTTGCCGTGAATTCCGCGGTGTTTTTTACGCTTTTGATACGGAAAAATGCGTTGCATTTTTCCGTATCTTTGTTTTATGCGCCGAAGCACTCCTCATAGACTTCGTTCAGCGACCAGCGGCTGTGGCGTTCCGGAGTGCGGCTGATCCATTTCCCATTCGTGAAGTCGGGAAATGCCACAGGCATGCTTCCTGTCGCGATCGACTGCTCGGAGAGGCAGGTCACACTCATCCATGCCGCACAGTCATAAACGTCAATCGGCGTCATCGTACGGTTGCGCACCGCGTCGAAAAACGCCTGAAGCGCCAGCGAATCCATGCCGCCGTGTCCGCCGATGGGATTGTCCCGGTATTCCCGCCAGATCGGGTGATCGTATTTTTCATAAAAATCGGAGGTTTTGTTCCACTCATGGACAAGGTAGGGATTTCCTGCCACATCAATTTTTTCGTAGCTCGGGCTGATGCCATGCACATAAATTCCGCCGGTGTCCTCCATCCAGATTCCCTTTGTTCCCTGCACTCTTCCATCACGCGAGTAGGGGCGCGGAAGCGATACGCTGTGGGTGAGAGTGATCGTCTCGCCGTTCGCACACCGGATGACCGTGGTGATCACATCGCCTTCATTGAAGACACGGTTTCCCATGGTTCCCTGCCAGGATTTTTCTTCGGCGGAGGCGGCGAATCCGCGTGCCTTGGAGGCGGTCGAGGTGAGGCTCAGAAAGCGGTTTCCCCGGTTGATCCGGAGAATTTTTGCGACCGGTCCCAGCCCGTGCGTCGGATAAAGGTCGCCGTTACGGCGGAGATTGTGGATCGCGCGTTCGTGCCCCTGTTCGATGTCGCATGCCATTTCGCTCAGGTCATGTTCATAGCCGCAGGCACAGTGGATCAGCTCGCCGAACATTCCCTTGCGGACCATGTTCAGAACGAGCAGTTCGTTGCGCCCGTAACAGCAGTTTTCCAGCATCATGCAGGAGACGCCCGTTGATTCCGAGGCGTGGACAAGCTGCCAGAGCTCCTCGGTGGACGCCGCGCCGCCGACTTCGATCCCGACGTATTTCCCCATCCGCATGGCATCGCACGCGATCGGCAGATGGGAGTTCCAGGAGGTTGGAACCAGAACCGCGTCCACATTCCGGTCCGCGATCAGTTCGTGGTAGTCGCGGTAGACCGCGGGTTTCTCCGCGTTGTGCTCTTTCAGAATGCCGAGAATTTTTTCGATGCGTTCTTCGCGGAGATCACAGATTGCCGTGACCTTCACTTCCCCGTTCTGCGCCAGCGCGAAAATGGACGCAAGCAGCGTTTCCGTACGCGGTCCCAGACCGATCATGCCGACCCGGACCGTCTGATGCTGATTCATTTGACTGATCTGCTCCTCTTGGTATGTTGCAGTGGTTCAATAGACTTCATTTTTCCGGCTGACTCCGGTATAATCCGAGAGCCAGTGCAGTTCGATGTCGCGTTCGACGTTCAGCGATTCAAGGATATCCGCACGCGAAATCACTCCGCTGATGGTTTTGCCTTCGATCACGGGGAGATAGCTGATGTTGTGGCGGACCATGACGTTCATGATGTATTCGACATCGTCATCTTCCGCTGCCACAATCATCCTCCGCGTCATGAAATCATCCACCTTGTCGGTATCGGGATTCGATCCTTCCATGCTGACGGCGCGGACTATGTCGCTTCTCGTGATGATCCCGGCGAATTTGAGTTCCTCTGCGTTGTCCTTTTCGACGACCATGAGGCTGCCGGTGTTCATTCCCGTCATCTTTTTTGCCGCGTCACGGATCGTGGCGCCGGATTCGATCATGCAGAGTTTCCGGTCGATTTTGTCAGCGAGCGTTTTTTTGATTTTCATGACACACCCCCTGTGTTTTTGCTCTAAGGGAAAACTATCACTTTTTTCCCTTTTTTCAAGCCCGTTCCGCACGATTTCCGGAATGGGGCGCGCAGGAGGATGTTTTTCTTACGCACCCGCCTCGACGAAACGCAGGATGTCCTCGAATGCCTCGCGCTGCACGGCGCGGTCGAGACTGTAGAAGAATCCGTGTTCAGCGTCGCGGTAGACTTTCCATTCCGACGGGATGTTCATTTCGTTGTGTCTGCGCACGATTTCCCGTGTCATGGCGGAGGGGAACATGTGCTCGTTTTCCGCCTCCATGAAGAAGAGTCTCGGATTGTCCGCACGGATGTAACGGTCCAGCGACAATGCCCGGAACGCTTCCGGATTACTCTCATAACGGCATCCCGCGGCATAGAGCTGCATCGCCTGCCAGATATGCGGGAAAATGTTTTCCCACGGTTCAAAGGTCGCGGGAGTCGATTGCAGAAAACCGCAGGCGGGTTTGACCCATTCATTCCGGAGCGAGCAGCTTTCTCCGCACTCGCCAGGGGCGGCGCAGAGAAGCAGCGACGCCAGATGCGCGCCGGCGGAAGTGCCGAATACGCCGATTTTCAGCGGGCGTTTTTTTTCTTTCAGAATCGAAACGAAACGGTCGTAGGATTCGCGGATGTCGCGGAGCTGGTCGAAGGCGGTTATGCCGGGCGCGTCGGCAAAGCGCATTCCTCCGGGGAGGCGGTAATCCGTTGAAGCGCAGATGTAGCCGAGCTCATTGCAGTGCTCCATGATGCCGTGGTATTCCGTCCGCGTGCCTCCTGCCCAGCCGCCGCCGTGAACGAAAAAGAGTGCCGTGTCACGAGTTGTCTCTTCCGGGAGAAAGAGGTCGAAGATACGCCCTTTTGTCAGAGGCGAATCCAGATAGAAGGATTGGAATTCGTGTTTCATGATCACTGATTTCCTTTATGGGGTTGTGGATGCGTAATTTCCCCCTCTCGTTTCCCTGAGGCGGAACGCATTATATGCGACAATGACGGAGAGCAGGAACAGAAATGCGAAAACAGCCAGATAGGAGTTCCTGCCGTAGACATGGATCTGATCCCGTATCTGCGGCGGGAAGAGATCCATCAGAATGCCCGTTGCGCTGCCGAGCAGGGCGACCATGATGTAGTTGCTGAAGTTGAGGCAGCTTACCGAAATGCCGGTCACGTTCGGCGTATTGGTTTCCCGGAGCAGCGAGATCGTGACCGGAGAAATATTCGTTGTCGCGGTCAGGATGCAGAAGAGCGCGGCGAGCCATTGCGTCCTTATATTGCAGTAGATGCAGAGCGTCAGGATCAGAAAGGAGGCCAGACAGCAGAATCCGGCTGCTCGGACGAAGATTCTGCGGCGGTTGCCGAGCGCCCGGCTCAATGCCGCGGAACCGAAACTTGAGACCGCCGAGAGAATGCCCAGCAGCGAGAGAATCCATGCCGCGCGGACCTCCTCCATCGAGCAGAAATCCTCGAGGAATTTCTTTCCGATGACCGTCTGAATCAGGTAATAGAGCCCGAAGTTGACCCCGGAAAAGAGGAAAATGTTCCGGTTGTGGCGGCGTTTGAGCAGTTCCAGAAACGGCGCGAAGCTGAACGGCACACTTTGAATCTTCGGCATTTTCAGTGTCGATTTGAGACCGAGAAAAGCCAGATACGCCAGAATGGTTGCCGCCGCCGTGATTTCCAGCATCAGGCGCCATCCGATGAGCCGGACGCCCGCGATGAACGGCGCGTTCGCCATGATGCCGCCTGTGTAGCCGATCAGGATCAGGAGTCCGAGCATGAGCGTGAAGTTTTTGCTGAAGTTTCTTGCGGTCTCCTTGACGAGGCTCAGGTAGACCGCGCTCGCGCCGAGCCCGACCACCGCGCGGCTGAAGTAGAGAAGGAACAGCGTGTCTGCGAACGGAAACATCGCGGACCCGACACAGAAGAGCAACGCGCCCCAGGCGATCACGCGGCATCCGCCGAAGCGGTCGACCAGAAGTCCGATGAGCAGCTGGTTCAGCGCGTAGACATACATGAACGCCGCGCCCAGATTCGTGATGTAGACCGCCGAAAGATGAAGGCTTCTTTGCAGATCGTCAAAGATCGAGCCCGGAATGGCGACACGCTGGACATTGGCGAAAAAATATAGAATGGATCCGCAGAGGAGAAGGCCCCATAAGCGGAACTTCCGGTGTATCAGCATGTTCAATTTTGTTTCCGACTCCATTTTTCCGGAACAGCCCGTCTGTTTTTCCCATATCCCGGCAGGAAATAAGAGGGGGGATTCCGTATGGGGAATGTAATGTACAGCGCATTTCCCGGAGTTGCAAGGCGTTCTTCCGCTTTCCTGCGCATTTGTAAAATGAGAATACCGCAAGTATATTGCCGGACTGAAAAAATCCGGAGAACTCTCTCATGATCTGGTTTGCCTTGAAAATCATTGCTTATCTTCTGGCCGCGTGCGCCATTCTCGCATGGTGCGCCGTGTCGTGGCGCAGGAGCCGCCGCCGGGTGGAGGAGCATCTGCGTTCGCTTCCCGCGGACGAAGTGCAGGCGCTTGCCGACCGTGCCGACAACACGTATGAACAGTGCGCCTGGCTGGCGCGGAAGTTCGGCGCGCCCGTCGTTTCCGCCGCTTTTCATCCGGACCATCCCGACCGTCTGCCGGAGGTGTTCGGCAAACTCAATACGCTGCTTGACGCGCCGCTGCCGCAGGATGTCGCTGCCCACATCATGACGGTGTTCCGCGCGATGGAGGACGATACACTTGTCGCTTATACCTTGCGCGTTCGCTTTCAGAACGCGGACGAAACGCTTGTCGTGACCGTCCGCGCAAAGCGCGAGAGCCTTTCCGGAACCTATAAGCTTGATCCCGCGACCGGGGAGCTTACCGCCGACGACTGGGTTCGGAATCCGGCCGTCTTCTTTTTCTCGGCAAATCCCTGCCTGATCGACCGGCTCCGCGCTTGAAAATGGATGATTTGCACGCATATTACTTCAACTGCATGGATAATTTTTTGAATCGAGGGAGAGATTGATTATGCCGCACGAATTCGTCACTGATTTTCCGGGTGTGCGCAGCGAATGGAACACATACGCGCGCTATGACTTCAAACTGGACGGTGTGAACTGCATTCTTGTCAAACCGAATGTGCCGGAGGCGCCGGGGCGTCCCTGGTATCACCGTGCGCGCTTTTTCGGCGCGTTTCCGTTCGCCGACCTTGCACTGCTGGAGCGCGGCTGGACCGTGACCCATACCGATGTCACGGAACTCTACGGTTCTCCGGAAGCGGTGCGCCGCCTCGACAATTTCTATGAGTTCATGGTTTCGCGCGGATACAGCCGCGGTGCGGTGGTCGCAGGTTACAGCCGTGGCGGGCTCATCACCTACAACTGGGCGGAGCGTTATCCGGAGAAGGTCGCGTGCCTCTACCTGGACAATGCCGTCTGCGACTTCAAAAGCTGGCCGGGCGGCGGAGGAAAGGTGCGCCGTTACGAGGAGGAGTGGCAGCGCTGCAAGAACGCCTACGGATTCCATTCCGACGAGGAGGCGTTTGCCTTCCATGACAATCCCCTGGATCATCTGGATGTGATCGCGAAAGCGGGGATTCCGGTTCTGCACGTGACCGCGATGAAAGATTCCGTCGTGACCCCGGAGGAGAACGGGGAGATTGCCGTGAAGCGCCTGCGGGAATTCGGCGGAATCGTGGAGGTGATCCGTAAACCCGATGCCGACCATCATCCGCACTGTCTGGAAAATCCGCAGCCGATCGTCGATTTCGTCGAACGGTACCGCGACCGGATTGCATGAGAAATCCGGATTCACACTGAGGCCTGCATGGAATGAAATCTGTTCCTGAGGGCATATCCGGATGAAAGAACGCAGGACGAGACCGGGACTCTCCTGAAAAGAGACAGGAAGGCACAGGCCGCCTTTCCATGTGACACGCAGGACGTCCTGCCTTTTTTTCCGGAGACTCCGGTTGTCATCGGTCCGGAAATGTGGTTTTTTTCGTAAAAGATTGAATTCCCGTGATTTTTTTTCAATCCTCTCTTTAATCTGGATGAAGTGGCGTTATATTATAGCCCTGTGTCGTTCCGGCTGATGTTTTCAGACTTATATATTCTAAAAGGGATGGTGTAAATTACGATTATGGCAAATCAGAATGAAATCGATGCAAGCAAGGCGCAACTGGACTTCATTTGCGTGGAACCGGGGTGTAACGGAGTTGTTAAATTCAATCTGATGGATCTTGCCGCGGATGATTTTCAGGTCCTGTGCCCCAAATGTCATCGTCCTTATGCGTTTGATGAAGCTTTGAAGAGCAAGCTCAACAAACTGAAGAATCTCATTCTTGTTCTTCGGGACGCCGAGTCGATTCTCGGTGACTGCAATGTGGCGGTCACCGTGCCCGCCGGCGAGGTGAAAATTCCTTATGCGCTGCTGCTGACGCGGCTCAATACGATGATTACACTCAAGCTCGGAGAGAAAAAGGTCGACTTCCACATCCGGATCGAACCGACTTCCGCCGACACATTTCGTTAATTTTTCTGAATCTTACAGAGGAAGGATCCCATCATGACCGATCAGGAAATCATCAAAACCTTTCAGGACGTCGGGGCGCTTCTCGACGGCCATTTCGTTCTCCGCAGCAAACTCCACAGCAACAAGTTCTTTCAGGCGGCGCTCCTCTTCAAGTATCCGGACATCGCCGAAAAACTCTGCCGGACCCTTGCGGAAAGGATGAAGGATCTCGGCGCGGAAACGGTCATCTCTCCCGCGGTCGGCGGCATTCTCGTCGGTCAGGAGCTTGCCCGCGCGCTCGGAATTCAGGCGATTTTCGCCGACAAGGAAAACGATGAACTCGTGCTCAAACGCGGATTCACGATCCGCAAGGGCGAGCGGATCATCGTGGCTGAGGACGTTGTCACAAAGGGCGGCAGAGTCCAGCAGACGATTGATCTTGTGAAATCTCTCGGCGGCATCCCCGTCGCGGTCGGCATCATCACGGACCGCAGCGGCGGCACCGTTGATTTCGGGATTCCGCTCTTCAGCCTCATCAAGCTGAACCTGCCCACCTATCAGCCCGAGGAATGCCCGCTCTGCAAACAGGGAGTTCCCCTGGTCAGGCCCGGATCGAAATCCTGATCCCTAATTTATAAAAACATCCCAGGAAGGCGGTATTTTTTTTCATGCTGACTAAGATTCTGAAAGCGGTGTTCGGAAGCAAGTCCGGCCGCGATGTGAAACGGCTGCGCCCGTTGATCAGTAAAATAAACGAGCTCGAAGTTTCCTACCAGAAGCTTTCCGAGGAGGAACTCAAGGCGAAGACGCAGGAGTTCAAGGATCGTCTGAAGAACGGCGAAACGACCGACGACATCATGTGCGAAGCCTTCGCCGTTGTCAAGAACGCCTGCCGCAGACTCTGCGGAACCACCGTCACGGTCTGCGATCACGAACTCGTCTGGGACATGATCCCGTTCGATGTGCAGATGATCGGCGGTATCGTGCTCCATCAGGGAAAAATCGCGGAAATGGCCACCGGCGAAGGGAAGACCCTCGTCGCGGTCTTCCCGCTTTACCTCAACGCCCTGACCGGGAAGAACTGTCAGCTTGTGACCGTCAACGACTATCTTGCACGGCGCGACTCCGAATGGATGGGAACCGTCTTCCGCTACCTCGGGCTGACCGTCGGCTGCATCCAGAACGAGATGGACCCGCCCGCGCGGCGCGCCCAGTATGAGTGCGACATCACCTACGGAACCAACAGTGAATTCGGCTTCGACTACCTCCGCGACATGGGCATGGCGACCGACAAGTCCCATCTCGTCCAGCGCGACCACTTCTATGCGATCATCGACGAGGTCGACTCGATTCTCATCGACGAAGCCAGAACCCCGCTCATCATCTCAGGGCCCGTCGCGATTTCCACGCACCAGTTTGAACAGCTCAAGCCCGCCATCGCGGATCTCGCCAACCGTCAGAATCTGCTGTGCAGCCGCCTGATTCAGGAGGCGCGCGCGATTCTTTCCAAGGAGAATCCCTCCGAGGAGGAGATGGACGAGGCGATCACGAAACTCCTTCAGGTGAAGCTCGGCATGCCCCAGCACAAGCAGCTGATGCACATCCTCGAATCCAGCGATATTCTCAAGCGTCTCGAAAAGATGGAGCTTTTCGTCAAGAGCGATCAGAACCGCGGCATGCTCCAGGAGGTGCAGGAGGTTCTTTTCTTTGCAATGGACGAAAAACAGCATGAGGCCGACCTGACCGAAAAAGGACGCTTGGCGATCTCCCCGTCCGATCCGAACGCTTTCGTTCTTCCCGATCTCCTGGAGGAGATTCACGCCATCGACACCGATCCGACGCTGACCGATCAGCAGAAGTTCGAGAAGAAACAGGCGTTCCAGCAGGAGTTCTCCGAGAAAAGCGAACGTCTCCAGAACCTGTCCCAGCTGCTCCGCGCCTACTGCCTCTTTGAGAAAGACGTCCACTACGTCGTGCAGGACAATAAGGTGCTGATCGTCGACGAGCACACCGGGCGTATTCTGCCGGGACGCCGTTTCAGCGAGGGACTCCATCAGGCGCTGGAGGCAAAGGAAAATGTGACGATCGAAAAGGAGACGCAGACGCTTGCGTCGATCACGATCCAGAACTATTTCCGCCTTTACGAGAAACTTGCCGGCATGACCGGTACCGCCGAAACCGAGGCGAACGAGTTCCATCAGATTTATAAACTCGACGTTGTCGTGATCCCGACCAACAAGCCGTGCCAGCGTGTGGACCACAACGACTGCGTCTACAAGACCAAGCGCGAGAAGTTCAACGCGATCGTCGATGAGACCGAGGCCGCCTACAAGCGCGGACAGCCGGTGCTGCTCGGCACGATCTCCGTCGAGGATTCCGAAATCGTCAGCCGCATGCTGAAATACCGCAAGATTCCGCACAATGTGCTCAATGCGAAGAATCATGAGAAAGAGTCCGAGATCGTCGCACGCGCCGGGCAGAAGTTCGCCGTCACGGTCGCGACCAACATGGCGGGCCGCGGAACCGACATCAAGCTCGGGGATGGGGTCGCCGAACTTGGCGGACTCTATGTGATCGGCAGTTCGCGCCACGATTCCCGCCGGATCGACCGTCAGCTGCGCGGCCGTTCCGCGCGCCAGGGCGATCCCGGCGCTTCGCGTTTTTATGTTTCTCTTGAAGACAACCTGATGCGCCTGTTCGGTTCCGACCGCATCGTCAAGATCATGGAACGCTTCGGACTTGAAGAGGGCGAGGAGCTCCAGCATCCGTGGCTGACCAAGTCCATCGAAACCGCCCAGCGCCGCGTGGAACAGCATCACTTCTCGATCCGCAAACGCACACTCGAATATGACGATGTGATGAACAAGCAGCGCGAAGTCATCTACGGCCTCCGCAAGGAGACGCTCTTCAACGAGAACTGCCAGGAGCTGATCTTCTCCATCGTGGACAGCGAGGTGTTCCGGCATATCGAGGATGCGATCGCCGCCGCGGACAAGGACTCCGAGAGCAATATCAACCGCGATGCGCTTCTCACCTGGCTGAACATGACCTTCCCGATCGGCTTCAACGAAAAGGAGATCTTCATTTTCAAGGAGAACGGCGCGCCCGACGAAGACGCGATGTGCGACAGGATTCTGGATCGGATCAAAGAGGTCTATGCGCTCAAATCCTCCTTTGAGGAGCCCGAGGCGCTTCACTGGCTTGAGCGCAACATTATTCTGAACGCGATCGACCGGCTCTGGCAGGATCACCTTTATGCGATGGACAACCTGCGTTCCAGCATCGGACTGCGCGCTTATGCGCAGAAGGATCCGCTTGTGGAATACAAGCAGGAGGCGTTCAAGATGTTCGACGCTCTCATGCGGGAGGTGGATCAGGAGATTCTGACGAACATGTTCCGTTCCGCGACTTCGCTTCAGGCGTTTGAAAAGATGTTTGAGTCGCTGCCGCAGACGCTGAATCATCCGAGTCTCGATCAGTTCGCCTCCGACGATGCCGCGAATGGCCAGCAGAGTGCGCCGCAAGAGGAGGAGATTTCGATCTCCTTCCGGCGTGAGGTGCCGAAGGTCGGACGCAACGACAAATGTCCCTGCGGTTCCGGAAAGAAATATAAGAACTGCTGCGGCAGGTAATAAAAATAGTTTTATAGTGCGATGCCCTGCATCGCAAAAAATGCTTCGTGCTTTCCTTTCAGTCCTGCCGCGGTCCAGCTGCGTAAGCTGGTCGCGCAAAGCGCGAAATAAAAACTGCGCGCGAAGCAGCGCAATAAAAAAAATTGCGACAGCAATTTTGCTTCGTGCTCTCCTTTCAGTCCTGCCGCGGTCCAGCTGCGTAAGCTGGTCGCGCAAAAGCACGAAAAAAAAGCCCCGGCAAAAACCGGGGCTTTTTGTTGCCTTCGTTTTCCTGAGCTGTTACTCCAGAAAGGCGAATTCCTTCATCAGGCGCGCCGCGTGGGCGACGCATTTTTCCCGGACCGGATCCATGAAACGGTCGATCGGGAGGAATTTCCCGTCGAGTTTCTCCAGTTCCGCTCTGGCCGCCTTGAGGAAGGTGTCCTGAAACTCCGTGGCGATGTTGATTTTGGCGATGCCGTGGCGGATGACCTTCTTCACGTCCTCCATCGGCGTGGCGCTTCCGCCGTGTAGCACGAGCGGTGTCTCGGGCAATGCTTCGGCAATCGCCGCGCAGCGTTCGATGTCGAGTTTCGGCGCGATTTTGTAGTAGCCGTGCGCCGTCCCGATCGCGACCGCGAGGGCATCGACCTCCGTCGCCTCGACAAAGCGTTTCGCTTCGTCGGGTTCGGTGAGATGCCCTTCGTCGCCCATTGCGACGTGCCCGATCTCCGCCTCGGTGGAGACTCCGGCGGCTTTCGCAAGCTTCACGACTTCGCGCGTGATCCGGATGTTCTCCTCCATCGGCAGGTTCGAGCCGTCGAACATCACCGATGTGCATCCCCAGCGGATCGCGTCCCGGACCTGTTCAAGACTTGCGCCGTGGTCAAGATGCACCGCGACCATCTGGCCGGACTTTTCCGCGAGCTTCCGGAGCAGGGGGATCAGCATCTCCGCCTTGCCGTTGCCGAACATCCGCGAATACATCTGAATGATGACCGGGCGCTTCACCTGTTCCGAGGCCTCGTAGACCGCGACCGCCGTCTCATAGTTCGCGATATTGATTGCCGCGACCGCCACGCCTTCCCGGTGCGCCGGGCGCAACAGTTCATTGAATGTGTAAAGAGCCATTTTTTCTTTGTTCCGTTTTATCTCTCAGTGGTGCCTGCGTTTCAGAGAAGCGGGGAAACCATTTCCTCGATCGTCTTCACCTTGAGGGCGGCATACTTCGTGAGCACATGCTTCGTGTAGGGCGACGCCGTGACAAGGGTGTCTTTCTTCGCATCGTCGCAGCGCGAGACGACCTTCTCCGCAAGAAGTTTCACGAGTCCGGGATTGAGTTCGGGCAGGACGCAGGCGCCTTCTCCGGCGGAGTAGGACTCCTCGTTGTTCGTGCCGAACGGCAGGAGCTTGAAGCCGCACTTCGTGAGCACTTCACGCGGCGCGGCGACCTCGTTGTAGTTCCGGAGGAAATCGCTTTCCAGATAATAGAGCGCGGAAGCCTTTCCTGCGGGTTTCCGGAGCTTCAGAGCACCGAGTTTCTCCGCGATGAATTCCGACGTGTGCATGACCTTGCATTTGAGTTTGATTCCGAGCGCGGGATAGTCGTTCTTCAGCGCGTCGTAGGCGGCAGGATTGCTGACGACCAGCACTTTCGCTCCGGACGCCGTGATCGCTTTCGCGAATGCCGATGCCGCTTTTTTCGCCTCGTTTTCAAAGCCGAGTGTTTTGAGCGCCTTGCCGAGACAGCCGCCGGTGATCGTCATATACGGAACTTTGGCGCTCTTCGCGATTTTTGCAAACGCATCGGAGATTTCCGTCTGTTCCGCCGTGTAGCGGTCGATGAAATAGATCGTATCGGCCTTTTTTCCCGCGACTTTGAACACGGCGCTTTTCGCGAGTTCCGCTGCAAGTTTTCTGACGTTTTCCGGTGCCGCGCCCGCTTCGACGATGTCGCGCCGCGCGGCGAGGACCAGTCCGTTCTCGTCGTAATGGCTGACGCAGTGGAAGCGGCAGCAGGCGCTGAGGTCGGACTGATACATCGTCGAAACGACCGCCTCGCTTCTGAGGAACTCCGGATTCATCGACACCTTGTCGAGCAGCAGCGCGCGTCCGCGCGGGGTGTCGGATTCGCTGAACGTGACGTTGCCGACCGCGGAAAGGTGGCGGCACATGAAACAGAAGCGGCATGCCTTCATGGCATCTTCAAATTTCTGGATATGCATGGAAGATTCTCCTTGATTTCTAGAGGTGTGTCGGATTCAGAAGCCGAAACCCATCTTGCCGGGATTCATGATGTTGTTCGGATCGAGCTCCTTTTTGAGCTTGTCGAGCACGAGTTCCTTCGCGGGTCCGTAGAGCTCCTTCATCAGGCGCCCGAGCTTGAGCCCGACGCCGTGATGCTCGTTGATGACGCCGCCGTTGGCGATTGCCGCGCGGATCGCCAGATCCCAGACGCGGTTGTAGAGTTCCGCCGCCTCGCGCGGGTCCGCGGGCGCCTTCTCGAAGATGAAGCGGGCATAGAGCATGCAGCCCCACTCATACCAGTGCGAGAAGTGACCGATGAAGCGCGCTTCCGGGAAGTTCTCGTTGACGACCTTCTTCATCGCGTGGTAGACGTTCTTGATGTCGCTGAAGGTTGCGACCGTGTCGAGCGTCCCGAACGCCTGCGGCATATGGAACATGTAGGGCGGATAGAAGAATTTGTATTTGTTCTCCCACCACATGTCGCCGCCTTTGCTCCCGAGGTCCTGAACGTCATATTTCTTCATGATCTTCATGGCCTCCTCCATCTCCAGATCGACGATTTTCTCGTAACCGTCGAAGCCGAAGACCAGATAGGAGCCGCTGATGTCGTCGAGTCCGAACACGCGTTTGACATGATGGCGCGTCTCCTCCTCGTCATAGAGGCGGATTGCGCAGGGGCGTAGACGGCTTCTCATCAGGGAGGCGCCTGCGTCCATCGCGTCGTCGAAGGTCTTGAAGAGATAGGCGCGGAATTTGCGCGCCTCGGGCTGCGGATGAATCTTCAGCGTGACCTTTGTGATGACGCCGAGCGTGCCTTCGCTTCCGAGGAACATCATCGTGAGATCTGGCCCGGACGCGTGGCGCGGAATCGGGAGGGTGTTGATGATTTCACCCGTCGGCAGGACGACTTCCAGCGACATGACCATGTCCTCGATCTTGCCCCATTTCGTCGAGAGGACGCCCGTGCCGCGATGGGCGAGGAATCCGCCGACCGTCGCGCAGGCGATCGAGGCGGGGAGATGCATCGTCGAATAGCCGGCCTTGTTGACCTCCCACTCCAGATGGCGCATGATGATGCCGGTTCCGGCAGTGACCGTGAGCGCGGTGGTGTCGATCTTCCAGACCTTGTTCAGGCGCTTCGTGTCGAGGAGAATGCCGCCGAGCACGGGAAGCGCGCCGCCCTGCGAGCCCGAGCCTCCGCCCCAGGGAACGACGGGAATCTTGTAGGTGTTGGCGATCTTCATGACTTTCGAGACCTCTTCGGCTGTGCCCGGATGGACGATGAGATCCGCCTGCGGATTGGGCATATTGCGGTCATGCCACATTTCGGGAATCCAGTAGTAGTCGACGGAGTGGGCGAAGCGGTCCGCCTCGCGGACATCGACGTACTCTTTTCCGACAGCGTCCGTGAGTTCGCTCCGGATCATTTCGAACATGTAATTGCTGGTGGACGGCAACATTTTGTCGTATCTCCTTAAATTGGTTGTATGATTTCCTGTTTGGATCAGATTCTGTTCATTTCCGGGTGCGGCATCCGTCCCGCATGGCGCGGTAGACCGGAGCCATCGCGTCGTGAATCGCCTTGTAGGAGGCGAAGAGTTTTCTGTATGTTTCCGCCGTTCCGGGATCGGGCGCGAGTTCCCGGTCGATCCGGAGACAGCGCCTGACCGCCTCGCGGGGGTCGCTGAAAATTCCGACGCCGCTTCCCGCGAGAAGCGCCGCGCCGAAGGACGCGTCGCCGGGGGAGGGGACGGCAAGCGGAAGATTGAAGATGTTGCAGACGATGCTGCTCCAGAGACGGCTTCTCCCGCCGCCTCCGATCAGGAACAGGCGCTTGACCGGGAGTTTCATCTCCTCGATCAGCCCGTAGCAGTCCAGAAGCGAAAAGCCGACGCCTTCGAGCAGGGCGCGGGCGAAATCCGCCCGGGTGCTGCCCATGCCGATCCCGGTGAAACTGCCGCGCAGATCCGGATCCCAGTAGGGCGAGCGCTCCCCCTGGAGATAGGGGTGGAAGAAGATGCCGTTGGAGCCTGCCGGTGACGTTTCCGCCAGCTCGTCCATCAGATTGAACGCCTTGGCGCCGCGTTCGGAAGCGAGACGCTTTTCCGTGTCGCAGAAATTGTCGCGGAACCATCTCTGGCAGACCGCCGCCGCGTTCGTCGCCGAAACCGTGTAATACATCCCCTCGATGATGTGGGAGTAGGTGAGCGTACGTTCATGCGGGACCGCGCGGTCGGTCATGACGTTGACGTTGCCTGCCGTCGCGAGCTTGACGATGCAGTCGCCCGGCTCAATGGCTCCCGCGCCGTAATCCTCGACCGCGGAGTCGGAACTGCCGCAGATGACGGGAGTAGCTTCCGGAATCCCCGTGTCGCGCGCGGCGGACTTTGTGACGCTTCCCGCCCGGTCGCACGGACGGAGCAGACGGGGGAGGGCGGACATCTTCAATCCCGTCGGCGCGACGAGTTCCTCCGCCCATTCCCGTTTTGCCATGTCGAAGAACAGCGTACCCTGCGCTTCGATGTAATCCGTTGCGGATTCGCCTGTTACAAGATAGCGGACATAATCCTTCACAAAAAGGACGTGTTCCGTCTTTTCTATTACTTCCTTTTCATGGTTCCGGATCCACATGAGCTGGGGAAGCGTCCAGGTCGGAGTCGGCATCTGCCACGCCGTCGCGAAAATCCGTTCCGCATAGTGCGCTTTCAGATACGCACACTCCTCGACGCTGCGCTGATCGGTCCACATGATCGTCCTCCGCAGGGGCTTCATGTTCCCGTCCAGCAGAACCGCGTTGTGGGTGGAGCCGTCGAAGGCGATTGCCGCGATCCTCCGGAAATCGACGTTCCGCTCCCG
>CASEFP010000149.1 GCA_949287225.1 uncultured Lentisphaeria bacterium
AGAACTTCCTCGGCATCAGCAGACTGAAAAACACGGCGAAACACGCGGCGGAAAACCTGAAATCCGCGGAAAATCCCTCCTGAACAGACGGAATCGGTCCGCAATCTCATAGGCCGCGGACCGATTCCCGGCAGATCAGCTACCCCGGAATCGCAACGTCCGCGGAAGGACGCTCCCCGCGGACCAGGTGCGCAAGCAGATCCAGTGCGGAAACGCTCAATGCATTGTAATCCGTACGCATAACTGTCAGCGGCGGATTCCAGAACTCGGCAACGCCGGAAAAATCGCGCGTGACCAGCGAAAGATCATCCGGGATCCGGATGGCGCGCGCACGCAGCAAAGCGCAAACTTCCAGTGCCGTGTCGCCGGAAATCACAATCAGAGCCCTCACTCATTTCCTGAGAAGATTTTCGAGACGCTCCGTAACCGGATAGCGTCATCGCCTGATCACTGCCGATCGGAGTATTCTTCGACATCACGATCCGCAGATTTCCGCCCCGGATCCGCAGCAAATACCCGAGCAACGATGCGGGGGGAAGAGGCGCGGAAGACCATACCGGAAATTTTTCTCCATCACATTTTCACCATGCATGAGGAAATGGAAGAGCCCGCACGGCCCGCCAGCAGCAGGGTTTCGTGAAACGGTCCCGATCCCGCGGCTCCGGAGGTGCCGGAACGGATTGCGGCGGCAAAACACTCCGGTGTCCGCGTCTGTCTCCGAGCCGCCGACATGCCGGAATGCCTGTGGATCATGCGGAAAATGAAACTTGATCACATTCCGACCAATGCACTGATCCCGGAATCAGGAATCCGCACAATCGCCTGAATCGCCTGACTTCCTCCGGCGGCGGAAATTCCGGAGCGTTTCTCCATCTCTTCTCCGGAACGGAATGATCCTGTCATTTCACCCGAACGCTCCGCACGGAACAAGCATCCTGCCGCAGAAAAGCATGATTTCCAAAGATACCGCGGAGGCTGCCATTTCTGCTTGTATTTTCCCGTCGTGCGTGATATATTTATGGATAAAAGAAAGATTCTCCGGACGGGGGACCTCAGCAGTATGATTGAAACAAATAAAACAGGAGAGTGAAAATGGCGGAAATGGCAAAACTCGCGTATCTTGTCAAACCCGGTGAATTTGAATTCAGGGAATATCCGATCCCGGAAATCGACGACGATCAGATTCTCATCAGGGTCGAAGGCTGCGGCGTCTGCGGAACCGATGGACATGAGTATAAACGCGACCCCTTCGGTCTCTGCCCTGTCGTTCTGGGCCATGAGGGCTCCGGTGAAATCATCAGGATCGGCAAAAACGTCAAGACCGACTCCGCGGGAAAACCCGTGAAGCTCGGCGACAAACTCGTGACCTGCATCATCCCCTGCGGAAAATGCCCCGCATGCAAAAACACGCCCGCACGCACGAACCTCTGCGAAAACTGCGGCGTCTACGGACTCTTTCCCGACGACGACATTCATCTGAACGGTTATTTCGCCACGCACATGGTCATCCGGAAGGGATCAACCTTCTTCAATGTCACGGGGATGACGCTGGATCAGAGAATGCTCGTCGAACCCGCTGCCGTCGCGGTCCATGCCGTTGAACGGGCAAAAACGACCGGCCTCCTGAAATTCAACACAACGGTTCTGATTCAGGGATGCGGCCCCATCGGCCTGATGGTGATGGCCGTGATCCGCACCCTCGGCATTGAAAACATCATCGCGCTAGACGGAAACGACAACCGTCTGGAAATCGCAAAAACACTCGGCGCCTCCCATACCTTCAACTTCACGAAATACCCCGATTTCAACAAGATGCTGGAGGAAATCAAGGCGGCCACGGACGGTCTCGGCGCGGAATTCGCATTCCAGTGCACGGGAGTTCCGGCCGCGCACGCCAGCGTCTGGAAGATGATCCGCCGCGGCGGCGGACTTTGCGAAGTCGGATTCTTCCTTGACGGAGGCAACTGCTCCATCAATCCGCATTATGATCTCTGCAACAAGGAGGTCGCGGCGGTCGGTTCCTGGGTTTACACGCCCCAGGACTATCCCACGACATTCGATTTCCTCCGCCGGGCAAAGGCTATCGGACTTCCCGTCGAGAAATTCGTCACGCATCACTTCCCGCTTTCGCAGATCAAGGAAGCGCTCGAAACAAACGTGCAGATGAAGGGAATCAAAGTCGCCGTTGTCAATGAATAAATGATCCCGGCCTCACGATACCTTCCCGTATCGTGAGGCTGTTCCGCCGGAAAAATCCCCGCATTTCCTTCCTCCCCTGAATTCCTGTCTTCCGCTGCCAAGCGGAAAGCATCCTGATGAAAAAAATCTTGTTTTCTTTGATTTTCCTCTTGTTTTTTTCTTTTTTTGCAGTATAATAGATACCAGTTCCTGATACTGGTACCTTTCAAGAAGGAGATCCTGATGGACAGGAAGTCGGAATACATCATTCTTTACGAGGAGCTCAAGCAGCACATCCGCAACGGGGAAATCCCGCCGGGAAACAAGCTGCCCTCGGAACGCGGCTTCATGGAGACCTACGGGATCAGCCGGACGACGGTCCGCAGTGCGCTTGCGCTGCTGGAGCGTGAAAAATTCGTGGTGAAACAGCCGGGCGTCGGCTGCATCGTGCTCTCACCCGCGGAACAGGAACGCAAAGAGAAACTCCGGATCGGGATATCGCTCTCCCATGCTTCGGACCAGACCTACCAGACCCTTCTTTACGAAGCACTGCTTCATGCGGCGGAAGGCGCAAATGCCGAACTGATTGTCAAGAAAAGCAGCGAACTCATTCAGGGCGACGGTGTGGACGGAGCCATTTTCATCGCGAACGCCAGTGTTGCCGAACTGCGTCAGCTGGAAAAAGACTACCGGAGCAAGTGCCCGGTTGTCTTCATCAACCGGATGCCGGTGCATCCGCACTTCGCCTACTTTGCAGTCGACTACGAGAACACCGCGCGGAAACTGGTCGCAAGACTGCTGAAAAACGGTGCGGAACGCATTGCGATGATCGGCGGGGCGGATCAGCCGGAAGGCCGATATTTTTCTGATTATACACGTTCGCAGGGATGGTGTTCCGCCTACCGTGAAGTGACAGGCTCCGTGCCGGAGGAACTCTTCTTCCGGACCGAGGAGCTTTACCGGGATCTGAACGGGGTGCGTCAACGGATCGAACAGGAGAAGCCGCGGGTGTTCTTCGTCTCCTGCAGCAGTCTGCTTTCCGTGCTTTCCGTGCTGCTCCGGCAGATGAATATCGCGGTCGGGAAAGACGCAAGCGTCATCTGTTTCGACAATGTCGAACGGATCGCGGAAAATCTGCGCATGCCGATCTCCTATGTGAAGATGCCGTTTCCGGAAATGATGGAGCGCGCCGTCGCATACATCAAGGCGGCGCGGAACGCCGCTCCGCCGGTGCCCAAGGAACTTCTTGAAGCACAGCTTGTTGTAAACGGATGTCCCTATTTATTTTGAGAAGGAACTGTTTTTTGAATAAACACACAATCGGGAGGAAAAACAATGGACAAGAGATTCATGGTCTTCAGAGCCGGAATGACGCGCCGGTTCGGGAAAAAGCAGGGTTCTCGGGGGAATTTCACCTTGATAGAGCTCCTCGTCGTGATTGCAATCATCGCGGTTCTCGCCAGCATGCTGATGCCGGCTTTAAGCAAGGTCCGTGAGAAGGCGCGCGGCATCCAGTGCGTCAGCAATCTGAAGCAGGCCGGAACGGGGATGCTGATGTACGCGATGGATTTCAACGACTATGCGCCGATCTCCTACAACAGCAATACGGGAAGCGGATCGAAATACAAACCCGGCTGGGCTGGTATGCTGGCAACCCCTCTTGCTTCCGCAGGCAACGAGGATGTCGCACTGAACTATGTCCGCAACTGGAAAGTGTTTCACTGCCCGGCGACCACCAACATCCCCGCGCCGGGAAAATACAATTCGGCAAACACCTACGGCGTATGGGATACATGGAACAATCCAGCCACCCGCTATGTCGTCAGCCTTTCCGGGGGCAGACAGTTCGTTGCCCTCCCGATCCGTCTGGTGGAGAAAGTTTCTTCCACAATGTACGCGATCGACAACACCAACCATTCGAATTTTACCAACGTGAACATCGGTTACTGGGCATCGTCGCCGGACTCCACTGCACTCCGGCACAGCAACGCGGCGAACGCGGTCTGCTTCGACGGACATGTCAGCATCAATACCCGGGGAGACTTTATCAGCAAAAAGATCTACCGGCATAATATGAAACAGTCCTATTTTGTGGATAAACAGGCGTATGATGATGCCAGTGAAGCCTATCGCGGCTTCAACAGCGGCTATCTCAGCAGCAATACGTCAATCAGTCTGCGCTGATCCTTTCACAGAATACCCCCGCTGAATGAGGCGGGGGCTCCTATGACAGATGGCAGGGAAATCGCAAAAGGGACGGGAGTCTTCATGTCTTTTCGCGGAATATTATTCAGTCTGATCTTTCTCGGGGCGTCACTTTCCGGCGCGGAAGCGGATAAAAACGCCGCGCTGGAGCGGATGCGCGAAGCGCGCGCGGGCACCCTGATCCGCGGATATCTGCGTGAAAAACAGGATTGGAAAACCGTCCGGAATCTCATGGATGCGGACGGAGCCTTCCGGGATCTGAAAGAGTTTGAAAAAGAGATCCGGGAAAAAGACCTGACACAGAAGGAATTCTCCTATACCGAACCACAGGCACGGATTCTGGCCCTGACCACGAAAGCCTTCCAGCGTCTCTGGACACTCTCCGAGGCGCTGCGCAAAGGAGAAATTCCCCCGGCGGAGCAGCAGGAAGTCCGAAGGCGCCTTTATAAAGACATTGTCCGCTACGGCGACATCGAGGTGAACCGCCTCAGCACCCACGCCGGACGCTGGACAAATTCGGCTTTCCTCATCCCGACGATCGGCGTCAATCTCTATTTCGCCAGTTTTTCCGACATGAAGAACGTCGAAAAGGGACAGGAAAAAGATTCTCTCGTCTGTGCCGCAAACGCAATTCTTAAAAAGATCGCATTCCAGGCGTGGAGCCAGCCGATGCGCAAGGACGAAACGGACAAAAACATCATTTCTCCGGAACGGTTCCGCAACAACACGCTCTATGTCGGCGGCAATGCCGTGGGCTACCGGCCGCTTCTGGAAAGCGCGCTGGTCCTGAATTCGCCGGAAATGGTCGATGTCGTCGCGCAGGTCGCACAGGCGTCGCTCGGGATCACCTCCCAGACGACCGGGGACGCCGCATTCTGGAATGAGGGCTTCACCGCGGACGGCGCGGGCTGGGGCCACGGACGCCAGACACTTGTCTGGGGCTATCCGATCGACGGCGCGACAGGCGGACTCACGATTCTGAAAGATCTCAAGGGAACGCCGTGGGGCAAACCCTTTCACCGGGAGACGGCGGAAAACTGTATGAATTTCATCCGCGGTTCGAACTGGTATTATTACAAGGGGTATCTGGCGCCGCTGGTCAGCCGCGACAATTTCCGCACCTCCTACGGAAAACAGGTCCGGATCCGGACCGCGTTCATGGCGGATTTTCTGCTCGAACACTTCGCGGACAGCTTCACACCGGACGAGCGGAAGGAGCTCAGGGCGTTTTCCGCCGAGGCGCGGAAGCGTAACATTGCAATGAAGGAATACGGCGCCGGCGGCGTCTATTCTGGCATCCGCTATTTCTACAACAATGACGACATGATCTGCAAAAACGACGCCTTCTACATGATGCTGAACATGGCATCCCGGCGCTGCGACGGCCTCGAAAGCGGCTCTCACGGCTTCAATATGTTCGCCAATGACGGCGCCACGTTCTTCGGAAGAAAGGGGAATGAGTTCTATGAACTGGCGCCCGTGATGAATCCGAATTACTTTCCCGGTGTGACCGCGCGGATCCTCGAAACGCTCAAACCCGAAGCAAACTGGAGCGGCTACTGCAGCGGAAAAGACCTTGCTACCGGCGTCACAGACGGAAAGGAAGATTTCGCCGCCGGATTCCAGTTTGAAAAATACAATGCGACATGGAAATACTCCGAATGGAGAAAGAAAAAACGTGTCAGCGACAATCCGCGCCTTTCCGGTGTCTCGGCATACAAATCCTGCTTCCGGTTCGGTGATCTTTTCGTCATGCTCTCCTGCGGGATCACGGATACGGAAAATGCCAACGGCGGCAGGCTGGCCACAACGATCGAACAGAGCGTGCGGAAATCCGACTTCGCCCAGCTGGACCAGGCGGGCAGATGGTTCCGCAACAACGGATTCGTCTACGGGATTCTTTCCGGGGAAGGAAAAAGCATCGTGGAAACGCGCCCCATGACACCGGAGAAAATGCACAGAGGCAACCGGAAGACAACTGGCGCCCTCCCCGTCTTCCAGTTCTGGATCGACCACGGCACCAGCCCGGAAAACGCTTCATGCGCCTATCTGGTCAGTGTGAACGGAAGCGTTCCGGAACATTATCCGGAAATCCTGAGCAACTCTCCCGGCGTTCAGGCGGTTCTTTCTCCGGACGGGCAGAATCTCGGCGCGCTCTTCTTCTCGAAGGAAGCCGCACTGGAAACGCCATGGGGTCGTCTCACGGTCTCCGCACCCTGCGCGCTGCTGATTCAGCACAAAAAAAAGACTCTGCGCGTCACGGGCGCCGATGCGGCGATGAACCGGAATCTGAATGAACTTTCCGTCACACTCGGCCCACGGAAGCTGACACTCTCCCTGCCCCGGGAACCGTTCCGGGGAGCGCAGGCGAACGGCTCCGTCAAGCTCTGAAGAACGGTGCATATTCCGGACGCATCGCATGCCAAACACTCTTTCCGGGGTTGAAATCTGGCGAAACTCTGCCATATTACCGGAGAAAAGAGCGCTAAAACATTTCAGGGAGACACCATGAAACAGCAGGAAGGATTTTTCATTGTCACGGCCGAGGACATCGGCTGCGATCCGCGCATACCACGGGGCGCGCGCCTTCTCTGCACGGAAAAGATCGCGCCGCAAAACGGCGATTACGTCCTGATCCGGCGCGGAGACGCGCCGCCGTTCCTCCGCGCCTACTTCGTCCGCGAGGACGGTTCGATCCTCCTGAAAGCCTATCACAAGGACGCGGACAGTTATCTGGCGAACGCCGAAACCCTGAAAGCTTCGGGCGTGCCGGTCGTCGTCCGGATGGAATATGATTTCCCGGCGGGCGTCCGCGCCGGACTCCCGGGAAAAAATGATGTTGCGCAAGTTCCTCATCCCGGACAGGCGCTTCCATCATCCGCGCCGCCTCCGGACGCCTCCGCCGCGCCGGAACTCCTGACCTTCGAAGAGGCGCAGGAGATGCTCAAAGTCCGGCGGACGAAGATGTATGCGCTTCTCCGTTCCGGCGAACTGCGCGCGTCCAAGGTCGGGAAACTCTGGCGGGTCGAACGGCGTTCGATTCAGGAGTATCTTGCGGCAAAGACCTACCGGACGCCCGATGCCCGGTAATCCCAGCATCCCGCACGGGGAAATTTTGCCTTGAAATCCCATATATCCTCTTGTAAAAGCCTGTGAGCAGTCTATCTTATCCCCCGGAACGGAAACCGGAAAGGACTATCTGCCATGGGAATGAGCAATCTGGAACGCATGAAAAGCGGAAAACTCTATATCTGCGCGGACGAGGAGATCGCAAGGGAACAGCTGAAATGCCTTGACCGCCTCTATGACTACAATCAGACGCGCCCGACGCAGAAGGAGCTGCGCGCGAAACTGCTCGGCGAACTCCTGGCCGAGGTCGGGGAAAACTGCTACGTCGAACCGCCGCTCCATGCGAACTGGGGATGCCACACCCATTTCGGAAACAACGTCTACGCGAACTTCAACCTGACGCTTGTGGACGATACGGATATCTACGTCGGGGACAGCGTCATGTTCGGTCCGAATGTGGTGCTTGCGACGGCGGGGCATCCGGTCGATCCCGAACTCCGGCGGCGCGTGGCGCAGTTCAATCTGCCGATTCACATCGGCGACAACGTCTGGATCGGAGCGGGTGCCGTGATTCTTCCCGGCGTCCGGATCGGGAACAACTCGGTCATCGGCGCGGGAAGCGTGGTGACAAAGGACATTCCGCCCGATGTCGTGGCGTTCGGCAATCCCTGTCGCGTCCATCGCGCAATCACTGAACGTGACCGGGAATATTATTACAAAGACCTGAAAGTCGATCTCTGAAACACGGGAAAGGAAAACATATGGCTGAAATCAATCCGAACTGTCCCTGCACCTGGCCGGGATGCGAAAATCACGGGAACTGCGAAGCCTGTCAGGCAAACCACAATCCCTACGGTGAAAAGACGGCCTGTCAGAAACTGGCACAGCGCCGGAATACGGAACGCAATGAAATTTCAGATCACGCAGAAAGATAAAAAGGCGCTCTGCCGCCGCGCCCCGGAATTCCGGGAGCTCGTCCGCAAAATTGACCTTGACGGATTCGAGTGCATGGACGACCTGTTTCCCGCGCTGGTGCGGAGTATTCTTGCCCAGCAGCTTTCGGTCAAGGCGGCAGATACGATCTGCCGCCGCGTGGAAGAGCTTCTGGGAACTGTGACTCCTGAAACACTGGCAGCAGCCGAGCCTGACGCGCTCCGGCGCTGCGGGGTCTCCGCGCGGAAGGTCACGTATCTGCGCGGGATCGCCGATGCCGCACTCACCGGGGCGATCGACTTTCATGCGCTCTCCCGCCTCTCCGACGCGGAAATCATAAATGAGCTTGTGAAGCTCAAAGGGGTCGGCGTATGGACTGCGGAAATGCTGCTCATTTTTGCGCTGGGCCGACCGGATGTATTGAGCTTCCGCGATCTGGGAATCCGCCGGGGAATCATGCTCCTGAACGGTCTGGACCGTCTCACGGAGCAGGATTTCGCCTTTTACCGGAGGCGCTATTCCCCTTACGGAACACTGGTTTCGCTCTATCTCTGGCGGATCAAGGACGGCGGCCTGACCGTCCGCTGATTGAGGTTTTTCTCCTTCTTTTTCATCGGATGGGGGTTGACAAAACGTGTTTTCTGTTTATAATATTACATGAAACATAACATGTAATGATTTTAGAGTGAATGATGACGCAATCGCAGAAACTGTATGAGGATTTGAGAACGGAGATTCTGGAGCGGCGGCTTCTTCCGGGGATGCTTCTTCCCTCGGAGAACGAGCTGTGCGAGCGATATTCGATCAGCCGCCCGACGGTCCGGCGTGTTCAGGAAAAGCTCTGTGCGCAGAATCTGATCGAGAAGCGTCCGGGCGTCGGGACATTTGTGCGGGATATGAGCATGGGGACTTCCGAAACGGAAATGCCCGAACTGCGGATCGGCATTGACTGCCTGACGGAAACAGAGTCGTATTATTATGGAAAAGTGCTGCGCGGCGTGCAGAAATCCTCCTTCGGGGAAAACTGCATGTTCAGTCTGCTGACTCCCGGCAAGCTGAATCCGGATGAGTTGCCGCCGCAGCTGGACGTTCTTTTTCTGATGCGGATGGATCATGCCTCACGGGAAGATTATCGGAGCCTTGCCGTCTGCGGCAAACCCGCGCTTCTGATCAACCGGATTCCCACAGAACCGGAAGTGGCTTATCTTACCGTCGATCACAGGAAAGAAGCGGAACTGGCTGTAACGCATCTCCTGAAATCCGGCTGCCGCGACATTGCTCTTGCCGGTTTCGACACCGACAGCCCGAGCCTTGCGCCCCGTTCCCGCGGATGGGAAGACGCCTATCACCATGCCGGTCTGAATGCGCCTTATCATTTACGGATTTCCGTGGAGACCCTTCTTCATGCAAAGGAAAAGGTCAGAGAGTTCATCCGCACACAGCAGTTTTCCGCGATATTCTTTACCAATGCCGCAATGCTGCGTACTTTCCAGCAGGAATTTCTCCAATGCCGGCGAGAGCGGATGGATTCGCTGGAACTGATGTGTTTCGACGATCTGGATCAGATTCAGGAATATCGCGACCTTGTGTGCAGTTTCGTCCGGATGCCCCTGGAACAGATGGGGGAAATGGCAATCGAGTATCTGCGTAAAAAGAAGGCGGATCCGGATTATCCTGTGCTGCGCAGACTGCTGCCGTGCAGCATGGTGATCCGCCACCGTGCAGAATAGAAGATCATTTATGAAATATGACAGGAAATATAAGGAGAGATGGAGATGAAAAGAACACAATTTACCTTGATCGAGCTCCTGGTCGTAATTGCAATCATCGCCATTCTGGCTTCCATGCTCCTGCCGGCACTGAGTCATGCCCGCGATATGGCAAAACGCATCAGCTGTGCAGGAAATATCCGGCAGATCGGAATGGGAATTATCCAGTATGGCCTGGAGGCAAGTGACATCATTCTGCCGGCCACGGTTTCCTCCAGCGACCCGACCTACAACCGGGGTCTGGTCTGGAGCGGATTTTCCAATGATGTCTGGCCGCGGCTTGCGGCTCCTTACTTCGGAGTCGACTGTTCGCAACCGCCTGCCACAGGGAATCCCACTCATTATTACGTTGCGAGCCGGCAGCGGAAAGGGATTGTAAAGTGTCCGGCAATGAACAATGACGTCGCCTATATCGGTTTTCTGCATTACGCGATGCCTGGTCAACTGTCACAGGGCACCTCCAGACTTCCGGACAAATTCACCAAGGTAAAATCGTCAGCCCGCCGGACACTGATTCTGGATTCGTATTATTATACACCTGCAATGTCCAGTTTCCACTGGCCGGAACCCGTAATTGTTTATGAGCCGGGGAGCACGGTATATACAGGAACTTATCTGGTGTCGTCCTGGGGAGCTGGAATTTCCCGGCGCAGACACCGCAATTCGACCAATGTGGCATTTCTGGACGGTCATGTTGAAAACGTCACTGCCACCGCACTCCGGATACAGTGCTATGCCTCTACAGCAAAAGGTGGAATGTTGTGGTATAACGATTAAAAGAACCTTCAAAAAAATAAGGATGAAGCAGAATGCGAATCGGGATATTGCCGGGGATCTTATGTGCCGCCTGTATGGCGGCTTCCGCTGCGGAACTGACCTTGGACGGAGCCTTCCGCGAAACGACGGATAACGGGAAACCGAAAAACTGGGTGTTTCATCCGTGGTCCGGCTTTCAGCCGTTTGCCGAAGCCGCTGTAACGCCGAACGGGGACGGGAATCACAATATTTTAACTTTGCGGAATGTCAACGCGCAGTACGGCGCAGTGATCCGGACGGCAAAACGGCAGTCCGGGCAATCCGGCGACACGGTCAGAATCTCGTTCCGGGCACGCGGAAAGGGGACTGGTTCCGTCACTCTTTATTTCTATACGAAAGCCGGCGCCTGGAACCGGACCGCCGAAAGCCTGAAATACAAACTTACTCCGGAATGGAATGCGCAGACATTCGCATTCACCATCGCCAACGGGCCCTTCGGTGAAACAACGGAATTTGATGTCTGCCTCGGGGTGGACAAAGGCGGAGAGCTCGATATCTCCTCCCTGCATGTGGATCTGACAGAAGGGAAATACCGCGGCAATTTCACATTCCCGAAAGAATGGAGCGCGTTTGCTCCCGTCGACAAGTCCTATCAGCCGACAGAAGCAGAACTCAACACAATTCCCGCGAAACTGAACGGTGTCCCGGCACGCCGGATTCTCAGGAACAGTCAGAAAATCAACTTTGCACCGCTTCTCGGCACAGGAGCGGAAAAATGCGGCTGGGTGTTCGGCGAAGTCAACCTCCCTGCAGAGGCGAACTGCACAATCGGCACAGGCGCCGACTGGTGGATGGAACTCTATGTCAACGGGAAAAAAGTTGTTGACACCATGAAGACGGGAAACATCAAAGTGCCGGTTGCGATGAACAATTACCTGCCTCTAGTCCGGATGAAAAAGGGTCGTAATATCATCGCAGCAAAACTGCTCACCGGCCGTGCAAGTTCTCTGCTCTATCTGGCAGCTCCCGATGAACTGCGCGCGCTTCAAGGGAAAATCAAACTAGAAAAGATTCTCTGGATCGAAAACTTCGATGGGAAAAACGTAACCTGCACAGGCAGACCGGAACAGATTCAGGGATATCCCACGCCCGGACTCCTCGCGCTGACCGGACAGGGCGTATTCAGAACCGCATCTGAAATCCCCATTCGTCCGCCGCGCACACAGCTTGCTGTTCCGACGGATCAGGAGAGATATGCCGCCATCGGGATCCGCATTCAAAACTTCGGACAGAAACAACGCCGGAACTCCTGTCTCTCGTTTCTCTTTGACGCAAACGCCAGGACGTTCCGCGCCGAAGTGGAACATCGCGCGGACGCCGATCTGCTGACGATCCGTTTCAAGCAGAATGGAGAAACGCTTGCCGCCGAAACGGTTCCCTACCGGGTACTGCCTGCTGATTTTCTCTTTGCCGCGGCCAGAAACGGACAGTATGCCATGACAGTGAACAGCCTCGCGGACAGCAGTTCCCGCTGTTTCCGCGGGGAAAGCGGATTTTTTATCGGCCTGAAACAGATGAATGCAAGTCTGCTGTTCTCCGCAGAGAAAGGGGGGCAAGCAGAGATCACCGTGGACAACTATCTGACCGGATTTGCGGGAAATGACACGGGCGAACTCCGGGTGCCCTTCCGGGTTGCACGGGAAAAGACTTTTGATCCGGTCAAGGCCGGCTGGAAACTGGTTTTCTCGGATGAATTCAACGGCACAGAGCTGGATCGGAAAAAATGGTTCCATGCCTACAACAGTCTTCCGGAGCGATTGAAACTCAAGGACGGGAAACTGGTCATTACCGCCGACTGGAACCGGGAGAAAACCAGAGTCAACAGCGCCAGCATCTACACGCATCAGGATTTTCTTTACGGCTACTTCGAAGCCAGGGTCAAGTTCCGCAAGGAATCCGGCTGGTGGTCGGCGTTCTGGCTCTGCACGCTTTCCCCCTCAAACGCTTTTCTGGACGGCTTTGAAATCGACATTTACGAGGATTACTATCTGCGTGCCAAAGCTCCGGGCGGCAAACCGGGCGACACACTGGATCATAATCTGCATCTTTTCGCGGGCGGAGGACTGAAAAGCTGGAATTATCACAGCAAACTGCCGGGGTCCATAGATGATTTCTACGTCATCGGCTGCAAATGGACCCCGTTTGAAATTTCCTACTATATGAACGGGAAACTGATGTCCAGCACGGCAAATCACAGTCCGTACGACTCAGTGACCTTTGATCCGTTCCATCACGGCACAGGAGTTTCGCCGCTGAAAGCAATTCTGAGCGGCTGCTGCGGGAAATCCGGCGGAGATCCGAAAGACGGACGCTTCCCAGAGGATTTCCAGGTCGATTATGTCCGAATCTACGAATATCCGGCACAGGATACTCTGCAGATTTCCGTAACCACCCGGGAAACAGAGAATTTCACCCTTCCGCTCGGCGGGAAAATCAGTTTCCATGCGGATGTAAGGCCTTCCGTAAAAACCAGTTCGAAAATTACCGGCGTTTATCTGATGGATTCCGGTTTCCTGCTGGATTACAAGACGGAACCGCCCTATGACTTTGAAGTCAGTTTGACGAAAGAGTATTACGATACCACGCATTACGTCAAACCCGGACGCAGCGGCAAACGGATTGAACTTGCCCCTGGACTTCATGCCTATTCCGTCATGGCACAGTCAGCCGACGGACGGGTTGCCAGTTCAAAGCCTCTGATCCGTTTTCTTTCGAATAAAAAGGGTGCAAGCAGGCCGTATCAGGGCATTCCCGCGGAAGTACCCGGGATCATACCCCTTTCCCGCTATGACGAGGGAGGGCAGAATATCGCCTATTTTGATACCACCCCGGAAAATCATACAGATAAAACAGGAACATTCCGACCGGGAGAAGCTGTAGACGCAGGACAGGAAATGATCGGCCATGTGAGTTGCGGAGAATGGCTGAATTATACCCTTCAGGTCAAAAAGACCGGACGTTATCAGGCAATCCTCCGTTACGGCACACCGATGACTACGCCGCGCGGCATTCTGCTTTTGATTGACGGGCAGCCTGTGGGAGAAATTTCTGTCCGCGCCCATGCGGCGAATCATTTCGGAGTAGATACGGAATCCGTGCTCAAGGGGATCCACCTCTCCGCAGGGAAACATCTGCTGACACTGGTGTGCCTGCGGGGAGCGGTGAACATGTCAAGAATTGAATTCAAACCGGAGTAATCCTTCTTTGATGCCAGATGAGACCGTTTCCGGGATACACGGGAAACGGTCCCGTGTAAAATTCATAAGGACAGGCGGAAGCACCATCCCGCTCTCTCCGGACAGGAGTGTAACATAGAAGCGGGACGTATCGGTCGAAAATCAAATCCGCCAAGACGGCATCCGCATAAAGCGAAGTGCAAACTGTGGAAATCAGGTGCAGGAGTTATGCATGATCATTCGGATCATGCATCGGTTCCCCCCTGCAATGAATCATCAGGAGATATTCCGGACTCAAGTTCAGAAAGGGCAGTTTTTCCTGATTTGGAAAAATTAGTTCCCTAGCGGGATGCTCTGCATCGCAAAAATGCTTCTTGTTCTCCTCTCAATCCTGGTACGGTTCTGTTGCACAAACTGGAGACTACAGGCGGAATCCCCGATACGAGCGTGTAATCTGCACCGGGCTTGTTTATTCTTTACTGATACAGGAACAGCATAGGCAGAATAAAATCACGTTCTGACTGGAAATCGCAATCTTCATGCGGTATATTCTCCGTATAAAAAGGAGGAAGAAATATGAAGTTCAGAATGGTTCACAACAACTTCAATGTGCTTGATCTCCAGAAAAGCTTGAAATTTTATGCGGATGCGTTCGATATGCGCGAAGTCCGGCGGATCGAGGCGAAGGACGGAAGCTTCATCATCGTCTATCTGGAGGACGGAAACAGCTCTCACCAGCTGGAATTGACCTGGCTCCGAAACCGCAAGGAGCCGTACAATCTTGGAGACAATGAATTTCATCTGGCATTCAAAGTCGATGACTATGATGCCGCTCACGCCCGTCATGAAAAAATGGGCTGCATCTGCTACGAGAATCCCGACATGCACATTTACTTCGTGAACGATCCCGACGACTACTGGCTTGAGGTCATCCCGGAAAAATTTTGAATGATTTGACCGTAAAATCAGACGTTGTACACAGACAGCACGTGTATTCCGGGAAAAAAGATAAAATCCTGCTGCTCTCGAAAGAAAAAACTTACGCACCGGCGCAGGAGCTTGCGCCTTGAATCGCAATTCCTGTTCCGGTCTCCCCTCTGCCGCAATGCGCAGAATCCCTTTTTCCAAAAGCAAATCCGGCTTTTTTTGAAGGATTGACACATTTCCGATTGGCATATTGGCTGTTTACGCGCTAGATTACACTTTGAAAAGATTTTACGGGAGACCACTCAAAATGGAGAAAGACAAGACCATTCTCTGCATCGGCGCCGGCTATGTCGGCGGCCCGACCATGGCCATGATCGCGGCAAAATGCCCGGAATATAAAGTGACCGTCGCAGACATCAATGCGGACCGCATCGCCCGCTGGAACTCGGACAAACTCCCGATCTACGAACCGGGGCTTGAGGAACTTGTCGCTCGCTCCCGCGGACGCAATCTCTTCTTCACGACCGACCTCGAACGCGGCATCCGCGAATCGAAAATTATCTTCGTCAGCGTCAACACCCCCACAAAAACCTTCGGCTCCGGCGCGGGAAAGGCCGCCGACCTCCAGTTCTGGGAAAAATCCGCGCGCCTCATCGTCGAATGCGCGACAGAGGATAAGATCGTGGTCGAAAAAAGCACCCTCCCCGTGCGCGCCGCCGAGGCGATTCACCGCATCCTCCAGTCCAACACCAAGGGGCTGAACTTCTCCGTGCTCTCCAACCCGGAGTTTCTGGCCGAAGGCACCGCCATATCCGACCTTGAGAATCCCGACCGCGTCCTGATCGGTTCCATGACCACGCCCGACGGACACGAATCCATGGAGCAGCTCGTCGATATCTATGCGCACTGGGTCCCGCAGGAAAAAATCCTCACGACCAATGTCTGGAGCAGCGAAATGTCCAAACTGGTCTCCAACGCAATGCTCGCACAGAGAATCTCCTCCATCAACAGCATCTCGGCGCTCTGCGAAAAGACCGAGGCAGATATTCAGGAGGTCTCCCACGCCATCGGCATGGATTCGCGCATCGGCAGCAAGTTCCTGCGCGCGGGCGTCGGCTTCGGCGGCTCCTGCTTCAAAAAGGACATCCTCAATCTGGTTTATCTCTGCGAATGCTACAATCTGCCGGAGGTCGCCGCCTACTGGGAACAGGTCGTCAAAATGAACGAATACCAGGAACGGCGTTTCGCCGAACGCATCGTGCGGAACATGTTCAACACGGTTTCCAATAAACGGATCGCGCTGTTCGGTTTCGCCTTCAAGGCGGACACCGGCGATACGCGCGAATCCCCTGCGATCCACATTTCCAAACTGTTGCTCGGGGAACACGCCTCGCTTGCGATTTACGATCCAAAGGCAATTGAAAACGCACGGATTGACCTCGCGGACGCCCAAGGGAAAATCGAATATTTTGAAGATCCCTACGAAGCGGTCCGGGGCGCACATGCAATCGCCCTCATCACGGATTGGAAAGAGTTCAACTCTTACGATTACGAGCGGATTTTCACTCTGATGGAAAAACCCGCCTTCCTGTTCGACGGACGGAATGTTCTTGACCACAGGAGCCTTTATTCGCTCGGATTCAATGTGTTTCCGCTCGGGAAACCGCCCATGACGCATTTCTGATCCGGGATGGATCGACACCAGGCAAACGGTTAACATACGGGAAGAGGTCCCATGAGCAAAGAAGCATTTGTGATGGACAATCTGCACAGGATCAGCGGCCAGATCGCCGAGGCCGCGCGCAAGGGTGCTCCCGTGACGGATGATGAAGAGTCCGGACCGGAAAACACCGCCGGGGCACAGATGGAGATTCCCCGGGAAAAACCGCGTGAAAAATTGAGTCCGGAAACCGAACGCGCCCTGCAGCTGCGACATGAGGAATACGCGCGCTTCAAATCCGATCTGACCGCGCGCCTGACGGAAGCGGAAGCGGAAGCTGCCGCTGCTTCCGCGCGTTACCGCAAATCCGCCGACGAATTCTATGCTGCTGAAATGAAATTCGCCGAAGCGCTCCGGAAAATCGAACATCTTGCCGAACCGGATGTCCACGCCCGCGACTATCAGATCCGTCTCGCGGAGGTCTGCCGCACCCTGGAACTGATCCGTCTCGAAATGATCGCCCAGAAAGGCCGCCTGGAATATCCGGATGCGAAGTCGGCACAACCGGGGACGAAATCCGAAATCAATCTCTTTTCGGAAATGGCGTCCATCTCTTTCTCCCAGCTCATCCGGATCGGCTTCGGCATCGGACTGCCTCTCCTGATCGTGCTTCTGGTCAGCAGCATTCTGATCGGAACTGTCATTGCTTTGACCTTCCGCCTGGGGATCTGACATGCGCCGCCCGATTGAGGAAATCGACTACTTCTCGCGCGATGACGACCGCAGACGTCTGACGGAATATCTGCGCAACGGAAACTTCAAGAAAATCGCCGGAATGAAAGAGCTCGGCGGCGATCTGAGGCGGCACCGCATCATTTTCTGCTGCGTGGTGTCGCTCTTTCTCCTGACCGGGCTCTTTTTCGTCCTGTTTTAGGAGGTTTTCATGTTCGAGGTGAAACAGATTGCCGTCGGGGGACTGGATGACAATTTCTCCTATTTCCTCTGTGCCTCCAACGGAGACGCCGCCGTCGTTGATCCCTGCGGCGACCTTTCCAAGGTGTTTGCCGCAATCAGGAACCGTCCGGACGCGAAGATGAAATACATTCTCATTACCCACGGACACCGCGATCACATTTCCGGGCTCGACGAGATGCGCAAGGCATATCCCGCTCCCGTCGTCGCACATCCGGAGTGCCGGGTGCATTCGGACATCCCCCTGCATGACCGCCAGCGTCTGCCGTTCGGCGATTCCTGCATCGAATGCCTTTTCACGCCGGGACACGCGGTCAGCAGTGTCTGCTACCGCCTCGGCGACGACTCCGCGATTTTTACGGGCGACACCCTCTTCATCGACTGCTGCGGCTACTGCGATCCGGAAACCATGTTCCACACCATGCGTGAAATTCTGTATCCGCTGCCGGACTCCCTGACGGTCTATTCCGGCCACGATTACGGCCATGTTCCCTTCGAATCGCTCGGCGCGCAGAAACGTACAAACCCCTATCTCTATACGAAAGACCTTCCCGCTTTTATCGAGGAAGTGAAAAAACTCTGATATGCCCCTGAAAGCCTCTTTATTCGGACAGGCGCGCATCCGGTGGAGGAATCTCCCGCGCGATCTCTTCCAGTGCGTCGGACACTGGCGCCGTGATTTCAAACAGCGCGGAAGCATGGGTGGTGTCCTTGTAACGATCCTCATCCCGGAAAAAGAGCCAGCAGAGCAGCAGGTCGCGCTCGACATACTCCTTCCGCGAAAGTTCCCGCACGGGCTTTTTGCGGAGACGGTTGATATATGCGTGGAAATAGGTTACCGAACAGGGGAATTTCGTCCGGAGATATTCATCGAGAGCACGATGGTCGATCCGCTCCTTCAGCGTGGAAACAAGACGCTGTTCCAGCTCCTTTCCGCCGTCCGCTCGGACAGCATCCGTCACTGCGCTGTTGAGCAGCGGCAGATACTGTTCCTCAATCTTCCTGGAGAGCTCATCGGCGGAGGCGTCGATCCGGGAACGGACGGATTCGCCGAGCTGCTGGAATCCCAGCGGAAGAATTTTCAGTGTCGACTGTGCCAGCAGTTCGGCAACCGGGTCGAGATCCCGCCCGTATTCAGGTTCGGCAATGACCTTGCTCCCGATCAGCGCCGCCGCGGTACGCGGTTCGGCAATGTCCTGAATCCGGTAGCCGAGAGCACTGGCATAGAGCAGAATGAAAACAATGATGAACACATAGAAAATTACTGCATTCCGGAAGGAACTCCGGTAACGCCGGTGATATTTTTTCAGCTCAAACGTGAGATCACCGAGTTTATCGCGTATGCGGTTGTTCATTCGACAGCCTCCCGGTATCCTGCGACACCCTTGCTTTCGTTCAGAAGATAAACCGCGTATTCCAGAAGATTCTCGAAAAGACGGCTCTCCAGAAAGTCGCGCGGTTCCGTCGCCAGCGCCGTATATTCCGGGAGCGTGCGGAACATCTCCAGATCGCCCGAAAGTTCCTTCAGGCGCGCGGTGTTCGGAGCGGTCTGCTCTGTAAAGCGTTCCAGAATACTCCGGATCATGGTGTCATTGGCGGAATCGATCGCTTTTTCCAGCGCCTCACGCGGGATGTTTCCGGTTCCCTCATAACGTTTCAGGAGTTCCTGCTTGTTGAGATCGAACCGGTGGCGCAGACGCTGCTCCAGACGTTTTTTGAAATTCCCATTCACATGACGCACGGTGTTCCGGAATTCGCGTTTGAACTCCCGCCGGAGAATCGGGATTTCCCGCGGAAAGGAGTTCTGCGCCTCGTTCCGGAACGACGAAAGAAACCGGGAATCGAAGCCCTTCCCCATATCGCGCAGTTCCGCCGGGGAATAGGAGAGTTTGATGTTGCGCGTAAGTTCCCCCATCAGCTCCTTTTTCGGGTAGCTGATGAAATAGCCGACCATGCTGATCGCGAACGAGAGCAGGATCAGAAGAATGATCAGAACGCAGGACGCGGATATGAGAAACTGCCGCTTGCGGAAATTCTCCGTTTCCAGAACGAGGTTTTCCACCTCGGTGATCCGGCGGTCCAGATCAGCCATCTCTTTTTCGGGGTCGATAATTCGCTCTTCCAGTGCCATAGGACCTCACTCTCTGTTCGCCGCGGCCTTTTTCGCCCGGGCTTTTTCACGCAGAAGTCTGTATTTGATCACAATTCGTTTCACAGCATAGTAGCAGATCGGCGTAGAAATGACGGCGAACAGGAGGCCGCCGACAAAGAAGGAGGCAGCCACTTCCAGTCCCATGCTGAACAGCGTCTCGTAATTTCTGGAATGCAGAACGTCGCGCATCATGCACTGGATCCGGTCGAGAGATAGGTTTCCGCACAGGATCCGGTTGCCGATCCAGCACTGAACCGGATAGATGATGAAAATCGTGAAGTGGTTCGTCGCAAACGTCCCCAGAATCGAACCCAGTTTCGAGCCTTTCATCAGGAAGGAAAGCGGAATGGAGATCGCAAGCTGAAGGCCGAACGGAATGGCGAATCCGACAAACATGCCGATCGCCCAGCCGCGCGCGATGTACTCCGGCGTGCCTTTGTCCCGGACCGCCTTCATGTAGTAGAACGTGAAAAACTTTTTCAGTCTTGCAAACACGCGGAGCTCCCTGCTGTTTGAAATCCGAGATTCGAACACAAGGCGGCCAGATCGTCCGCGCACGACACGGAATATGCCGCAAATTCCCGCCGGAACGGATAATCGCCGCGCAGACGCTCGAATTCAGATGGCGCCGTGCGAAGACGCCGGTCGTCCGAAAGAATGTCATAGGAACGGAATACCGCCTCGGCAATCCGTTCCTCGCGCGATCCCGTGTCCGGAATGCGGATCAGCGGCTGTGCCGGCTCCGGAAGCGAAGGCTCGAACTTGCCGAGCGGAAGGGAGAAAAACGCCGACAGCGCCTGAACGCTCATCGCCGTCCCCTTCGCCTTGCCGTCCGCCGAATAGCCAGCAATGTGCGGCGTCGCGTAATCCAGATGCTTCATCAGCTCCAGACTGATTCCGGGTTCGTTCTCCCAGACATCCAGCGCACCGCCTGCGATCTGATGCTCTTTCAACGCTTTCAGAAGCGCAGCGTTGTCCGCGACCTCCCCCCGCGAGGAGTTGATGAGAAAGGCGTCGGACCGCATCCGTCTGAGAAACGCTTCATCCGCAAGATGGTATGTCGCGTCAGTTCCTGTCCGGTTCAGCGGCACATGCAGCGTGATGATGTCGGACTCTTTCAGAACGGTGTCAAGCGCCGCGAATCCGCCCCCGCCCTCTTTCCGTTCGCGCGGCGGATCGTTCCGGAGCACGCGCATGCCGAGAACTTCCGCCGTCTTCGCGACCTTTGATCCGACGTTGCCGACGCCGATCACGCCGAGCGTCATGCCGCTCAGACTCCGGTGCGTCCGGAGGGCACGGCGCAGCAGGAGCGAAGTGATGTACTGCATGACGGACCCCGAGTTGCAGCCCGGCGCACTTGTCCAGGCGATGGAACGGGAACTGCAGTAGTCCGTGTCGATGTGATCGTATCCGATCGTTGCCGTCGCGATGAGCTTCACGGCGGTGCCGTCGAGAAGGCGCGCATTGCATTTCGTCCGGGTGCGGGTGATCAGCGCGTCCGCGTCGAGAAGATCGTCCCGTGTGATCTTTCCGCCGGGCAGATAGACAACCTGCGCATACGGTTCCAGCACGCCTTTCAGGAAGGGAATTTTGTCATCCGCCACGATTTTCAGCATCTCCGCGCCTCCCCCCGTCTCATTCAATGCCCGGCAATGTTCATGACAAGGTTTTCCAGCGCAAGGCGCGCATCGCCGCCGGTGACCATCTGTTTGCTCGCCTCGAAAATGGATTCAAACGCGTCGGAGATCTCCCGGTCGGAAAAGAGCCGCGCGTTTTCCCAGATCTTGTAGGCGCGGAAGGGATGCATGGAAAAGAAGCTGTTCCTTCCCGGCGCGCCCTTCTGCGATTCAAACAGCGAGTAGAAGAAATCGGCATTCGCATTGCGGGGAATCCGGAAGCGCTCCGACTCGCATTTTGCCGCAAGCAGGCGCTGGAATTCGGCGTTCGCCGCGCCGACGATCGCGATTTCCGGACGCGAGCCCGAGCCGCGTTCCTGTTCCATCGTTTCGCAGATGCCGGGGATCAGGGAGATCGCCTTCGCCGCGTTTTTCGAGGCGAGCGCCGAGGAGAATTCCCAGGAGAGCGTCTCGGTGTTGCGGCTGCAGATCTGGAGACAGTCGTCCAGTGTGATCACAGGAGCCTCGTCCACGTAGGAGACGAGCTTGTCGAGCTCGTTCTTCAATCGAGCCGCGTCCGCGCCGACGGTCTCGGCCAGAAAAGCGGCGCCGTTCTCGTCGATGCGTTTCCCGTAATGGGAGACCGCCTCGCGGATCCTTTTATGCAGCATGGCCTCGTAGCCCTTCGCCTTCGGATCGACTTTGTCGAACCATTCGATCTTTCCGCCCGCGGAAGCGCAGACCTTTTCGCAGAGCTTGTAGAATGCCTTTCTGCGGTCGAGTCCCGGACCGTCTATGATGAGGGTCAGATCCTCCGGGAAGCCGTTTTTCAGAAAATCGGAAAGGAGATCCATCCGGCTCTTCTGCTTTTTGGTCGAAGGCTCGGCAAACGCCTCCTCAAACTTGTTGAAGTGTTTCAGCCAGACCGATTTCCTCGGAAACAGGAAGGGCGGCGTCTGTATGGTGGCGAGGAAACGGTCGAGGACGGCGGTGAACTTCTCCGTATCGTCGTCGCCGCGGATGACCTCCAGCTCCGGATTGTCCTCCGGAATTTCGCCGTAAAGGCGGCAGACCAGTTCCGTGGCGTGCTCCTTGACGGAGAATTCCTCGTTGCCGGAGATCAGATACAGACTGCCCATCGCCGTTCCTTTCCGTTCAGTCCACGCCGGGGATGAAGGACTCTTTGCCGCTCAGCGACGCGATGGTCTCCGCAATCAGGTTGATTGCGCCCTCGACGTCGCGCAGGTCGCAGATCTCAACAGGCGTATGCATGTAGCGGTTCGGGATGCTCACAAGCGCGGTGGCGACGCCGGAACGCGTCATCTGAATCTGCGCGGTGTCCGTTCCGCCGCTGGCGCGATGGCCGCAGTCGAGCTGATAGGGGATTTTCTTCTTTTCGGCGATTTTGAACATCAGGCGGTTCACGACGGGATTGTTGTCCGCGTTGCGGGAGAGAATGGGGCCGCCGCCGAGCGTGACGTCGCCGTAGGCTTTCTTCTCGACGCCGGGAACGTCGGTGGCAAAGCCGACGTCAACCGCAATCGCCATGGCGGGATCGACACCGAATGCGCTGGTTGTAGCTCCGCGCAGTCCGAGTTCCTCCTGCACGGTGCCGACCGCATAGACGCCGACCTTGATTTTGCGTTTCGAAAGCAGTTTCAGCGCCTCGATCACGACGAATGCGCCGATCTTGTCATCCAGTCCCTTGGACATGATGCGGTTTGCACCGTAGCGCTTCCAGTTGACCCGGAACGCCACGGGATCGCCGACGCCGACCAGCTTTTTCGCCTCCGCCTCATTCTCCGCGCCGATGTCGATCCAGAGATCCTTGAATTCGGAGGGCGTTTCGCGCTCCTTGGGCGTCTGGAGGTGAATCGGCTTCCGTCCGATCACGCCGGGGATCTTCTCGCCTCTGGCATTGAGGATATTGACCTCGATTCCGGGAAGCGTGTTTTTGTCGATGCCGCCGACCGGACGGAAAAAGACAAGTCCCGTCTCGTCGATATAGACGACCTGAAATCCGATCTCATCGTAATGACCGGCAAGCATGACTTTGAATTTCGCGTCGGGATTGAGCACGGCGATCGTATTGCCCGTCACATCGGTGCGGACTTCATGCGCAAAAGTTTCCGCATAGGAGCGGAACGCCGCCGCGGGTTCGAATTCGAATCCGGACGGGCCGGAGCTGGTCATGAGCGTCTCAAGAAAATCCAGACTTGATTTTGAAAGCATATTTTCCTCCTTCACTTGAATTTAACGCATTCTGAAAGTAACTTATAGAGTCAATATAACACGAAAAAATGATTTTGCACGAAAACTATGGACCGACAGAGAAAAAAATTATGATTATTGAAGAAATCAAAGCGCACGCGCAGGAAGCCGATTTGAGACTCAGCCGTCTTTACGAGTTCCTGAAGATCGAAAAATACAAACAGGAAATGGCGGAACTGGAAGGCATCATGGCGCGGACCGATTTCTGGGATGACAAGGAGAAGGCGCAGGAGACCGTCCAGAAGCTCAGCTCCTGCAAGAACACCATCGAGCCCTATCAGAATCTTGTCAAGGAGGTCGAGGACTTCCACACGATCGCCGAACTCGCAGGCGAGGACGAGAGCTTTCTCGCCGAGGCGGACGGCGCCTGGAAATCGCTTTCCGAACATCTGGACAAGATCGAACTGGTCAGCTTCCTCTCCGGGCGCTTCGACCGCAACAACTGCTTCTTCTTCATCCACGCCGGCGCGGGCGGAACCGAATCCTGCGACTGGGCAAGCATTTTAATGCGCATGTACCGGCGCTGGTTCGAGCGGAAAGGCTTCAAGGATGAAATCGTCGATCTCCAGCCGGGCGAGGAAGCGGGCATAAAAAGTGTAACCCTCCGCGTCGAAGGCGAGTTCGCCTACGGCTATCTCAAGGCGGAGCGCGGCATCCACCGCCTGGTGCGCATCTCCCCGTTCGACAGCAACGCGCGGCGCCACACCTCTTTCGCCTCGGCCGACGCGTTCCCAGAACTCGGCGACGACATCACGGTTGAAATCGACGAGAAGGATCTGAAGGTCGACACCTACCGCTCCAGCGGCGCGGGCGGCCAGTATGTCAACCGGACCGACTCCGCCGTGCGCATCACCCACCTGCCGACCGGCATCGTCGTCGCCTGCCAGATGGAGCGCTCCCAGCATAAAAACCGCGCGATGGCCATGAAAATGCTTCAGGCGCGCCTGTATGAACGCGCCGAGGAACAGCGCAAGAAGGAGGCTTCCGCGATCTCCGGAGAGAAATCCGACATCGCATGGGGCAACCAGATCCGCTCCTACGTCCTCCAGCCCTACCAACTGATCAAGGACCTCCGCACCGATTACGAAACAGGAAACGTCAACGCGGTGCTCGACGGCGACCTGGACGCCTTCGTCGAAGCCTATCTCAGACACTCCAACGCATGAAAAACGCCGCGCGCAAACTCATCGCCCTGGACATCGGGAATGTCTGCGTCTCCATTCATCCCGAGCGGGTCATTGCGCGCATGAAGCTCTTTCCGACGCCTGAAATTCTTGCTGTTTCGGCAAAGCTGGAATGCGGCCTGATCTCCGAGCGCGAATGGCTGGACTTTTTTCATGAAAAGACACAGCACCGTTTCAGCGACGATGAAATGATCGACGCGTGGAACCTGATCATCGGAGAGACGGTTCCCGGCATGTCCGAAGCTGTCCGTGCCGCGCTCCGGAACGGATACCGTTTCGTATTCCTCTCGGACGTCTCACGCTTCCATCTGACGGAATGCCGCCGCAAATGCGAGTTCTTCCATCTGGCACTGGACGGGGTTTACAGTTTCGACGTCGGCGCGCAGAAGCCGTCGGAAAAAATGTATCTCGAATTCGAGCGACGCCACGGGAAACCCTGCGTTTATTTCGACGACCGCGCAGACAACATCGAAGCGGCGCGCGCCCTCTCCTGGAATGCCGTGCGCTTCCGCTCCGTCTCTGATTTCATCCTGCCGGAATAACCGGACAATCTCTGATCCCGCATCACCCCGGAAACAAAAAAAACCGCCGCGGCAATGCGTGCCGTCCGGCGGTTTTTTTTGTTTCCGTTTTTTATGCGGATTATTTGCGCCCGAGCATGATCCTGCGGATCTCTCCCGGACTGGTGGCATTCAGAATGTCGGCAATGTTCTCCTTGCTGTTCAGAACAGCGGCAAGCTGCGACATGAACTGAAGGAAGGGATTGTTGGAATCCTTCGGGCAGAGGGAGAGAATGACGATCTTTGTTGCGCCCTTGTCCGGCGCGTCGAAAGCATAACCGCTCTTTTTGACGCCGATCGCGCAGACCAGCTCCGTAACGCCGTCGGTTCTGCCATGCGGCAGGGCAAGACCGCCCGGCAGGCAGGTCGAAACCGTGTTCTCGCGCTCAATCACAGCAGACAGGCATTTGTCGCGGTCGGCAAGGCGTTTATTGCGGTCAAGAACGTCAATCAGTTCCGTGATCACACCTTCCTTGGTTGTCGCATTCAGCTCCGTCACGATGCAGTCGGAGAGAATGATCCGTTCAATCGGGATCACATATTTGCCGATGTCGTCCTGATTCAGGCGCTGACCCTCGAACAGCTGTTTGCGGATCTCCTCGGGACGGGAGAGCTCCTTGAGCTTGTTCAGGCACTGATGGAGTTCCACAAAGGTCTCATACATCACGGCCTTGATCAGAAAGACCTCGTCCGGGTTGGAGGCGAAAACGATCTGGCTGTCATGGAAGGTCATGGCGAATACCATGTCATTTCTGCGCAGATGAATGATTCCCGCCTCCTTGTCAAGCGCGGAATGGCGGAAGCCCTCTCTCCGGAAGTTCTCCATGACCCCCTGTAGGACGAAATCCGCCACCACTTCGGAGGGGAAACTGAATGCGGTGTGCACCGTGGAAGTGTCTTTGACCTCCTTCTTGACGCCTTTGCCCTTCATGCCGAGCATGATGTTGAGCAGCGGCGGCGCAACCAGCGTGGTGATGAGCGTCATGATGATGCCGACACCGAACAGCTTCGAATCGAGAATCGGAACCTTCTGCCCGTTGAGCATCATCATGGTCGTCACGCCGATGCCGCCGATGATCAGGGCGACCTCGCCGCGGGGGATCATGCCCGTTCCGATGCGCAGCGCGCCGAGCATGTTGAAGTTCATGAAATAAGCCGGCAATGCGCAGCCGAGAATTTTAGCCAGAACCGCCACCGCCGAATAGATCAGCCCCAGCGTCAGGACCTCGGGATTCGCCATCACGCGGACGTCCACAAGCATGCCCATGACCACAAAGAAAACCGGCACGAGGAAGTTGTAGACGGGGTGCAGGTTCGACTGGATGGAGAAGGAGATGTCCGTCTTGGAAAGGCTCAGCCCCATGATATAGGCGCCGATGATCATCGCAAGCCCCGCCTGCTCGAACAATCCAGCGAGAAGCAGCGCCAGCCCCAGCGCGAGAATGGAGAAGGTCGCGGCGGACTTGAACCATTTCAGAAACGCGGCGATTTTATGGGCGAGCACCAGCCCGAGCAGGGTGACGCCCAGCCAGATGCCGAAGCTCTTGAAGGCGATCCAGCCGATTCCCGCCCAGTCCACGTGGCCGCCCGCGGACGCGCTGACCGTCACAATGCCCATCACGATGGCAAGGCAGATGATGCCCAGCACGTCGTCAATCACGGCGGCGGCAAGAATCGTCACGCCCTCCGGCGAGTCAATGCTCTTCTTTTCCGAAAGAATGCGCGCGGTGATTCCCACCGAGGTCGCAGTGCAGAGAATGCCGAGGAACAGGCAGCGCGGATCCATGAAGGAGGCCTTCAGCGCGATCATGCCGATCACATCGCCGAAGACGAAGGAGAAAATCACACCGCCGAGCCCGACCACGCTTCCGACAACCGAGTATTTGAAGAACATGCGCAGATCGGTCTCCAGTCCCGACATGAACAGTAGGACGATCGAGCCGAGGGTCGCGATCGCGTAAAGCGGTGTGGACACCGGCACGGACGCCCCCTCGATCAGCGGGAACAGCCCGTTGTGGAACCCGTGCATGTCAAACCCGATTCCGCCGAGCAGATACGGCCCGATGACAATACCGGCGACCAGCTCGCCGAGAACCGAGGGAACCTTCAGTTTTTTCGCCAGGTCGCCGAAGAAACGCGCGGCAAAGAGAATCACTCCCAGCTGCAGCGTAAGGATCGCGATCTGCGCCGTCAAAGACAAACTTTCATTCATTGGATCAACTTCTTTCCGTCAAACTTGTCTGTATTTACACTTCATTCCGGAACATGCCGGACAACATCGTTTTTTTCATTCTTCTCTAGCTTCCCCGGGCAACTCCTTTTTTGTTTCTTATGAATTCATGCTTTCGCGTTTTTCCTTCAATTTCTGCAATCGTCTGACCTTCAGTTTCTCGCGGAGGCCGCGGTAACGGATCACCGCGTATTTGACGGCGTAATAGGTCAGCGGCGTCATCACGATCGTCAGCAGCAGTCCTCCGATGAAGAACGCCTCGATCAGATCCCAGCCGATGCCGAGCAATGAATCCATGTCCTGTCTGTGCAGAACATCCTTTAGCGCCTCCTTGACACCGGGATAGGTGAGATCGCTTCCCATGAGACGGCTCCCGACATAGCACTGGATCGGATAGATGAAGAAAATCGTGACCTGATTGGTGAGAAGGGTTCCGAAGGTCGCCCCGATTTTGCTTCCCTTCAGCAGAAACGCCGCCGGAAGCGAGCAGATCAGCTGGAATCCGAACGGAATCAGGCAGCCGAAGAACATGCCGATCGCCCAGCCTCTGGCAATATATTCCGGAGAGGCTTTTTCCCGGACGATCCTCATGTAGAGGTGGAGATATTTTCTTTTGAACCAGTGTTTCAGACTCATCAGGCGTTCCTTACATTGTATCACGGTGTTGTCCATGCCAATCCGCGGACGGCTCAGGACAGGAGTTCTCGGTGCGCCGAGGGTCTATCGTCAAACAAACGGCGCAGGATCAGTTCCATTCCCCTGGCCCCGCGCGCGGCGGCGCGGAAAGGGAAAAGGAAGCCTTCGCTTCCCATTGAAGCGTCCTTTCGCGGGGGAAAAATCTCCCGCAGGCGGGCGGAAGGGAGAGTTCCGGGCAGAAGAAAAAACCAGCAGGGACATACTGCGGGAAAAGACGTTTCCAGAGAGAATTTGCCTGCGACACGCTCTCCGGCTGGATCATATCCTGCAGATAGCTGTACGGCACGGAGGCGACGGTCTTTGCCTCCAGCGTATTCCGCAGAATAACGGCGGAAGCCGAGACACCGCAGACGCCGGAAAGGCATTGCGCACATCCCGTCGCTGCCGCAAAAATCAGCAGAATTGACAACAGCCACAGTTTCATGAGATTGTATTCTCCCGAATTCTGAAATGTATTACTATATTGGATGTTTCTTTTTTTACAACCCGCAAGGCATTTTTTTCCGTCCTTTTTCCGGAGAAACGCAGAACACAGCATCACTTTTCCGCCGAAACTTTTCAGGCCGAACTTGAAATCGCATGACGGAACGTGTATAATGAGTCTGTGGGGAATCAGATTCATCTGTTGATCAGAAAGCAATCCCGGGGGGGGACTTTTCATGAACAGCGCACGACATGCCGCGCCCGATTAGCACACTTCCGGTCCGAAGCGGATCCGAAGCAGAACCCTTGACACATCCGCTTGTCCGGAACGGTTCTGCCGCAACACTCTTATTCCAACGGAAAAGTGACTTGCATGGGGGGGAAAACCAATGTCGAAAACGGCCAAAGTGCTGTGGATGTTTTTCTGTGTGCTGCTCTGCCTTCACGGAGACGAGGGGAAAAAACAGACCCTCCGTCTCGTTCAGGACGACGCGCAGGATTACATGGTCTCGAAAATCCATGTGCTCAAATACGTGCAGGCGAACGACATCATGCCGTTCGTCCTGAGCATGGTCAAGCGTTACAACAACAATTCGGCTGTCAGCTGTATCGAGTATGGAAACAGCAATGAACAGATTCTGACCGTGACATGTCCCGTCGGCATGATGCCTTATGTCGACGAGTTCATCAGAACGGCCGACCGGAACGTGGAAATCGACGGCAAGGTGCCCGGCGACATCATCCGGGGAACCGGCATCACCCGCGCCGTCTACCGCCCGAAATACCGTTCCGGGCAGGATCTCATCAACATCATCGTGAACGCGGTCATCGGCGAGGGTCCCTATGGGTCCGTCTACGGCTACGATCAGAATTCCAATCAGATCTACTGGAAGGACAACAGCTCCAACACCGAATACATGTTCGACTTTCTCTCGTGGCTCGACCGCCCGGCGCCGCAGATCTCCTTCCAGTTCACCATCTGCGAGATCCGCGAAAGCACGATGCGCGACCTCGGGATCGACTATCTGGCATGGAAGAACGGCCCGGGGCTGAATCTGTTCCAGACCGGATGGGATGTCTTCAGCCTCTCCTCCGGGGGCACCGCCGCGCTTCAGGCTATGTCCGGGCCCGCCGGCGGCTTCTTCTTCGCCCCGCAGTTCGATGCAAGTTTTCTCCGCGTCCTCCAGCAGAGCGGCAACGCGGACATCCGCAACACGGCAAACCTGACGGTCTCCAATTCCGACTCGAAAAGCTATGAACTGCTCTTCAATCCGCAGTTCCAGAACATCGCAAAAAACGACAATGACAAGACCAGCGTCACACTCAGCGCGATCAGCAGCCTTCCGGAGGGCGCGAATCAGGTCTATCTCAAGATCATCAATCCGATTGTGAATCTGCATGGGGGTATCCCGCAGGCGGGGTACCCGGCAAGCGAGGCGTTTTCTCTCAGCAGCTACATGCCGGGCGCCAATGCGAAACGCCCCGGCACCCTCTTTTTCGGCTACAACGTCCAGACGGCAAGCGTGGTCGAGCGCAACAACGTCGGAAGCGAGCTGATCGAAACCGGAACGATCCAGGGCAATACCCTGATCGAACTCAATAAAGAGGTGATTCTCGCGCAATGGGACAAGGATCAGGAAGTGGAACAGACGATCGGAGTACCCTTCCTCGCAGAAATCCCGGTGCTCAAGTATCTCTTCAGCACCACAACGACCAGCCGGGAAAAGACACGCTTCTACCTGACCGTCCGTGCGGAGATGCTTGATACCGCGCCCCGGAAAAATGAGCTTGAAGCCGGAACACTGAAGAAAATCAAATGAAGAGGAATACGGCAATGAAACCATGGATCGCACTCTTACTTTCCGCCGGATCGCTTCTCTGCGGCGCGGCCGAGGTGGCGGGGACACCCCGCGATTCCAATTTCCAGAACACCGGCGGCTACGACGGCACACGCGTCGAGGCGCAGCTTCTCGTTCCCGTCAAAGAAGATACGAAAGTCGTCCACTTCATCCGCGACAACAACGACCCGCGCGTGGTCACGAAAACCTATCTTCTGAAACATGTGGATCCCTACGAGTTCCGCGACTACATCCGCCAGATGGTTCAGGCCAAACGCGTCGGCAACACCAGTCTCCAGCAGTCCTATCCGGGCAACGCCGTCAACAGCGGAACCGGCACCGGAACGGGAATCGGCACGCAGGCGGCGGCAACGGTCGCGGCAACGGTGAGCGCTCCGGTGCTGACCACGCCCGCGACGGCACAGCCGGGATACACTCCGACGCTCCAGCTCGGAAGCAACACCGCCGTGGAGTGCCTGAAATACGTCGACGGAACCGGGCTCCTGATCGTGAGCGCCGAGGAATACCGCTTCAAGGACCACCCCGGCGGAATGGGAATCGACTCGATTGTGAAGTTCATGGACAGGCCGCAGATGGGGGCGAACTACGGCACACAGGTATTCTTTTATCTGCCGAAGTTCGTCCCGGCGAAAAATCTCATGCCGCTGATCCAGAACGTGGGGATGAACATCACCGACGTCACGGAAATCTGGCAGGGACAGGATCTGGTGACTTACGATCCCGATCTCAATTACCTGATCTTCGACGTGTCGAACTACTCCTGCGACAATATCGCGCGGATGCTCGCAAAATACGACGTCCCGATCCCGCAGGTCCGCCTGAAAATCAAAGTCGTGGAACTCACGGGCGAAAACGACGACCGGATGGGAATCGACTTCCAATCCTGGAAGAACAACGAGGGCGCGGACTTCTTTTCCGCCGGCGGGCGCATGCGCAACAACTGGGAAGCCGTCTACACCGGCGGCAACATGCCGGAGCGCGGCTACGGGTCCGAGCGCACAAGCTTTTACAATTTCAACCCGAAATGGAACTCGCGCTATCTGGATTTTCTCGTCAGCAGGGGGAAGGCGGAAGTCGCATACACGGGAGAGCTTCTGATCCGCAACAACACCCCCGCCCTGCTCGACCGGAGCACACAGATTTTCTATATCGCAGCGTCGGAGCCGGTGCCGGATGCCGCAACGCTGCCGGATACCGGCGTCGGCCCGTATGAACTGCTCTCGGCGATCATCAGCCGTACGATCGACAAGGACGACATTCCGGTCGGGAAAGGCAATCAGCAGGTGACGACGCAGTTTGCCGGATTCGGCTTCCAGATGCAGGTCACGAACGCGTCGGTCAATCTGGACGAGACAAGATTCACCGTGACGCTCTCGAATTCCAGTCTGCTCGGATTTGAATCCAGCGGACAGCCGCGGATCTCGAAAACGAGTGTCGTCACGCAGGACGTAAGCCTGCCGCACGGCAAGGACAGCTTCGTGATCGGCGGACTCAGGAAGCAGGAGGTCGTGAAATCGACAACGGGCATTCCGTGGCTGATGGACATCCCCTATCTCGGGTATCTCTTTTCGACGAAGTCAAACTCCGTCAAACATTCCGAACTGATCGTGACTGCCGAGTGCGTATGGGATTCCCCGGATGACAGGCCGGGGCTTTCCGGCATGAGCTCAAAAACAACAAAACCGTAAGAAAAACGGGGTTCCGCCGCAGACAGACGCCCGGAACCCCGCTGTAAACCGGAGGCTGATTCCATGAGACGATTTTTCCTTTTTCCTGCAATCCTGACGGCGGCGCTGCTCTGCGCCTGCACGGTGATTCCGGACAGACCCGCATCCCGGATGGAGGAAACACAAAAAACGAATTCCTCCGGCGACATCCGGCTCGGCGACAATCTGCTTTCCGCGATCCGGGCCAATGATTTCCAGGCATTCCATGCGTGTCTGGCGAACGGCCCCGCCGCGAAAATGACAAACAGGGATTTCCGGACGTCACGGGAAAACATTCTTTCGCAGTTCGGCAAAATCGGGGATTTCCGCTATCTGACCGCATTGCAGACCCCGTCCGTGCGGAATCGGATCTGGATCGTGACGTTCGAACGGAAAGGCGCGGACGGGCGGACCATAACTCAGGAAGTTCTGTTCCGCCTCGTCTGCGGCACGCTGGACGGGCGGGCCGTCATCCTCGGCTTCGGCTTTCTCTGACCCCCGCAAGCACGATCCCCGCGCGCGGATCGGGGGGATTCACTTCATCAGGGTAAGTGTGCCGAATGTATTGATCTGATGATGTTTTCCCCCGCCCCAGGAGCTGTATTCGCGAGGCGTGCCGGCGCGCGGCGAATACTCCCGGATGAACATGGCGCGGATCCGGTTGTCCGCATTGATGTCGCACCGGATCGTCCGGAGCGGAATTTTCAGGACGGTTTCCCAGCGGTCGGACAGCATCCGTGCGGAGGACTCCCATTTCCCGTTCCATTTCCGGTCATAATTGCGGACGTCGCCGCGCTTGTTCTCCGGATCGACAGCAAAAAGGTAATAGACCCCCTGTGCGCTGTTGTCGCAGAGAAACACCTCCAGATGGTCGTCCTCGGCCACCTTCTCGGAGCTGCCCGCGGGAATCGGGAGAATTTTGATGTTTTTCATGTCCGGATCCTGGAAAACGCAGGATATGTAAAGATTCTCCGCATCATGGAAAAGTTTGAGTGTGCTTTTCACTCTGGAGCCTTCCGCGGGGGTCATGCTTTTCCGGAAACCGTTCACGACAGCGGCCCCCTCCCAGACGGAACTGTCGAAGGTGACCGCTCCCTTCGGACGGATCAGAGGAACGGCCAGAGCGGGAGTCTTGATCGAGCGCGCTTCGGAGATGAGTTCCTCGAAACGGTTCCGCAGCAGGCGGATCATCTCGGCAGAAACGGGGTGGCGGACCAGCTTCGCCGCCTTCTCCAGATGGGTGCGGAGCTGATTTTCCAGGCCGGAATCAATTATATGGCGCTGCGTGAGGAGCACGCCGCTGTCGCCAAGCGTGGAAGTCGCCTCATTCCGGAAGAAGTCCGCGCGAAGAAGCCCGTAAAACCGCTCAATTTCGGGTGCGGCTTCCCGGAATGTCCTGCGGATGAAATACTTGCGCAGCTGTTCCGGATCACGGCCGGGATCCCACATCTGGTGGGCCATCACCCAGTATTCCACGGCGGAATAGTCCAGGATCTTAAGAAAGGCCGCGTGCCGTTCCTTTCCCCATCGGCCCGGATATTCGCTGGCAAGACAGCTCCAGTAAGGAAACATGACAGGGAAATCAAACCGTTTCACTTCCGCCAGCGGGCGCGGGAACGCCATGCCGAGTGTAAAATATTCGTAAACGTCCACATGCCGGCTTTTTCTGCTCCAGGCCTGAAGGCGCTTGAGCCAGAATTCGTTTTCCGGACTGAAGATCGGGCGTTTGTCATTCGGACGCACATACGGGGCAAATTCAGGACGGATCGCTTCATGAATATCGCAGTCCGGCACCGGGGCTGTGGAGAAATAGGCCAGAGTCCGCAGATACATCTTCGGAAACTCCTTCCGGATCGCCGCGGCAAGACGGTTCATGAACAGGAAATACTGCGTGGAACGGAAATTCTCGTCTTCACGCATCAGCATCTTTCCGCTCTTACCCCGAATCGGTGCGACACAGTTCGGGCATTCGCAGGCCTCCCAGGTGTCGTCGAGGCTGATATAGATGCATTCCGTGTCATCGGGTGCGCGGCGCAAAATGTCCAGAACATTTTCCGTATAGACTTTTTCCATATCCCGGTTCGTGAAGCAGAGCTGTGCCCACTTTTTACGTTTGCCGTTTACAAGCGAATAATATTCCGGATGCTCCTTGAAATATTTTTCCGGCGGCAGGTAGAGGGCCGAGACATTGTGAGCGAACGCGAACTGATTCAGATAGTTGCCCCATTTTCGTTTGCCCGGATTGCGGTAGGAGATGTCTCCGCCGCCTCCGCCCTGATAATAGTTGCAGAGATTCCGCGCCAGCCATTTGTATGTCGCGGTCGCCTGATAGCCGTGGGCGCGGAGCGCCGGGCGGGACAATGCGTCTCCCCATGCCGCATCAAGGTCTTTTTTCTCGGAATACACCGTGAAGTCCTCATTTCCCTCGACATCGTCTACCGCGCATCCGGGACGCGGCCAGATGATGTCGGTATTGTTCATGAGAAATGCGAAAACGCCGTTCATCGCCCCCTTTCCCGTGGCGCCGAAGATATAGATTTCATTGCCGAGAGTGCGCACGGCATAGCCGTCGGAACCGGCAAGAGTCCTGAGTTCCTCTCGGAAGAGGTGCGGAGATCCGGCAATTTTCGGAACGCGTTTCCCTACAAAGATTTTCGTGTTTTTCTTTCCGGAAGGATATGTCAGACTCGGCAGTTCCGCGCCGGTGATTTTCCGGATCCACATCCGAAGCTCCTCCACGGCGGTCGTGACGCATTCCGGTTCCACTCCGTGATCGGCAATGATTTCCGCACAGGGTTTCCCGTTGCGGACAAGCGGCAGCGGCGAGGCAAGACGTCCATCCGGCGGCGGTCCCAGATACCGGGAACTGTCAGAATAATCCGGTTGATAGTTTTTCTTCCATTGGTCGAACGCAAGATTCTGATTCCGGTTTTCGGCGCTCTGCCCGGCATTGGTAAACTCCATGGACCGGATTTCAAAGACAATGCTTTTCCCTTTTCCAATCTTTTCGGCCGGATAACCGAACGCGGTCTGGATCACCGCTTTCTTGTTCAGATTGGAAAACGGCGTCTCCACCGTCACCCATTGATTTGCCGGCAGAATCTTCCCTTTCACGACGCCTGGAATATTCCAGAGTTTCCACTGATGTTTCCAGCCCTCGTCATTGAGGCGGAGCCACCCCTCCTGTGTCGCGGCGGAAGAACGGATCCGGAAACGGATTTTTGTATATTTTTCAACATTCGCGGGCGGAATGAAATTGAAACGCGCCTCGGGATACTTGTCGCCTTTGTCAAGAAAGGTGATGCGCAGAATCGTATCCGCTCCCGTTCCGCTGCTGGAGAGAACAACCGAGCTGGAGTCGTTGCCGCGGTGCCATTTCGCCGCATTGAGATCAACACGCAGAGTTTCCGCGCCGGAAAGCAGCGGCCCCGTCACGGCGAGGAGAAACAGCGATAAAATTTTACGTCTCATGGAAAAATCCTTTTCATTATATTTGTTTCTGCAATTTTCATTTCCACTTCAGTAATTCCACGGCGCATATTCCTGTTCCGTAAATGTCTTTCTGCTGTCCCGGCTCGTGACATGGCCATCCAGAAAGAGCACGTTGATGCTGTAGCCGTGATCAGGCGAAAGAATCGTCCGGGGAAGCAGGATATGCGTGACGCCCGCCGGATTCAGGCTCCGCAGTGCGCTGCTGTTGTAGAGTCTCCAGTTGTCCGCCATCTGGACGACCGAGGATGGAGAGGCTTTTTTCAGATCAGAAAGTTTCTTCAGGCACGGAGACACATAGGATGACCACTGGTCTTTGTTTTCATACCATGCCGCATCCGAGGCCCCCAGAGCGGGATGATAGGCGTAGCTGACGTTCATGTTGCAGAAATTCCAAGTTGACAGCGGGTTCCCGTGCGAAGGACAGAGCGTGAGTTTGATCTTTATGGAATCATCGTTGTCCCGTGCCTTCAGATAACCAAATGCTATCAGCATGTCATTCCACGGCATGGAGGTGGTGCGGAGCGTTCCCCAGAGCATAACACCGGACATTTTAGCGGGAAAAACATATTCCTTGTAGTCGTTGGAGTAAAACGCATAATACTGTCCCAGCTGCCGCTGATTGCTCCGGCAGGCGGCGGACCGGCCGGCTTCGCGTGCACGCTCCAGCGCCGGAAGCAGCATCGCAGCCAGAATCGCGATGATCGCTATTACAACCAGAAGTTCAATCAAGGTGAATAATTTCCTTTTTCTCATTTTCTTTTCTCCTCTGCATATTTGATTTTTTTCATATTTTTTCTCCTGTTTTCGCGTCAGCTGATGAAAGAATCATTGTCGTCGTCGATCGACGGGATGAACGGCGGCACCTTGATGGAGTGCATCGGTTTTCCTTCAATAATGCTGTCCAGCAGAACCTGTCCCGCCAGAAGCGAGAGACGCGGGAACTTGATCCAGAGAAAATTCCGGTTCTGGCGGTATTTCTTGTGATCGCTCTCCTTGGAAAGGAAACCGATGGCCGGCTTGCGGTTGTACGAGGTGCGCCAGACCCAGGAAAGAAAATCCGGCAGCGACGAGTGCTCCATCAGAATTCCATCCACATCGGGGTGCCGCTGCATGAAGCGTTCGATTTCCTCATTGTAGGTAAAGCGGACATCAACCCGCATGACGGCTTCGGGATAGTTCGATTCCCGCAAAGCTCTCCGGTAGCCGGCTTCCGCCTGCACAGCGGGATGATAATCGTCCGGGCCGCGGAAGAGCGCAATCTGTTTGCGGCCGTCCTCAATCATGATCCGCGCAAGGCGGTATGCGGCAAGCTCCAGATCAACGGAAATGACAGGGAGATCGAGCGTGACCCCGGAATTCCCCTGAACAACAATAGGCAGACCAAGAGTTTTCAGCTGAAGAAGAAAATCCTCCGTCAGAGAGCCGCCTGTAATGATCCCGATGCAGTTCCGTGAGGCATTCACAACCTCAAGCCCGAATTCCGAAACGGCCACATAGGAAAGCCCGAGTCCCCGGTCGGCAAGGAAAAAACGGAGACGGTCAATTCCCCATCCCGGAAGATCCTCCTCCTTCTGGAACACGAACACAAACAGAATATTGTTCTGAAACTGATCATTCCGGATCTCACGGGCCAGGTAATTGCCCGACCCGTGACGCCGATCAATTAATCCGGCCGCTTCCATATCGGCAAGTGCGTGCCGCATTGTAATGGAGCTGCACGGCAGACGCTTGACCAGTTCCCGTTCAGAAGGAAGACGGTCTCCAACCTTCAGCCCGGACTCCGCAATGAATTTCATGATCGCAAGCCGCGCTTTGTTGTATTTCAATTCCCGAAATTTGATTTCCGCCATATTTCCTGGTCCATCTTAAGTGTTTATATAATTATAATCACTTTACAAAAAAAAAACAAGAGCTGCAACAAAAAAAAAGAAAAAAAAGCCCCGGCGACATGACAAGACAACAGGTGCGTTCATGGGCAAAGGGGATTTTCTGCAGCGCATGGAAGGCTGCAAGGAAAACGCCCGGGAGTTTTCTCCACGGGCGGTTTTTCATGAAAAGCTTATTTTTTATCGTTGAGTTTGTCCAGATCCTTCTGGACGAAGTCTACGACTTTTTCAAACTTGCTGACGTTTTCCTCGTCAACATCCATCAGGGTTTTATGGGCTTCCAGCACAGTCTGCGCATTCTCGATTTTATCGGTATCACAGCCGGAAGCGCTCGTCTGCGCGTCAAGCGCCACGTCGCCCTCGGAAAAATGAAACAGCTTCTTCAGGCCGAGCCCGAACAGGAGCGATTTGTTCAGGTCGCCGGCATTGAAGATCGTCATGACGGCGTCAATCTTTTTGGCGCGCAGTCCGAGCATGGCGAGAATCCCCATGAAGGTGCTGTCCATACCGGTGCAGGCGGCAAGATCCACGTCGATTTTCCTGAAAAGGATGCTTTCCAGACTCTTTGCCAGAGCCCGGATGGGCGGCGCACATTCAAATGTCGCGCGTCCAATCACCCGGATGCTGTAAATTCCGTCGTTGCTGGAAATCAGAACCTCGGCATTTTTCATCGTGCACCGTCCTTTCCGTTATTTTCCGATGACAGCCTTGATGCGGCGGATGCCGCGGCTGGAACTTTCCTCTTTCAGAATCTTGAAACTGACAAGATCGCCCGTGTTCGACGCATGCGGCCCGCCGCAGATCTCCTTGCTGTACGGCCCCATGGTGTAGACGCGGACCTTTTCGCCGTATTTGTCACCGAAAAGCCCGATGGCGCCCTGCGCGCGCGCCTCCTCGACGCCCATTTCCTCGCATGTGACCGGGGTTTTCGACGCAATCGCCGCATTGACCAGTTTTTCCACTTCGGCAAGCTGTTCCGGCGTCATCCTGTCCGGATGCGAGAAGTCGAAACGCAGGCGCTCCGCGTTGATGTTGGATCCCTTCTGCGCAACATGATCCCCCAGGACCTTCCGCAGCGCGGCGTGAAGCAGATGCGTCGCCGTATGCAGTTTCGCGGACTCCTCGGAGTGGTCCGCAAGCCCGCCCTTGAACTTCTGTTCCGCGCCTTTGCGCGAGAGTTCCTGATGTTTCGCGTAGGCCTCCTCGTATCCCTTGAGATCCACCTTGAAGCCTTTTTCCTGCGCCATTTCCACGGTAAGCTCGATCGGGAAGCCGAAGGTCTCATACAGATAGAAGGCGTTCTTGCCGCTGACGACCTTGTTCTGGATGTGAGCGGGGACGCGCGCGATCAGTTTCTCAAACTCGGCGGTGCCTTTTTCCAGCGCCTGCTGGAACTGCTCCTCCTCGCGCGTGAACTCCTCCAGAATCTGGCGGGAGTTCGCTTCGAGTTCCGGATAAAATTCCTTGTATTCGCGGATGACGACTTCAGCCAGTTTTGCTGTAAAGAGCCCGTTGACGCCGATCTTGCGCGCTTCGCGGATCATTCTGCGGACCAGGCGGCGCAGTACATAGGCCTGATCGACCTTGCCCGGCGTGATGCCGTCGGCCATGATGAAGGTCGCTGCACGGGCGTGTTCGACGACAATCCGCTCGGAGCGGCTCCGCTCCTCTCCGTCCGCATGCGTGACGCCGCGCAGCTGATCCAGTTCCGCGAACAGCGGAGCAAAGAGCTCGGTATCGTAGCAGCTCTTTTTCCCCTGGAGAATTGCGGTCACGCGCTCGACGCCCATGCCGGTATCGACGTTTTTCTGTGCGAGGGGTTCAAAGCGCCCGTCCGCGGTTTTATTGTACTGCATAAAAACGTCGTTCCAGATCTCAACCCAGAGTTTGTTTTTGGGATCGAAGGCTTCAGGCGCGGGCAGCGGTCCGGTCCAGTAAAACATCTCCGTGTCCGGACCGCAGGGGCCGGTCTGTCCGGCGGGACCCCACCAGTTGTCCTCCTTCGGACACTTTGCAATGCGTTTTTCCGGAATGCCCAGCGAGCGCCATTTATTGAACGCCTCCTCGTCAAAGGGCGCATTCTCGTCTCCGGCGAATACCGTGACCGCCAGCATCTCCACTGGGATCCCGAGGCACTCCTTCGAGGTCAGGAACTCAAAGCTGAATTCGATCGCCTCCTGTTTGAAGTAATCGCCGAGCGACCAGTTCCCGAGCATTTCAAAAAAGGTGAGATGCACGGGATCGCCCACCTCGTCGATGTCGCCTGTGCGGATGCACTTCTGGACATCGGTCAGACGCTTACCCTGCGGATGCTTCCCGCCGAGCAGATACGGCACAAGCGGATGCATGCCCGCCGTAGTGAAAAGGACGGTGGGATCGTTGTCAGGGATCAGCGATGCGCTTTTAATGACACTGTGACCTTTGCTCTGGAAAAAGGCAAGATATTTTTTTCTTAAATCATACGCTTTCATTTTTCTAGTTCTTCTCAAGTTTCCTGAATTCGATGTTGCAGATAATTCCCGGTAATATAGCCGCATTGATGCAAGATACAATCCCTTCACACAAGGATTTTGGTCATAAAATATGAGAATATACTGCTGTTTTCCCGTTCGCTTCTGTACTGGATGCCGGCGAATCTTTTTTGAAAATGTTTTCTTACGCCACTTGAAAAACCGGAAAATAAAGTTTAATATACAACATACTACCAACAATGGAGATACGAAGATGAAAAAATTACTGATTGCTACGATCTCCGCCCTTCTGGCTGTCGGGGCGTTCGCAGATGACCTTACTACAAAATCAGGGCGTGTTTTCAAGAATTTTGCAATCATGGGCGCTGCTCCGAATGGAATTCTGATTTTCCATGACAAGGGAAAAACGGTTGTACCCGTCAAAGAGTTCCCGGACGAATACCAGGAAAAAATCGCGAAATACGTGAAAGAGATTCCCGCCAAACGCAGAGAGGCCGCAAAGCAGAAGGCACTTCAGGCACAGAAAGCCAAACAGGCTGCCGCAGAGAAGAAAAAACTGGATGCGGCAAAAAAAGCACGCATGAAAAAATACCTTGCAGAAGAAGCCGCACGCAAGAAAAAAGAACAGGATGCGATCAAGGCGGCCAATGCGAAAACCGCCGCGAAATCCAGTGAAGGTTTCGGCGACGACATGTTCAAAAAGAACAATTGAAAGTTTTCTGCCTGAAACAGGATTTTGCCGCACGAATAGGCGGAACGGAATGATTTGCCGCCGTGCAGGAGGGGTGCCGGGGCGCATGATTTCCTTTCCGAGTCGTGTGTCTCATGCTGGCCGGCCACACGGGAAATGCTGACCCGTGAGGCAAAACCGGAAGGAGTTTTTCCGTTATGCAGCTGGATGTTCAGTGGTTTATTTCCGCACTGGTCGACAATGAATTGATCTCTCTGGCAGATGCCGTATCGCTCGGAGATCGTCTCGGCGGTGATCCCGATCTGGCGACTTACGCACAGGCGGTCTGCGACTCTCTGGCGGAAACCGTTCCCCCTGAAAGCCTGGACGCACTCGTCGGACAGATGGAGCAGGTGATTGCCTTCGCACAGGAACAGGCGGCAGGAGGAGAAGCGCCGGATTTCTTTGCCTCTCCCCAGCCGGAGTCCGCACCGGAATCTCCACTTGTCTTTGACAAGGACGCACCGCCTCCGCCCTCGGTTCGTGCCGATGACGCCGGTCCGGCAAGAACCATTCACGGGCCCCGCGTTACAAAGCGCCCCGTTCTGAAAAAAGAATCCGCCGCACAGGAAGATGCGTTCTCCACAGCGGAGCCCGTCATGGAATTCGAGGCGACGGAACTCGGACTTCCGAGCCTGCGGAACATCGACAGCATGAACGATGAGCAGCTCGCGGAACTGATGAAAACCCTCCTCCTGAGCCTCCGCGATTTCGGAGCAAGCGACCTGCACATCTCCGCAAACAGCATGCCGTTCATCCGGCGCAATCTGCGGATTGAGCGCATTGAAGAGTGTGTGATTTCCCCCGAAGCGGCGGAACGGCTGAACTTCGCGCTCCTTTCGGAAAAACGCAAGGCACAATTCCAGAAGGAGCTGGATATGAATTTCGCGCTGGAAATCGGGAAAAGCCGTTTCCGCGCCGCGCTGATGTATCAGAAGGACGGAGTCTCGGGAAGCTACCGTCTGGTTCCCGGCGAGGTGCTTTCGCTGCAGGAGCTCGGATTTCTGGAACACGACGCCGCAACGCTGGAACGCCTGATGGACTATCACAACGGGCTGGTTCTCGTCACCGGCCCCGTCGGAAGCGGAAAAACCACGACGCTTGCCGCACTGGTCGATATTGCCAACCGGAAACGCAGGGATCACATCATCACCGTCGAGGATCCGATCGAAATTCTGCAGGAGTCGAATCTCTGCCAGGTGACCCAGCGCGAGGTCGGGCGCCATACGGAAAGTTACAGCCGCGCACTCAAAGGGGCGCTCCGCGAGGACCCCGACATTATCGTAATCGGTGAAATGCACGACCTGGAAACGATTGAAAACGCCATCACGGCCTCGGAGACCGGGCATCTGGTCATCGGCACGCTCCACACCTGTGACGCCGCCAACACGATGAACCGCATCCTCGATGTCTTCCCGCCGAACCAGCAGCCGCAGATCCGCGCCATGACCGCGGGAAGTCTCCGCGGCATCATCTGCCAGCGCCTGATTCCCGCCGCGGACGGGGGACTGACTGTCGCCTATGAAATCCTCGTCAACACCCTGGCCGTCGGAAACATCATCAGCGAGGGCAAGGTCTTCCAACTGAAAGCGACCATGCAGATCGGAAGCAAGGCGGGCATGTGCACGCTGGACCAGAATCTGCTGGCGAAATTCAAAGCGGGAATCATCACATACGAAACCGCTCTCGAGTATATGACAGACCCGACGGAAATCGCTGCCTTGAACCGCGAAAAGGCGATTCTGGAGGCTCAGAAACTGGCGGCGAATCTGCCGCAGGACAGCACGCGGTAAGAATGCAGGGAGAGTGAAGAATGGCAATGATTGACACCTATCTCAAGGACATGCTTTCCAAAAAGGGATCCGACCTTCATCTCGCGGTCGGTTCACCCGCAAAATACCGGATTCACGGTTCGATCGTCCATGCCGATGAAAATCCGATCTCAGCGGAAACAATGGAGACAATGCTCCGTGAAATCTGCCTGCCCGCCTACCGCTGGGATCTTTACAGGGAAAAGCACGATCTCGATTTCGCTTACGAAATCCCGGGGCTTGCACGCTTCCGCTGCAACTACCTTTACAACTATCACGGCATGGGCGCGGTTCTGCGCCAGATTCCCAGCAGAATCCAGACCATCGAGGAGCTCAAGCTCCCCCCGATCCTCCTTGACATCTGCCGGATCAAAAGCGGTCTGATCCTTGTGACCGGCCCCACCGGTTCCGGAAAATCCACCACGCTCGCAGCAATGATCGACTATATCAACAGCACTATGAGCAAGCACATCGTCACGATTGAGGACCCGATCGAATTTGTGCATCAGAATAAAATGAGCACGATCGTTCACAGGGAAATCGGCATTCACAGCGAGTCATTCCCGCGTGCCCTCCGCGGCGCAATGCGTTCGGACCCGGACATCGTGCTGATCGGCGAAATGCGTGAACTGGATACCATCCGCCTCGGACTGACCTGCGCAGCCATGGGAATGCTCGTATTCGGAACCCTCCATACCAACAATGCACCGAAAACGATCGACCGCATCATCGACGCGTTTCCAGCCGATGAACAGACACAGATCCGCACGATGCTTGCCGAATGTCTCCAGGGAGTCGTCTCCCAGCTGCTCTGCCGCAGAAAGGACGGCGGACGCATTGCCTGCCACGAGATTCTGCTCTGGACCGACGGTCTGCCCAACACCATACGCGAAGGACAGATTTCCAACATCCGCACCATTATCGAAGCCAACAAGGGACGCGGCATGTGCACCATGGACGACAACCTGATGAGACTCCACAGAGATGGAATGATCTCCGCAGAAGAGGCCTATATGAAGGCCAGCGACAAGAAGGTCTTCCAGGAATTGATGCGGAAGGAAACCGGAAAAGAGCTCTGATCCGGACGGCGCGCATGATGAAAAAACACTCCTTTCCGGAGGCTCTCCCACCAGCGGGAAATCCCCTCCCCCAATGGCCGGAACTCAGAATCCGGCTTGCGAAATCAGCATTCCGCTCGCGTTTCAAACTCGGAGAAACGGAACTGCGGATCATCGCGGAAAAGGGCATGAACGAAGTGGAGCACCAGTGCCGGAAGTTCATCCTGCGCCGGCTCGCACCCGCCGCGCCGCTCCACGACGGAAGGCAGACCCCCATGCGCGGACATCCCTGCTTCATCGCGCAGCACGCCACCGGCTGCTGCTGCCGGGGATGTCTCCGCAAGTGGCACGGCATTCCGGAAGGCAGAGAGCTGAACGAAGCGGAAATCCGCCATATCGTCTCCATCCTGACGGCATGGATCCGCGAACACGCCGACGGCGCGGAAACACTCCCGCACACGCCAAATCTCTTCTGAATCCCGCGTCAGAAACGTTTCCGTTTGCGGATGAAGCAGAGTTCGTTGCAGCGCGGGCAGCGGGTCACGTTTTCACTGTCATGCTGGGAAAGGAAAGACAAGTGACAATTGTCACAGAAATAGAGACGCTCCTTCACTACCGACCAGTCATAAGCCTTTTTCTGACGCATCTCCTGCCGGACCCAGAGAATCACGAGTATGATCAGCCAGGACAGGAGATAGATGTGGAAAATATGCAGTTCGGAAATCGGAATCATTTTTTCTTCTCCTTTCCGGCAACAGGCCGGTTCCATGTCACAAGAAAGAGATTTTCTGTTTCCAGTCCGGCGGAAGCGGCATAAAGCGCAAGCTGGCGTTCGGCCAGGGTGTCAAGCGCGGGACTTCCGGAAGAACGCAGAATCCGGATGAGCGGCGGCAGATCCTTCTCCTTTCCGGGAAGATATGCAAGAACCGTCGGCGACTCCGCCCTGTTTTTCTCCAGAATTTTCATCGCGCTCTCATCCTTCACAAGCAGGCCGTAAAAAAGATTCCCTTTCAGGTCCGACCATACGGGATACGGAACCTGGGCGGGCGCAGTCTCTTTCACTTGAGGAGTGTGGAGAGGAATCCGCGGGAATGCGGTCAGGTCGCCAAGCTCACGGGACGGAGCTGGTGAGTTTTCCATGCCGTTCCGGCTTCCGGATACACGGGAGAACAGATCGGAAAGGATCATGCGCGGACGCTGAAAATCATAGTAGCGCATCTGCCTGACCAGACTGAATCCGGATTCATCATTGGGCTTGACAAAGGTTTCCGGCTCGGTGTATTTCAGAAAGTAGTTCAGCTGATGCTCATCCGCTCCGGCCAGATCCTCCGGTTTGCAGATCACGGTATAATGTGAAGCGGAACGCCGGGCATGGGAATCCTCCTGAATCGGCTTGAAGAGAAAAAGAAGCACGGCATGAAACGCCACAGTCACAAATGCAATCGCGAAAACCGCCCCGGCGGGAAGATTCCTTTTTGGTTTCATCTGCAATGGAGACGGATACGCCATGGTCAGTTGTCCAGGAAGTTGGTCTGCCTGCCGGATTCCGCGGGCCGGGCAAGCAGAATCACATTGATTTTCAGTTCATCGGCAAGTGACAGGATCTGCGCAACGGTTCCATACTGCGGCGTATTCATATCCGCCCGGATTGCAATCGCCGCATTTTCTCCCTGCGTGGCAACATCGGTAAGCAGTTTACTCTTGAGCTGGTTGAGATCTTCCACAATCATGTCGTTGAAATAGATGTTTCCGTGCCGGTCGATCGTCACGATGTATTTCTTGACACTGTACATCCCGACGATTTTCGCGGTCGGCAGATTCACCGGAATGCCGGAAACCGGCACAAAGGAACTGCCCATCATGAAAAACACGGTCAGGAGGAAGAACACGCTGACGAACGGAAGCAGTTCCGGAAATTCCTTGATGAGTTTGACGCGCGGGCGGATGCGCGGGGAAATGTTATTTCTCATCGGCATCACGGCCTTCTTTATGGTGTTTGAAGAAATAAATGATCTCCGAAGCGGCCTTTTCCATATCCACGCAGAAGGCTTCCACCCGGGTGACGAGATAGTTGTAGGCGATCAGGCTCGGAATCGCAACGCAGAGACCGGCGGCGGTCGTCGTGAGGGCCACGCTGATCCCGCCGGAAAGATCGCCGAGCGTCAGGGAGACACCCTGCTTCATCTGCATGGCAATGAAGGTCTCCATCATTCCGACAACGGTCCCAAGCAGTCCGAGCATCAGCGTGACCTTGGAAATTGTGGCGAGAATGTTCATCCTGCTTTCCAGACGGGGGAGCTCCACGAGCGCCGCGTCATCAATCGCCTGCCGGATGTCGTCGTCGTTCTGATACGCCTGAATCGCGGCGGTGAGAATCCGCGCGACCGGCCCGGGGGTATTGTCGCAGAGCGTGATCGCCTCGATCATGCCGTCACGCCGCAGCACGTTGACCAGTCCGCTGATCAGTTCCCGCACATTCACCTGCGCACGGTGAAACTGAAACCATTTCGCAAGAAAAATATAAAGCGCCAGCAGACTGCACAGCACAATCACCCACATCACCGGACCGCCGGATACGATCATATTCCAGTAAAGCATCATCAAACCCTCCCGTTATGGATTGAATTTCTGTTTCTTGAGTTTTTCAAAACGCGCCTCGGCCGTTTTTTTGTCGATCAGTTTCGCATCCAGAAGCCAGTGGAGCGCGAATTTCGCATCCTCGATGGTCGAACGAAGCGGATGGTGCGCCGCCACGTCAATCAGTGCCTCGGCCGCCTTCACACACCAGATCGTTTCCACCGGACGCAGTTCCGCCTCCGATGCCGGAAGCTTGTAGAGCAGTTGTTTATAATAATCCGCGGCAGCCTCGTCATTTTCCAGTTTTCCGACGCAGCGCCCGATCTTGTAGGTTGCCATCATCTGAAGCTGCGGCGGGCATTTTTCCAGTTCCAGAAGTTTCCGGTAACAGGACAGCGCGCGGGAGAGTTCCTCGCGCTGTCCGCCGCCCGCGGAAGCGGACAGCTCGAACAGACAGTCCCCGATTGACCCGAGCGCGGCGCATTCGATGATGGAACCGGGCAGTGTCTGCGCAGCCTTGGTGTAATAAGGGATTGCGGCGGAAAAATCGCCGTCCTCGCGCAGAATGTCGCCGTTCAGGTAGTAGGCATCCCCGATACAGCCGGTTTCCGGGAATCGCTCATAGAGCTCGTTCAGAAGTTCAAGCGCGGTGCTGAACTCCTTGTTCTTGTAGTGCTGAAGCGCTTTTTCAAATACGGCTCGCGCCTGAATCGCCGGAAATTTATCGTTCTTCATCAGCTTGTCGAGCGCCGCTTCCGCGCGGGAGGACGATCCTGTGTCGGCATAGCGCGAGGCAAGGCGGAAAATTGCATTGACTGCGTATTCGGAATCCGGAAACCGCTCGGCAAGGAGCCAGGTTTCCCGTTCAGCGGAGATTTCGTCGCCCATGCTGTAATATACATGGATCAGCCAGAACGCCGCCCGGGGAGCCAGCGCGTTTTTCGGATATTCCCGGACAAGCCTGCTGTACAGTGACGCCGCATCGGCGGGCTCTTTCAGAGAAAATGCCAGCGATGCCGCATTGTAAAGCGCCTGCGGGACGAATTCATTGTCTTTCTTCGCCGAATCAAGAAAACGTCTGTAAATTTCCCGCGCCTCTTTCAGAAGCCCTTTGCGTTCCTCCGCGGCGGCTTCCAGAAACAGCAGATTGGTCTTTTCCGGTTCGGAGGGATTCCATTTTTTCAAATCGTTCAGCAAGGCGAGAGTGCTGTCCGGGTCCTTTGCGTCAAACGTGACGGCTGCGGCGAAATACAGCGCCTTCACCGCCGATTCCGGCCATTTCTTCGCGATCGAACGATAGACTTCGACGGCTCGCGCCGTCTCATGCTGCGCGGCCAGCACCTCGGCGATCAGAAACTCTCCTTCGGCTTCCGCCGCCCCCTTGTAGTGCGAGCGGATCCGCTTTTCCGCCGCCTGAAACGCGGCAGGAGATTTCTGCAGCACCGCGTAACTCCGCAGCGCCTCGCGCTTCTTCTCCGGCGGAGAACTGATGTTGGAATAAACGGATTCATAAAGCTGGAGGGCGGCATCCTCGCTGCCGGCGGCTTCCAGAAGACGCGCGGCAGCAAGCTTGGTGTCCACATTGACGAGAGAATGCTTGAAGAGTTCAAGCTGTTTCAGAGCAAGCGCGGCGGCCTGCTTCTTATCGCCGATCCCCGAAAACACCCGGATGATCCGCTCCAGGGTGTCAAATGACTCCTGTTTGTCGACAGCGGCATGGAACGCCAAACGGTAAGAATCCAGCGCAAGAGCATATTTCTTCTCCGCGGCAAACGCGTCGGCAAACGAGGAGGCGATCATGTAAAGAAGAGGATTCCCGCCCCGGCCTCCGTTCTGGTCGCGGAGAAGCGCCCGCCATGCGCCGGAAGCGGCATCAGCGCCTTCGGCTTTCAGCAGGATATAAGCGTTCAGCAGCCGGTAGGCGGCAAAATCTCCCGCATCGGAATTCGCCGGATAGGAAAGCAGAAGATCCAGCGCCTGCTTCGGTTCGCCCCCTGCGGCCGTGCAGAGCACACAGCGTTCAAACGCAAGTTTGCCGAGCGGCGAAGCGCCCATCTGCTGATAGAGAATGTTGTAGACTCTCGCGGCGGACTTGTAGGCTTTCAGACGTTCCAGAACATAACCATAGGAGAAGAGCGTCCGCATTCTGCGGGGATCTTTGGCCGACAGCCCCGGCAGAATTCTTTCATAAATTTTCTGTGCTTCGGAGAAACGCCCACGCTGGGAAAGAATGTCGCCGCGCCACATCGTGATCGAGAGCGGATTCGCTCCGGGAAATGCGGTTTCAAAATCCCGAAGCGTCTTTTCCGCAAGATCGGGCATGCGCCCGAGCACAAGCGCGTCGATCAGGCGCTCGTAAGCGTCGCGGGTCGTCTCCTGATTGCCGATCTTCCGCGCGTCCTTCAGATATTTGCCGTAGAAACTCGCGGCAACCGCGTAATCCTTCGCTGCGAACGCCCGGTCGCCCGCCTGACGATCACGCGACTCCGCCTCCATGACCGCATTGAAAACATCCGATCCGGGATTGATCTGTGCAGACAGAGGCACTGCCGCATGGAACAAACCCAGTGCGGCAATCACGCAAAACGCATGTTTCCCGGCACGATGTTTCACGGACACTCCTTTCTGGGCTGGAAAAAACGAATTCCCGCGAACGCGCCGTTCGTTATGCCTTTGTTTCCGCTTCCGGCACAACTTCCTGCGCGGCGCCTGAACCTTCCGGCACTCCCCCCTCGGTTTTCACTGCGCCCTGCGCGGCGGCCTTGCGCTCGGCAAGCACAGCTTTGATCCTGGCGAGAATTCTCTCCTCAAGCTCGTGATCCTCCTGAAGAAGCGCCTTCACCGCTTCCCGTCCCTGGGCAAGCTGTTCGCCTTCAAACGCAAACCAGGAGCCGCGTTTTTCGATCAGCCCCAGATCACTGCCGACGTCGATGATCGAGCCGACACGGGAGATGCCTTCGTTCCAGTTGATATCGAATTCCGCGCTCTTGAACGGGGGCGCGAGCTTGTTCTTGACAACCTTCACCTTGGTGCGTGCGCCGGTGGGTTCCCCTGCGGCGTCCTTGATCGTTCCAATGCGCCGGATGTCAAGGCGGATCGAACTGTAGAACTTCATGGCGTTGCCGCCGGTGGTGGTTTCGGGATTGCCGAACATCACGCCGATTTTCTCGCGGATCTGGTTGGTGAAAATGACGCAGGTTCTGCTGCGGTTCACCGCGCCGGTGATTTTGCGGAGCGCCTGCGACATCATGCGCGCCTGGAGTCCCATGAACGAGTCGCCGACCTGTCCGTCGAACTCCGCCTTCGGGACGAGAGCCGCCACGGAGTCGATCACGACCACGTCCACGGAGTTGCTCCGGATCAGCGTATCGGCGATGTTCAGAGCATCCTCGCCGCAGTCCGGCTGGGAGATCAGGAGGTTGTCGATGTTGACGCCGATCTTGCGGGCGTACTGCGGATCGACCGCGTGCTCCGCGTCGATGATCGCCGCCACGCCGCCCGCCTTCTGGGCGTTGGCAATGACGTGCATGCAGAGCGTGGTCTTTCCGGAGGATTCCGGGCCGAAGATTTCGATGATTCTCCCGCGCGGGAGTCCCATGATTCCGAGCGCGATGTCGAGCGAGAGCGCCCCCGTGCTGATAACCGGGACGTCAACGGTTGTGTTGTCGCCGAGGCGCATGATCGCGCCCTTGCCGTATTCTTTTTCTATCTGGCCGAGAGCGATGCCGAGATTCTTTGCCCGGGCTTCCGCCGGGCTGACCGCCTGCGAGGCGGCCTTTGCCGCTTTCGATTCCTTGTCTGCTGCCATGGTATGCTCCTTGAAAGGTTTGGGATTCTGTGCCGGTGGATCAGATGTCGAGGTCCTTGACGCCCGCCGCATGCTTTTCGATGTATTCGCGGCGCGGCTCGACGTCGTCGCCCATCAGAAGCGTGAACATGCGTTCCGCTTCGACGGCATCCTCCATCGTGACCTGGATCATCTTGCGCCGTTCGGGATCCATCGTGGTCTCCCAGAGCTGATGGGGGTCCATTTCACCAAGACCTTTGTAGCGCTGGATCTGGAGTCCCTGGCGGCCGTTTTTCTTGATCTCCTCGAAAAGCTCGGTGAGCGAGTTGACGGGAATTTCCTCGTCGTCCTCCTTGATCCGGAAGATCGGCGTCTGCCCGCGGAACAGAGTCGCGGGATCGTATCCGGCCTCGCGGATCCGGCTGCCGAGTTCCAGACAGGATTCCGATTCGTAGATTGTCGTGATGTCGATCGACGGGTGCAGCCCGCGCGGCGCTTCTTCGCCGTTTTCCGTCTGTTCCGGCGTCGTGTCGTCGGTAATCCGGGGCAGGGTCTTTTCGACCTCCTCGATGAAGGCGGACTGCTCCGCGGCGGAATAGACGAATTTGTGCGTCATGGTTCCGTCCGCGTTGCGGACAAGAATCTGCGCTGTCGGATAACGGCCGTCCTGCACGGCGTTCAGATATTCATCCGGATCAATGCCATGCCGGTGAAGTCCCTGAATGATCTGCTGGGATTCCGTGACAAACGAGGCGATTTTCCGGATCTCTTCCGGGGAAATCGCTTCGCCCGTGGCAATTTTTTCCACGACGATGTCCTCACAGCCGTTTTCCGTGAGGAACTTGTCGAGCTGTTCGTCGGTGTCGATGTAGCTTTCGCGTTTTTTGCGCCGCACCTTGTAGAGCGGCGGCTTGGCGATGTAGATATGTCCGGTTTCAATGAGCGGCTTGAGTTCGCGGAAGAAGAAGGTCAGAAGCAGCGTCCGGATGTGGGAGCCGTCCACATCGGCATCGGTCATGATGACGATGCGGTGGTAGCGAAGTCCGGAGATGTCGAAATCCTCCTTGCCGTAGCCGCATCCGATCGCGGAGATCAGAGACTTGATTTCATTGTTGTTGAGCACCTGGTCGATCCGCGCCTTTTCCACGTTGAGCAGCTTGCCGCGGATCGGAATGATCGCCTGGAAGGAGCTGTTGCGCCCCTGCTTGGCGGAACCGCCTGCGGAATCGCCCTCGACGATGTAGAGTTCGCTTTTGGCGGGATCCTTTTCCGAACAGTCGGCAAGTTTCCCGAGGAACGGGGAGAGTCCGTCAAGCGCGCCTTTTCTCTGCACAAGCTCACGCGCTTTTTTTGCCGCCTCGCGGGCACGGGAGGCAAGCATCGCCTTGTCCACAACCTGTCTGGCGACGGCAGGATTTTCTTCCAGGAATGTTCCGAGACAGTCGTTCACGACGGATTCGACAATGCCGCGGACTTCGCCGTTTCCGAGTTTCGTCTTGGTCTGGCCCTCGAACTGTGGTTCGGGAACCTTCACACTGATGACCGCAGAGAGTCCCTCGCGGGTATCAGCTCCGCTGACATTCGCCTTGTCGCCGCGCAGAAGATTTGCCGACTTGGCGTAGGCGTTGACCGTGCGCGTCAGCGCCCCCTGAAATCCGGTGAGATGGGTGCCGCCTTCGATCGTGTTGATGTTGTTGGTATAGCTGAAAATGTTTTCCGTATAGCCGTCGTTGTACTGCATGGCGACTTCAACGTCAATCCCGTCTTTTTCCTTGTGCATGTAGATCGGTTCATGCAGAACGATCTTGTGTGCGTTCAGATACTTGACATACTCCACGAGGCCGCCTTCGTAGTGGAAGGTCTCGCTCCGGACGGGTTCGGTCCGCTCATCGACCAGCGTGATGTGGACGCCCTTGTTGAGGAAGGCCAGTTCCCGCATGCGGTTCGCCAGAATGTCCCAGACGTATTCGGTTGTGGAGAAGATCGTCCCGTCGGGTTTGAAAGTGACGCTTGTGCCGCGGTCGGTGGTCGGGTTGAGTTTCGTCAGAGGTTCGACGGTGTTGCCGCGGTTGAACTTGATCCGGTGGGCGAATCCGTCGCGGCGCACCTCGACGAGCATCCAGTCGGAGAGCGCGTTCACACAGGAGACGCCGACGCCGTGAAGTCCGCCGGAGACCTTGTAGTTGCTGTGGTCGAACTTGCCGCCGGCATGCAGGACGGTGAGCACGACTTCGACGGCGGGTTTGTGTTCCTCGGGATGCATGTCCACGGGAATGCCCCGGCCGTCGTCCACCACGGTGATGCTGTTGTCCGGATGGATCGTGACCACGATTCTGCTTGCATATCCGGCGAGCGTTTCGTCGATGCTGTTGTCAACCACCTCGTAGACAAGGTGATGCAGTCCGCGCTGGCCGGTGTCGCCGATATACATGCTGGGGCGTTTCCGGACCGCTTCCAGACCTTCCAGAACCGTAATATTGCCCGCCGTATAGTTTGTGCCGGGCTGCACAGGGGAAGCGTCCCCGGCTGGAATCTCATTTTCCGCCATCATTCACTCCGTTCGTTATCTATTTGCAAACATCCATTTATGCCGTTTTTTCCCGATGACGCGGAATCAATCCGAATCAGTATTCGGTAATATACATCCGCAAAGGTTTTTTTCAATGAAACAATCACTGAAAAAAAGAAAACTCCGACTGAAAATCGGAGCGGTTTTTTCTCTGTCGCGCCCATACGGTCGTCCGGGAAAAAAGGGCAAAGAAAAAAAGGATAAGGAAGAGGGAGCAAAAGAGAATATTGCCATGCCTGAGGCGAGACAGATTGTCACACTCCTCCCCGCGGGGGAAAGCGGGAGGATAACGCATGAAAAAAGATCCTCCGCTCCGGCAAAACGCTCCGGAGCGGGAAAAGGGATGGTCTGCGGCAGAGTCCTATTCCGCACCGGCGCGGGACCCATGCCCCCGGTGCAGTTCGATCTCCATCCGGATTTCTCCGGAGTTGCCTTCCTTCGCAAAGTTCATCCTCGTGAACTTCTCCTTCCGCCGGACGGTCAGAGTTTCAGAAGAAAAACGCACGTCTTTGGGAAAACGGATCAGAATATGGCTGGTTTTTCCGTCGATCCGGATGGTATTGTCCGCGAGCTGTTTCCAGGGAAGGTCCGTAATCCAGAGGAAACGCGCCCCCTTGTGGCGTTCCGCCATGCGGTAGGTATCCGTGATCGTGATTTTTTCCGGAACAGGGGAATCAACCCGGCGCTTCCATTCAAGAATGTCACCGCCCGAAGCGGGCGCCGGATGAATTTCCGCAAGGAAGGATTCTGCATCGCCTTTTCCGGCGGGACGGATGTCCACCGGACTGACCGTCTCCTTCTCGTTTTCACGCTCCTCCAGCGGAACGAGCATATTGTGGTAATCGGCGCGAACCACATTTTTCGCGTCCGCGTCGGCATAATTCTGCCCGCCGGGATCGGCGGCATAGGTGTCGCCGTCGAACTCCAGCACGAAACTGCCCTTGTCATTGTGCCGGTGACAGGCGGAGTTCGCCCTGGCGCCGAGCAGCAGGAGCTTGACCGGAACCCCGTCGAGGAAGCGCGTCGAAGACATCGCGCCCATAACCGGAAGTTCAGAGAAGGGTTTGAAGGGCGGATTGCCGTCCGGAACATCGTTGCGCATACTCAGAAAAATCAGATCCGCTAACATCGTAACCTTTCCCAGACGGTCGTGGTAGAGACGCGTCCACTGGCTTTCCGGCGCGATGGCAGCCAGAAACTGATAGGTCGTGACGGGTCCGTGGCGGCCTTCGCCCTGGCTGCTGGAAAAGGGAATCAGTCCGCCGCGGCGGTCGGTCGAAATCAGCGTATCGCCGAATGCGCCGAGTTTTTTCATCTTTTCCGGAATGATGTCGCGGATTTTCTTCCCGCGCGCGTTGGCATACATCTGGAGCGAAGGCTGGATGGAGGATACCGTGTAGAAAAAGTAGCCCGGCCCTTCCAGAAAACTCCCGTCCGGATGAATCAGCAGATCAATGGAGTCACAGAGTTCGCGCAGCGCCAGCTCCGTATAGGGACGGACCCGTGCTCCGTTCCACGAATGGGCTCTTTCCAGAACCAGATAGGCCGCAAGGCGTCCCCGCGTGAAGACGGAGAGCTGATTGTTGCCGAAGAGATAGGAGTATTTCCAGATGTTGTAGTTGATCTGACCGAGTCCCTCCAGCGCCAGACGTTTGAGCAGGAGCTGCCTCCCGGCGGGGGAGAGGAGGTCACCGGCATAGTCAAAAACCAGCGCAATCCCCTCTGCGGCAACGGCATGGGAAAAAACGCGCTGATCCCAGCCGCTGTCGGTGAAGTCGGAAAGAAATGTGCTGTCCCAGTTCGGTGTCAGCGCCATCACGACGGCGGTGCGGACCGCCAGGCGCAGATACTCCGGATTCCGTGCAATGACGCCTTTCTGGAGCAGGCCGTTCCCCCCGTAGAACTTCTGATTTTCGTCACGGACCCTGCCGAAGAGTTTCACATTGGCAAAGGGCAGAACATCGGACATCGCCTTTTCCGGAGCGTAGCCGTCCGGCAGACGTTCTGTGAGAATTTCATGTCCGGTTTTCTTTTTCAGCGCCTGATATTCATCCTGAATGCGTTTGAGGCGCAGTCCCCGCCCGAGGAGTCCGACACGGGGCTGAAAGGAGGGAACCGTGTCCGGCGGGGCAAGGAACAGATCCAGCGGCTGTTCGGCAAGCTGCTGCTTCTGTTCTTCGAGCAGCTTCAGGCCGGCGCTGTTCTGAAGTCCCAGCCATTGAAAGGTGCCGTTTGTAACTGATTTCGCGTCCGTATCAAACACTTCAAGCGTGATCTTCCGGATCTCCTTTGCCCCGTCCAGCGGCATGAGATATTCGCCGCGGTAGGGGCTTTCCCCTTTCCAGGAGCCTTTCCGGATTCCCGCGTCGGTGGCAAGCGTAATGCTCAGCGTGCTTCCGATGGGCAGGCGGATGCAGGAGATCAGGCGGTCATAGCGGGCGCACGGAACCGGAACCGTGCGTTCCATGGCAAATGCGGCTTTTCCCTTCTCCGCATTTTTCCTGCTCCATGAGAATGCCGTCGCACCGAACGGCTGTGAAACGCTCCCCCGGACCACCTTCCAGTTCCGGATCTCTCCCATGGTGGAATCCCAGAATGGAGCGAAAACCGCTTCCGCGGGATTGATCGGTGTGACCCGGGTCGGCGCCGCGCCGAGCGTGACAGAGAGAATCACGAACAGAAAAACGGCTTTCCTCTTCATGACGGCATCTCCCTCATTTGAGTTCCGTCAAAGTGAGATTGCGGAAAAAGACTTTTCCCGTCTCCTTTCCCGCTTTCCTGAAGTAGATCACCGGCGCAACGAGAACGGTTCCCGGACGGAAACGGTCATAGTATTCGCCGCCCTTCGGATGAAAGCCGCTGCCTTTGATTTTTCCGCTGAACGTCGTCCATTCCGCCGGAAGCGCCCGGTTCGCAGCCGCACTGTAGATTGCCGACGAACCGGCGCGGTGCATTCTGACGCACGTTCCCGCCGGATATGCTTCGGGAAGCGGTGCGGAAAGCGTAATTTCATTGCCGTTGACAGTCTTGATCGGGATCACGTTGAAGTTTGGAAGATCCCTGTGTGCTTTATCCGCTCCGAACGCCGCATAAAAACGGGCGGGGACACATTTCCAGTTCGCCGCATTCCGGATTCTGATTGTCCGCGCCCCCTGTGCCGCCGCTTCGGAGAGTTCGGTCAGGGTGCCGGGAAGCACATTGATGTTCTGCGCTTTGATTTCCCGCATGTCCGCATCGTAGGGAATCAGACCGAAATAGAGGAAGGAGCTTCCCGGAGAGGCAGCCTTGAATTCACCTTTGAGCTGATACGTTTTCGCCGGGTCGACCTCGATGGGTTCCTTTGCTGTGAGAGTCATCGGCGTCTGTGATTCAAACGCCCTGCTTCCGTCTATTGTGACGGGAGCATAACGGCCTTTGAAGTTCTCTATTTGCGGGGGAGTGTCTTCGGCACCGAGCATTCCGCCCAGAGCAAATAATACAGCGAGCATTGAGCTTTTGTTCATGACCTTCTTTCCTTTCTCTGCGTACTGTTATTTTTCCTTGGATTATGAATGAAAACAGATTCCGTCATCTGCGTTCCCTCAGGACACCGGACAGATAATACCAGTGTGTGACCTGCCAGTATTGATAAACATTATGCGGCCATGAGATATCCCCGGAGGCAAGCGTGCGTGTGGAGGTCTTTGCAATTTCACGCCCCTGCATGGAGACGGCATGGCCGTCAGAGAACCCTGCACAGGCGCGGGCGGTGACTGTCGGGATATAGGTTTTTGTGCCAAGTGCGGTCAGATCAAGATGATCCTGTCTTTTTCCGTGGCGGAAACGGACGGACTTTGTCGTCCAAACCGGAGGAGTCACAGCGTAACCTCTTGCCGAGGATGGACTTTCATTCCAGGAGTTACAGTCATTGACACCGGAACTGTCTGCAACAAGAACTGTTTCCGAAGGAAATCGAATCTGAGTCTGCTTGATGGATGCCAGCTTATCGGTTCCTCCCAGCAGGTCCAACGACAGTCCGTAATGAGCATAGCCGTAAACCGTCTGTCCCTGCGGAATGTTTTTCGACCCTTCCGGACATCCCAGGATCAGGTTCCGTTTTGCTCCGACAGCATTGTACCAGAACAGGGGGCTGTCGCCGTCACCGGATTCGATGGATGCCTTGTTGAAAAGTGGCGGCAGCCACTGCCGGTGTTCATCCACATAACCGAGCACCAGCATCGCAAGCTGTTTCTGGTTGCCGATGCAGGAAATCTCCCTGGCTTTCGTGCGTGCTGAATGCAGCGCGGGCAGGAGCAGCGACGCCAGGATCGCGATGATCTGTATTCTGTGAAGCATATAAAAAGTTGTAAATATATAAGGGAACCTCTATCAATGCTTTTTTTGACAGAAACCCCGTTTGTTTCAATTTGAAAATCTCCCAATGAGATTTTTCTGTACATTACGTTGGCATTTTGACTTCCCTTTTTCAAGTCTCCACGACTGAACCGCCGATATTTTACTCGTTTTTCCTGTCCAAATCCTTCTTTTATGCGGTCTGC